>NZ_CP044126.1:0-343125 GCF_016864575.1 Rhizobium sp. BG4
TTCAGCGTCATGGCATTGATGGCGCTGATAGCGCCGTGGCGGCGATGACGAGCGCGAATTGCTTGTAGAGTTGACCGGTAAGGCCCCGGAAGGAAGGCGGCGGGGATGAGACGCGCCATCAGCACCAGCGGTGATGCCGATAACAGGGCCGAACAGCTCGTCCATCGCCTTCTCGGCGGCTTTCCTGCCAGACATTCCCTGCTCGATATGGCGTGCCACGCCCTCGACGATGACGATCGCGTCGTCGACCGACGATGCCGATCGCCAGCACGATGGCGAAGAGGGTGGAGAGATTGACCGTGAAGCCGAGTGCAGCCATCGCCGCGAAGGCGCCGATGATGGTGACCGGAACCGTCGTCGCCGGAACCAGCATCGCCCGCCAGTCCTGCAGGAAGACGAGGATGACGATCAGCACGAGCACGCCGGCCTCGATCAGAGTCACATAGACTTCGTCGATTGAGGCGGTCCACGAATTTCGTGGTGTCGAACGGGACGTCATAGGCAAGGCCGGCGGAAAGCTCTTCGCGAGCTCGGCCATTTTGGGCGCGACGTCCTTGGCGACGGTGATCGCATTGGCTTCCGGCAGCTGAAAAACGCCGATGCCGGCGGGCCGGCCGGCCGTTCTGCATGAAGGACTGGCTGTAGGTCTGGGCACCGAGCTCGACCCGGCCGATGTCGCGCGGACGCGGGTGATCCGCCGCCATTCTGGTCGTCGACCTTGACGATGATGTTTTCGTAATCGGCGGCCTCGTTCAGCCGTCCGTTGACGTTCAATGTATATTGGAAATCCTGCCCGCGGGCACCGGGCGGAATGCCGATCTGGCCAGCCGTCACTTCCTGGCTCTGCTGCTGCACGACATTGATCACGTCTTGCGGCGTCATCCCCCGCGCTTTCAGGAGCTCGGGATTCATCCAAATGCGCATCGCATACTGGCCGGCGCCGAACACCGAGACATTGCCGACGCCGGGCAGGCGGGCGAGTTCGTTCTGCAGGTTGATGACGGCGTAGTTGGACAGGAACAGGCTGTCGTAACGGCTGTCAGGGGAGGTGAGGCTGACGAATTCGAGGATCGAGGTCGATTTCTTCTGCGTCGTGACGCCCTGCAGCTGAACGGCGTCGGGCAGCGATGACATGGCGATCGCCACGCGGTTCTGCACCAGAACCCTGCGCCTGATCCGGATCGGTGCCGATGGCGAAGGTCACCGTCAGCGAGTAAGTGCCGTCGCTGGCGCTGGTCGACTGCATGTAGAGCATGTTCTGGACGCCGTTGACCTGCTGCTCGATCGGCAGCGCCACCGTATCGACCAACGTCTTGGCGCTGGCACCCGGATAGCGGGTCGTCACCTGCACGGTTGGCGGCACGACATTCGGATACTGCGCGACCGGTAGCTGGAAGAGCGCCACGGCGCCGATCAGCACGAAGACCAGCGCCAGGACATTGGCGAGGACGGGCCGCTCGATGAAGAAGCGAGAGATCATGCGCGCCTCCCGGGAATATCAGCCGAAGGAGGGCGGGGGCTCATTGGGGCCGGCCTGGGGCGCGGCGGCCCCGGAGGCGTCAGCCGTTGCCGGTATCTCCATCGTCGCCTTCTCGGGCGCCACCTTGTTGCCGGAACGGCCTGCTGGAAACCCTCAGTGACGACCCAATCCTCGGCGCTGAGTCCGGATTCGATGACGCGCAGGCGTCCCTCGCTCTGGCCTGTCTTCACTAGCCGCTGCTCGACGGTATCGTCCTTGCCGACGACGAGCACGTAATTGCCCTGCTGGTTGATGCCGATCGCGTCGTCACGCACCAGAAGCGCCTTGTCCTCATGCCCGACGGTACGCGCACGCGCACGAACAGCCCGGGCAGCAGCGCCCGATCCTTGTTCTCCACGACGCCGCGAACCGCCAGTGTCCCGGTCGAGGCGTCAACCTGTGGGGCGGCATAATCGAGGTGGCCCTTGAAGGGATAATCGGTCTCGCCCTGCAGGCCCATTTCGATCGGGATGTTGGAAGATCGGTCTGCTTGAAGGTATGGCCTGCGCCGCAAGCTCGCGCTTGATCATCAGCACCTGGCTCTCGCTGACATTGAAATGGCATAGAGCGGATCGAGCTGGACGATGGTCGCGAGCGTCGTCGGCCCCGGAGACGCCGACCAGCGTGCCGATCTCGACAAGATGCGCGGTGACCGTGCCGTCGAACGGAGCGGTGACGGTCGTGTAGCCGAGATTGATCTTTGCCAGTTCGAGCTCGCCTGGGCGTTCAGGATGGTGGCATTCGCCTGGTCGAGCGTTGCCTTGGCGTTGTCGAGCGCCGTCTGCGTGCCGACTTTCTGGGCGCTCAGATTGACCTGGCGCGTATATTCCTGATTGGCTCCGACCTGTGCGGCCTGGGCCGAGGTCAGCGTCGCCTGCGCCTGATCGAGCTGCGCCTGATAGGTGTTGCTCTGGATGCCGAAGAGCTTGTCGCCGGCTTTGACAGCGTCCGTCGCGATAGTCGATCGTTCGACGAAGCCCTGGACACGCGCCTCGATATCGACCGATTTGAAGGCGGCGGTATTGCCGGTCAGCTCGAAATATTTGGTGACGTTCTGCTGCAGCGGCTGCGCCATGCGCACCTTGGCGGCGGTGGCTCGACATAGGTGTTGCCGTTGCCGTCACAGGCGGTAAGCCCGGCCGCACACAGGAGCGCGGCAAGCAGATGAAAACCCTGAGACCCTCCCTCACGCACCCTGTCACCTCATAATCTACGAGCTGCAGTCCCTATGCGCGTCCCGGCAACCTAAGGGTTGCAAGGTTCAAAGCTATCACAATATGAAGCCGTATTTTTCAGAATTGCAATAGCCCGCTATCGATCCTGCTAACATGGCGGGCTAAGGCGAATGGGCTAGGCGGCGCGGAGCCTCCGATAGGTGAATGCGCCGCCGATCAGCAGGGCTGCCACTGCCACGATGGCAACGAGAACGTGCCGGTGCAGCGGCAGGTGGCCGAAGATCTGCTCGATGCCCTGTCCGAAGAGATAACCGATGGCGGTGAACAGCGTCCCCCAGATGACGGCGGCGACCGCGTTGACGGCCATGAAGGTCGCGGTCGGGACATTCGACATGCCGATCGCAACCGGGCTGATCGTGCGCAGGCCATAGACGAAGCGGAAGGCGAAGATGAAGCCGGCGGGATAGCGCTCGAGAAGCCTGTTGGCGCGCTGGAAGGCCGGTTGATCGACGAGCTTGCGGATGCGCGACCAGCGCCGCGCGTGGCGGCCGTGAAGAAGAACAGCTGGTCGGCGATGAAGGACCCGGCGGCGCGGCTGCTGCCGCTTCCAATAGGTCATCAGGTGGCGATGGGCGAAGACGCCGGAGAATGACCGTGGTTTCCCCCTCGATGCCGGCACGAGAAAGACGGCCAGCAGGCCGTATTTCGTAATCAGAAGCTCAAGGGTCATGGTCGCTGGCTCCGGTCACGGCTGGAAGATCAGCAGAACATAGGCAAGGAAAAGCACCAGATGAACGGCGCCCTGCATCATATGCGTGCGGCCGCTGGCGAAGGTGATCATGCTGACGGCCAATGTCAAAGTCAGCATCACCAGATCGGTGCCTTCCAGGCCAAGCCTGATCGGATGGCTGGAAATATGGGCAACCAGCAGCATGGCCGGTACCGTCAGGCCGATGGTCGAGAGCACCGAGCCCAGGAATATGTTGACCGAGCGCTGCAGGTTGTTGGCGATCGAGGCGCGGACGGCTCAGCGCCTCGGGCGTTGCGACAAGCACGGCCATGATGATGCCGCCGATGGCTGCGGGCGCATGCACCGTCTCGATGATGTAGTCGATCGGCCGGGCCAGCTGTTCGACCAGGAAAACGACGGGCACCATATAGGCGAAGAGCAGCAGGGCATGGAGCAAGATCGCGCCCTTCCGGAGAGGCGCGCGATGCTTCGGCTGCCCCGCTTCGCCCTCTTCGCTGAAATAGCGGTGGTGGCGGCCTGCCTGCAGCATCAGGAAGATGCTGTAGAGGCCGACCGAAATGACCACCAGGATCATTTGCCGCGGTGTCGAGGCCTGGCTGCCGTCGGCATGGATAAAGCTCGGCAGGATGAGGCTGAGTGCTGCCAGCGGCACGATGAGGCCGAGATAGGCATTGGCGCCCTGCATGTTGTGCTGCTGCTCCGGCCGCCGCCAGCCGCCGACCAGCAGAGATAGCCCGACCATGCCGTTCAGGATGATCATGACGACGGCAAAGAGCGTATCGCGGGCAAGCGTCGGGTTGTTGGCGCCGTGGATCATCACCGCGGAAATCGCCATGACCTCGATCGAGGTGATCGCCAGCGTCAGGATCAAGGTGCCGTAGGGTTCGCCAAGTTGTTCGGCGAGATGATCGGCATGGCGGACGACCGAAAGCGCCGAGCCGAGCACGGCGGCGAAGATCCAGAGAAAGATGACGGCAAACAGGCCGGGTTTGTCAAATGGTCGAACAGCGCGTCTTCGAAGAGCAGGATGATGGCGCTGGTGACGAGCCCGATGCCCAGAAACCATTCCTCGCGCACGAGCCGCGCGATGCCGAAAGAGGGGACGGCCAGACTGTTGGTCATGACGACGGCAGCCCTGTTGGAAGATCCCGCCGCCGAATATGCATCAACGCCATCGCATCCCCCAACTCCTCGGCGGCTCCTCCCGCCGGCAGGAGCGTACACGTCTTTGCGATCTTCGGCGAGGGTGCGTGCCGAAGAGGGACAGTCCGGCATCCAGACCGAAGTGGCGGTCATGTTCTTGTGACCAGCGCCAGCGCTCGGGAACCGCAGGCCATCGTTCGCGTTTCTCCGCAGCCGACAGGAGATCCATCAATGAACATGGCCGCCAATATCAGCGAATTTAAGAGTGTAACAGGTGTCCCGGTGCTGCTCGCCGAGGCCCGCCGCAGCAAGGGCTATTCCCTAGACGACATGGCCGAAACATCCGGTCTGACCGTCAGCGAGATCGTGGCGCTGGAAAGCGGCAAGGATCAGGACCGGCAGCATATTCGCCGCATGGGCTCAGCACTCGGACTGCCGCTGGCCGCTCTCGGCATTTGAATGTTCCATATACAACTAGCCGGTCGGCAGGATGCCGCTGCGGCTTTCCAGGCGGTAGCGATGACCGGGATAGACGATGCGGGCGGTCGATACGACTCGCCGGCCCGACCATGTGCGGCGCCGGATCGTCAGGCACGGTTCGGTCTTCAGGATCATCAGCAGCTTGCATTCCCAGGGAAGCGGAACTGTCGCTTCGACGACATGTTCGGACCCGCTCAAGGGCGCGATCGCCGATAGATAGGCGTTCGGCGTGATCACCGAAAAATCTTGGTCTAGATAGTCGGGAGCGACCTCGGGATGAACGTAGCGATCCTCGATCTGGACCGGCACGCCATCCTCGCTGTGGACGATCAGTGAGTGGAAAACCGCCGAGCCGATCTCCAGCCCGAGCGCATCGGCGACATCAGGCGAAGCGGAGGCCTTGGCCAGGGAAACCACTGTCGCCTCGTGCAAATGGCCGCGTTCGGCGATCTCTTCGGCGATGTTGCGGACTTCGAAAAGCGCCGATACGCCTTTGCGTTCGGCAACGAACGAGCCGACGCCCTGGATGCGGATCAGCTCGCCCTCATTGGCAAGCTCGCGCAGCGCCCGGTTGGCCGTCATCTTGCTTACGCCGAGTTCCAGTACCAGCTCGTTTTCCGAGGGCACGCGATATTTCGGTGGCCACTCTCCGCTATGGATTCTGTCCAGAATGATCTGTTTGACGCCTGCGTAGAGCGGCGTAGCGTCATTGGCTGCCAGCTCTTTTTTCATCTCGCCGCTGCGTTTCATTGCCTAATCCCCGGGCACGATGATCAATCGCCAAAAATCTAAACTTAATTCTTGCATAACACAAATTTTTTCATATGGTACCATATACAACTTCCGCTGCTGACGCTGACGGAGGCAAGCCGGCGAAGATCGGTGGGTGACGACAAGTCAAGGCGAGCTTCAGAGGAGTAACACAATGAAATTCCATCATACCATTCTTGCGGGTGCGGCCATCGCGGCAGCGCTCTCCGCTCCGGTCATGGCAAAGGACTGGAAGACGGCGACCATTACGCTTGAGGGCGCTTACGCCCCTGGAACATGACCAATGCAGACGGCACGCTCGGCGGCTTCGAGCCGGAGCTTGCCAAGGTGCTCTGCGAACGCGCCAAGATCGAGTGCAAGCTGGTCGCTTCCGACTGGGACGGCATGATCCCGGCGCTGAACGCCGGCAAGTTCGACGTGATCATGGATGCGCTGTCGATCACCGACGAGCGCAAGAAGATCATTGATTTCACCGTTCCCTATGCTGCGACGCCCGCAGCCTTCGCAACGGCCAAGGACAGCCCCCTTGCCAATGCGGCCGGAACCGGCGCCGTGATCAAGATGACGCCCGGCCAGACCGGCGTGAAGGAAATCGAAGCCCTCAAGGAAGCCTTCAAGGGCAAGACGATCGGCATCCAGGCGGCAACCGTCTATGCCAAGTTCGTCTATGACAATTTCGGTTCGATCGCCGAAGTCCGTGAATACAAGACCGGCGCCGACCGCGATCTCGACCTGCAGAACGGCCGTATCGACCTCGGTTTCGACGACGCCGTCTACTTCAATAACGCCTTTGCATCGGCAAACGATACGCTGGCCTTCACCGGCCCAGAGATCGCCGGCTCCATCTGGGGCGAAGGCGAAGGACTTGGCGTGCGCAAGGAAGATACCGACCTGCGCGACAAGCTCAGCGAAGCCATCAAGTCGGCGCTTGCCGACGGCACCGTCAAGAACCTCTCGATGAAGTGGTTCAAGGTCGACGTCAGCCCGCAATGATCGCTGGCGGCTGACGCCGCCGCTACGCGGCCTCCGGCGCAAGCCGGAGGTCATCATTGCTATCTTGCTGCCGTAACGGACGGGGATCGGACCTATGGCAACCCTGGGACTCCTGGGCTTTGGTGAAAATGGATGGGGCGCGCTGCTCCTCGTCGCGACGCTGATGACACTGGCCGTCACCGCGACGGCGCTGTTGATCGGGGCCGTGCTCGGCACGATCATCGCCTCGGCGAAATTGTCCGGCAATTTCCTGCTGGTCACCATCGGCAATATCTATACGACCGTCTTTCGCGGTGTCCCCGAGCTCCTGATCATCTACCTGATCTATTTCGGCGGCTCGTCGGCGGTTACCGCGATCGGCCGATCGCTGGGCTATGAAGGCTTTCTCGGCCTGCCGTCCTTCGCGGCCGGCGCGCTTGCCGTCGGAATCATTTCCGGCGCCTATCAGGCCGAAGTCTATCGCGGCGCATATCTCGCGATCTCCAAGGGAGAGCTTGAGGCCGCCTCGGCAATCGGCATGCATCGCATGATGCGGCTTCGCCGGATCATCATGCCGCAGGTTCTGCGCTTTGCCATTCCTGGGCTTGGTAACGTTTGGCAGCTGAGTCTGAAGGACTCGGCGCTGATTTCGGTGACCGGTCTTGCGGAGCTGATGCGCACCAGCCAGGTCGCGGCAGGCTCCACCCGCCAGTATTTCCTGTTCTTCATCGCCGGCGGCCTGCTTTACCTGCTGCTGACCAGCCTGTCCGACCGCATCTTCAACGGCGCCGAGCGGCGCGCCAACCGCAGCCTGGCGCCGGCTGCCATGGGGCAGGCGTGATGGATATCGAGTTTCTCACATCCACGATGGTCACGCTGCTGAAGGCCGTTCCGACGACCCTCATGCTGTTTTCACTGTCGATCTTCTTCGGCGGTCTGCTGGCGCTCGTCATCGTCTCCATGCGCGTCAGCGGCAATCCGATCCTTTCCGGTTTTGCCAAGGGCTACATCTTCGTGTTCCGCGGCTCGCCGCTGCTGATCCAGATGTTCCTGGTGTTCTACGGGCTCGGTCAGTTCGGCTTCATCCGCTATTCCTTCCTCTGGCCGTTCCTGCGCGAGCCGGTCGTCTGCGCGGTGCTGTCGCTGGCGCTCTGCACTGCCGGATATTCGGCCGAGATCTTCCGCAGCGGCATCCGCGCCGTCTCGCCGAAGGAGATCGAGGCGGCCCGCGCCATCGGCATGTCCGGCTTCCTGATGGTTCGCCGCATCATTGCGCCGATCGCCTTCCGCCACGCGCTGCCGGCCTATTCGACCGAGATCGTGCTGATGATGAAATCGACGGCGCTGGCGAGCCTTGTCACGGTCTGGGAAGTGACGGGCGTCGCGCAACGCCTGATCTCGCAGACCTACCGGACGATGGAGGTCTTCCTCTGCGCCGCGCTGATCTATCTCATCCTGAATTTCCTCATCCTGCAGGCCATGGCCCTGCTCGAATATTCGCTCTCCAAACACCGCCGCGCCGTTCCGCCGGCACTCAAGGCTTAAGGAGCAAATCACCATGCCCGGTGTGACCCGTCTTTCCGTTCGCAACATTCGCAAGAGCTTCGGCACGCATGAGGTTCTGCGCGGTATCTCGCTAGAGGCGCAGGATGGCGACGTGATCTCGCTGCTCGGAGCTTCGGGATCCGGCAAGTCGACCTTCCTGCGCTGCATCAATCTTCTGGAGACCGCCAGCGATGGCGAGATCTGGGTGGATGGCGAGCAGATCCGCATGGTGCACAAGAATGGCCGCGCGCGTCCGGCGAGCCAGAAGCAGGTCGATCATATCCGCTCGGAACTCGGCATGGTGTTCCAGAGCTTCAATCTCTGGTCCCACATGACCATCCTGCAGAATGTCATCGAAGGTCCCGTTCACGTTCTCAAGCGCCCCAGGGCGGAGTGCATCGCCGAGGCCGAAGTGCTGCTGGAAAAGGTCGGCATCGCCGACAAGCGCCATGCCTACCCGGCGCATCTTTCGGGTGGCCAACAGCAGCGCGCTGCGATCGCCCGTGCGCTTGCCATGAAGCCGAAGGTCATGCTCTTCGACGAGCCGACCTCGGCGCTCGACCCGGAACTGGTCGGCGAAGTTCTCCGCGTCATGCGCGCGCTCGCCGAAGAGGGGATGACGATGCTCGTCGTCACCCATGAAATGAGCTTTGCCCGCAACGTTTCCAACCGTGTCGTCTTCATGCGTGAGGGGCTGGTGGAAAGCAGCGGTTCGCCGGACGATATGTTCGGCAGCGGCGCAACACCCGCCTTCCGCCAGTTCATCGGTCACTTCGGAACCGGGCAATGAGCATCGTCGTTGTAGACCGCCTTTCATGGCGGGACGTCGCCAGGGTCGGGGACGGGGAGACGCTGTCCGTCTCGAAGGAAGCCGCAGCGCGGATTGCCACTGCCAGCGCGATCGTCGAAAGCATCGTGGCGGCGGGAACCCGCGCCTATGGCATCAATACCGGCGTCGGCGCGCTTTCCGATACGGTTGTCGACCGGCAATCGCAGAGCCGTCTGTCCCGAAACATCATCCTGAGCCACGCCTGCGGTGTTGGCCCGCTGCTGGCGCCACGCGAAGTCCGCGCCATCATCGCCGCGCAGATCGCCAATTTCGCGCATGGGCATTCGGGTGTCCGTCCGGAGATCGTCGCTACGCTGGCCGCGTTGCTCGAGCATGATTGCATCCCCGAAGTGCCCTCGAAGGGATCGGCGGGCTATCTCACCCACAATGCCCATACCGCGCTGGTGCTGATCGGCGAGGGCTATGCGACGATCAAGGGTGATCGCAAGACTGGACGCGAGGCGCTTGCCGCGATCGGGCTGCAGCCCCTGGTACTACGCGCCAAGGAAGGGCTGAGCCTCGTCAACGGAACGGCCTGCGCGACTGGCCTGCTCTCTGTCGCTCTCGGCCGCGCGGAGCGTCTGCTTTCCTGGGCCGATGCGGCGGCTGCTCTGACGCTCGAGGCCGTTGGCTGCCAGATGGCGGCTTTCGATGAGGCAGTCCTGGCGCTCCGGCCATCCAAGGGCATCGCCAAGGTCGGCGCTGGGCTGCGGGCTCGCCTTGCCGGTAGCGGCTTGATCGCCAAGGCCGCCGGGAAGCGCACGCAGGATGCACTCAGCCTGCGCGCCGTGCCGCATGCCCATGGCGCTGCCTGGGATGTCTTCGAGCAGACCGGCGCGGTCGCCAATCAGGAGCTGGCTTCGGTCACCGATAATCCCGCCGTCTCGGGGACGCCGGAAAATCCTGTCGTTTCTTCCGAGGCGCATGCGGTCGCTCCGGCTCTCGCTCTCGCAGCGGACAGCCTCGCAATCGCGCTCGCCCAGCTTTCGGCAATGAGCGAGCGCCGGACGGATCGCCTCGTCAATCCGCTGGTCAGCGGCCTGCCGGCCTTTCTCGCCAGCGACGCCGGCAGCCATTCCGGCTTCATGATCGCGCAATACACCGCGGCGGCGCTCAGCAACGAGAACCGCCGTCTGGCCGCCCCCGCCGCAACGGATGGCGGCATCACCTCGGCCCTGCAGGAGGATTTTCTTGCGCATCCGACGGCAGCGGCAAACAAGCTGCTGGCCATCATCGACAATGCCGAGCATATCCTGGCGATCGAGCTGATGGCGGCAGCCCAGGCACATGATTTCCTGACGGCGAACGGAACGCGCGCCAAGGGAACCGAGGCGATCCATTCGGCTATCCGCTCGGTGATTGCCCATTACGAAGATGACCGCCCGCTCGGCGCGGATATCGAGACGCTGAAATCCCTGATCACCGCGCAGATGCCGGCGCAATAATGCGAGAGACGAGAGCGATGCCCGCAGAATTCGATGTTGCCATCATTGGCCTCGGCGCAATGGGCAGTGCTGCCGCGGCCTTCGCCGCCTCGCGCGGCGCCAAGGTGATCGGCATCGAGGCACATTATCCGGCGCATGCGCTAAGCTCTTCCCATGGCGACAGCCGCCTGATCCGGCTCGGCTATTTCGAGGACCCGTCCTATGTGCCGTTGCTGAAGCGCGCCTATGAGAACTGGCGGATGCTCGAGGCGCGGCTCAGGGAAGAGATCCTGACGGTGACGGGTGTTCTCCAGATCGGCCGTCCCGACAGCAAGATCGTCAGCGGAACGCTCGCCTCCTGCAAGATGCACGGCCTGACGCATGAGCTGCTCGACAAGCACGAAATGGCGCGGCGCTATCCGGCCTTCGCGCTCGATTATGACGAGATCGGCCTGCTCGATCCGCAGGGTGGCTATATCCGCCCGGAGGCGGCGATCATGGGCTTTCTCAAGCTTGCGGTTGGTGATGGCGCCGAACTGCATTTCGGCGAACGGGTCGAGGCCATTTCGCCGGATGCGGACGGCGTCACCGTCATCTCGGCCAATGGCCGCTACCACGCTAGAAAGGTGATCATCGCGACGGGAGCGTGGATTGCCGAGCTCGTTCCGGAACTCGTCTCGAAGGCGCAGCCGATCCGTCAGGTCGTCGCCTGGTATCAGCCGGAAGACGGCTTCATCGCCCAGCCGGGCCGGATGACCTGCTTCCTGCGCGACGACGGCGAGAACGGCTCCTTCTTCGGCTTCCCGGCGATCGGCGCCGACGGTGTGAAGATCGGCCGCCACGCGCATTTCCGCGAGCCGATCGACCCCACGCTGCCCAATCCGCCCGTCAACGGCGCCGATACCGAGCTGCTCGACACCTTCGCCCGAAAGCGCCTTCCCAAGGCCGCCTCGCATCGTATCCGCGCCACGACCTGCCGTTACACGATGCTGCCGAGCGAGGACTTCCTCATCGATTTCGCCCCGGCAACCGCAACGTCGTGGTGTCCTCTGCCTGCTCCGGCCACGGCTTCAAATTCACCAGCGTCATCGGCGAAATCCTTTCGGACCTCGCCCTCGACGGCGGCACCAAACTTCCGACGTCGCTCTTCTCGTTCGAACGGCATTTTCCGAAGGGATGATGGTGCCGCGCTCCAGCCGGCACCATCATCAGCCTCAAGCGCTTGCCTTCTGCCGGTAGGCGGAAACGGTGAGCCAGATGGCCGAGACGAGGAAGTAGAAGGCGCCGAAGGCGGCGTAGGGGGCGATGTCGAGGATCGATGGCGGCATGGAGCCCAGCGACTTGCCGATCATGAATCCCCCGCGAGCGCCGATTGGGCGCCGCTGAGGATCATCGCCCACTGGGCGCCGTATGAACGCCAGCGGCGGACACCCGTATAGAGCTGCAGCAGGCCCGACAGGATCGCCCAGACGCCGAAGACGGCGAGGACCGCGTAGCTGTCCTTCATGACTGCGACGATGACGACGATGGTCATGATCGTGCTGGTCGCGACGTTCAGGCTCTGCGACCTGTTTGCCGCCAGGCCGCCATTGGCGCGGGCATCGATCAGATTGGCGAGCGCATCCCAGGCCGGATAGATGACGAGCAGCAAGGCGGCGATGGCCGGCTGGCCTGCCGCCAGGATCGCTGCACCCACCCAGACAACCGAGAAGGCCGCACGGGCGTAATAATAGGACCGCAGCCAGCTCGACTGTGCCGACGATTGAACTTGCATGATAAAATCCTTATGTTGATGCCTCCCTACTAATAGGTAGGCATATTATGGATGTCAACACATCGTTTCAGCAGGTGGGTGATGGCAGCGTTGACTGGCCATCCTACTAGCAGGTAGGTAATCGGGATGAACCAGATGACGACAGCAGACGCGATCCTCGATCACGCGCAGAAACTGATCGTGGCAGGCGGCTATAACGGCTTCAGCTACGGCGATATTTCAGATGCCATCGGCATCCGCAGGGCGAGCATCCACCACCATTTCCCGACCAAAGCCCATCTGGTCTCGGTGCTTGTCGAGCGCTATGTCGGCCGCGCCCGCGAGGGACTGCAATCGATCAAAACGCATGTCGACGATCCCGCAGCGCAGATCGGCGCCTATCTCGATTACTGGCAGCAATGCGTGACGGATGGTGCTCAGCCCTTCTGCGTCTGCGCCATGCTGGCGAGCGAGATGCAGATGCTGCCCGACGAAGTCGCGGCGCAGGTCCGCCGGCATTTCGCAAACCTCTCGGAATGGCTGGCGTCGGTGCTGCAGTCCGGTGTCGAGAAGGGCGTGTTCCGCCTCAAGGGGTCGCCGGAAGAAGAGGCGCAAATTCTGATGGCGGCGGTTCACGGCGCCTTGCTGTCGGCGCGCGCCTTTGCTGATCCGGATATCTTCCGCGCCATCATGCGCCCGCAGATGGAGCGGCTCGAGCCGCAATAGTACCCGGTTTGATGCCGGCCGGAGAGGCTGTGGCGTCTGCCACGTTTCCCTCCGGCCGAGTATGTCTTGAGCTCGTCAGGACGAGATCTTGTCGCCGGTCTTGGTCTCGAAGTCGGAGGCGTCGTGGCGCTCGCGAAGCTGCTCGGAAGGCTCTCCGAAGACGCGGTTGACCATGCGACCGCGCTTCACGGCGGGGCGGGCAGCGATTTCGGCCGTCCAGCGCTGCACGTTCTTGTAGCTCTCGACTTCGAGGAAGGTGCCGGCTTCGCCATAGGCCTTGCCCTGGGCAAGGTTGCCGTACCACGGCCAGATGGCGATATCGGCGATTGAGTATTCGTCGCCCGACATGTAGCGGTGGGTGCCGAGATGCCGATCGAGGACGTCGAGCTGGCGCTTGACCTCCATCGAGAAGCGGTCGATCGCATACTGGATGTGGATCGGAGCATAGGCATAGAAATGGCCGAAGCCGCCGCCGAGATAGGGCGCCGAGGCCATCTGCCAGAAGAGCCAGTTCATGGTCTCGGTATGGGCCTTGTGTTCCTGCGGCAGGAAGGCGCCGAACTTGCGGGCGAGATAGAGCAGGATCGAGCCGCTTTCGAAGACGCGGGTCGGTTCGGCCGTCGAGCGGTCGAGAAGTGCCGGGATCTTGGAGTTCGGATTGACCTCGACAAAGCCGGAGCCGAACTGGTCGCCGTCACCGATCTTGATCAGCCATGCGTCATACTCGGCGCCCTTGTGGCCGGCCGCCAGCAGCTCTTCGAGCATGATGGTGACCTTGACGCCGTTCGGCGTTGCCAGCGAATAGAGCTGCAGCGGGTGCTTGCCGACCGGAAGCTCCTTGTCATGCGTAGGACCGGCGATCGGCCGGTTGATATTGGCAAATTGGCCGCCATTGCCCTTTTCCCACGTCCAGACCTTGGGAACCTGGTATCCGGCGGGAAAATTGTCGGCTGGATTCTTGTCGCTCATTCTCGCTATCCTCTTGATTTATCGGCACGGACCATAGCGCAGGCCGCCACCGGGGGCAGTCATTTCTTTTGGACGATCGATATCAGGCCGTCGCCGTTTATCGAAGGTTCGACGGACATATAGTCATTGATCGACGGATAATCAGGGAGGTGCAGATCGTGGCCGGCCGCCGTGATCACCATGACGGATGCGCCGGCTGCGGCACCCGCCTGAACGCCGGCTTCGACATCTTCGAAAACCAGGCATTGCGAGGCGGCGACGCCGACTTTCTCCGCGCCGAGAATATAGCCCTGCGGATTGGGCTTGCCGACCGAAACATCCTCGCTGGTCACCATATAGCGCGGCACGGTGAGGCCCGCAGCGCCAAGGCGGCGCAGAGCCAGCACCTTGGTCGAAGACGTGACGATCGCCCAGCGCTCCGGCGGCAGTGCGGCGAGAAAATCGGCGGCACCGGGGATTGCGACGACGCCCTCGACATCCTCGATCTCGGCCTGCGTGATCTTCTCGGCTTCCGCCTCGGGATCAACACCCGGCAGACCGAGCTGACGGATGGTGTCGACGCCGCGCTTTCCGTGCATCGTCGGAAGAAACTTCACCGGATCGAGCCCATGGCGCTCCGCCCATGCGCCCCAGACGCGCTCGGCGGCCGCCGTCGAGCTCAGGATCGTGCCATCCATATCGAACAGGAATGCCGCAAACTTCTTGCCGGGTTCGGGAAACATCTTGGCTCCTTGAATTGCGTAGAGGGTCCGGGGGATATCACCCGGTGATACGGCCGAGCACGCGATCGAGCGCCTGCGTCAGCGCCGCGGCTCCACCCTTGTCCTTGAAGTCGCGCAGGACCTGCTCGTTCAGCCCGCCCGCGGTTGCGAATTCGCGGCTCATCTCCTGAAAGTCGACGTGGCTTCCGGCAAGTACAGCCGTTTCAGACAAGCCCGCAAAGAGTGGCGCGAGATAGGCGCGGCCTTTTTCGGCGGGCAGTCCCTTGGTCTCCAGCCATTCCGTCGTCTGCTGCATGATACCGAAATAGGTCGCCATCAGCGCACTTGCTGCGGCAAGCAGATCATATTCCTGCTTGGTCTCGCATTCGACGGCATTTCCCATCAGGTTGAAGATCGCGGCCGTCCGCGGATCCGGCGGGTAGACGGCGGTTACGCCGCTGCGCCTGGCGACGAAGGGCAAGGGGATCGCCTGCGTCAAGCGTACATCGGCACCGATCCAATCCAGAAGCGCGTCGCGCCCTGTCGCGGCGATAACGCTGATGACCGTCTGGCCGTCCCGGAAGCGAAGCGGGCGCACGACTTCCTCGGCGACCTGTGGGCGGATGGCCAGCACGACGACATCGCAGCTATCGACGATATCCTGATTGTCATCGCTGACATGCACAGCCGGAAAATCGGCAGCGAGCTTGGCCGAGATCGCCGTGCTGCGAGAGGATACTACGGCTTGCACCGCGGCGGCAGGCTCGATCAGAAGACCGCGTACCATTGCGTCGGTGATGGCGCCTGTTCCAATAAAGCCGATGTTTTGCGGGAGGGACATGCTCGTATGCCGTTGTCAGATAACAGGAAATGTCGGCCGCCGAGGACCGGCAGCCGAGGTCGCGCCGGATGCTAGTGAGAAATCCCGGCTGAGACAACCGTATCCGCGTGCTTTACGGATTGAGACCGGCGCAGCGTGCAGTGTTGAGCACGTGGTTTTCCATTTCCTGGCGGGCGCGCACGGCGTCGTTGTCGCGCAGGGCCGCAATGATCCGCCGGTGTTCGGCGATCGAGGCCTTCATGCGGGCGGGCTCGGTGATCGGGATCGGCTGGCGCTGCGTCTCCGTCAGTTGCTCGCGGACCACCTGGTAGAGGGCGCGCATCATGGCGTTGCTGCAGGCCGATGCGATGATCGCGTGGAATTCGAGATCGGCCTCGACATTGGCGAGCAGATCCTGCTTCGCCCAGCAATCCTCCATTTGCTTGGTCGCCGCTTCCATCGCCTGCAGTTGGTTGCCGGTGAGGCGACCGGCGGCGAGCGCCGCGATATTGCCCTCGAGCATGATGCGGGTCTGGAAGACATCGAAGACCGAGTAGCTGTCGGAGTAGCGCCAGGGCGCCATGCCGCTGTTTGCGGCGCCGCCACGCTCGGCGACGAAGGTTCCCCGGCCGGCTTCCGTCTTGATGAGGCCGAGCGTTTCAAGCGTCAGCAGCGCCTCGCGTAGCGATGCGCGGCTGATGCCGAGCTTGGTGGAAAACTCGCGCTGGGAGGGGATCTTCTCGCCGGCGGCGAGCTCTCCGCTCTGGATCATGTCCTGTATCAGGCGTGCCGCCGATTGTGGTACCAATGTCCTGTTGAGCATTCTTTCCATTCTCTCGGCGTGTCGGGTGAGGCCACCCGGATTGTCCCAGCATTTAAATCCATCAGTCGCTTGCAAATGACAAGAGAGCGTGCTTGATTTGGCCTGACTGGTCAGACCGGTTAGACCAATAGCAAAAATGCGCAATACAAAACAAGGGGAACCTAAATGCGTCGTTTTTCGATTTTGAAGACTGCCCTGCTGTCGGGCGTTCTGGCATTTGCCGGAATGGCAGCCCATGCCGCCGATCTCTCGGTCGGTGCCAATATCGGTAACGTCCCGTGGGAGTTTCAGGACGAGACCGGCAAGACCGTCGGCTTCGAGGTCGATCTCGTCACCGAGGTCGCCAAGCGCCTCAACAAGTCCGTCGAGTTCGTCAACATTCCGTTCAACGGGCTGTTCTCTGCCGTACAGTCGGGCCGTATCAACATGGCGGTGTCGTCGATCACCATCACCGAGAAGCGCCTGGAATCCGTCAGCTTTGCCCAGCCCTATTATGACAGCGATCAGTCGCTGACCGTCATGGCGGCAAGCGGCATCAAGGACCTGAAGGGCATGAGCGGCAAGGTCGTTGGCGTCGATACCGGCTCGACCGGCGACATGTGGGCAACCAACAATACCGCCAAGTACAGCCTCGGCGAAATCCGCCGCTTCGAGGGCCTGCAGCCGGCGATGCTCGATCTCGCCGCCGGCCGTATCGACGGCTATATCAGCGATATCCCGGCGCTTCAGTATTACGTCAAGGACAAGCCGGAGATCAAAGTCGTCGAGCGCATTCCGACCGGCGAAAAGTATTCGATCATGTTCAACAAGGGCGACCCGCTTGCCAAGCAGGTCAACGACGTGATCACGACGCTGAAGGGCGAAGGCTTCATCGCCAAGCTGCATGAAACATGGTTCGGCGCCAAGGCCGAAGACACGACCTCGACCGTGAAGGTCGAAGACATGCCTGCCGCAAAATAAGGCCGGATGGTCAAGGATACGGATGACGGGTTCGCCCGTCATCCGCCCCGAAACGGCTGATCGGTTTTTCAATGGATATTTTCACGACCTTCTTCAATCTGGCGGTGCTGGAGCGCTCCTTTCCGCTGCTCCTCTCCGGCCTGTGGATCACGCTCGAGCTCGGCCTCGTCAGCATCGTCGGCGGCCTCATCGGCGGTCTGATCCTAGCATTGCTGCGCCTTTACGGGCATCCGGTGATCCAGGCGCTTGCCAAGATCTATATCGACATCTTCCGCTCGATCCCGCTGCTCGTTCTGCTGATCGTCATCTACTATGCCCTGCCGTTCGTCGGTATCCGGCTTTCGCCCTTCGTCTCGGCAGTCAGCGCGCTGACGCTGGTCTCGACGGCTTACACGGCCGAGATTTTCCGCGCCGGTATCGAGGCGATCCCGCGCGGGCAGTTCGAGGCATCCGAGGCGCTCGGCCTTTCCTACCGGCACATGATGGCCGAGATCATCCTGCCGCAGGCGGTCAAGATCGTCATTCCGCCGCTCACCAACAACTGCATCAACGTCATGAAGGATACGGCGCTCGCCTCCGTGGTGGCGATGCCCGATCTTCTCAAGCAGGCAACCCAGGCCCAGGCGCTAACGGCCAACCGTCGCCGCTGATCGGCGCCGCGGTCATCTACATCGTCTTCCTCTGGCCGATGGTCATCATCGTCGCCCGGCTCGAAAAACGCTTCAGTGCGGGGAGGCGCAGATGAAAACCATCGTCAACATCCAGAAGCTCGACAAATCCTATGGCGATTTCCAGGTGCTGCACGGCATCGACCTGTCGATTGCCGAAGGTGAGGTGGTCTGTGTCATCGGCCCATCGGGCTCGGGCAAATCCACCCTGATCCGCTGCATCAATCACCTGGAAAGCTTCTCCAGCGAAAGCCGCATCGAAGTCGACGGCATCAAGGTCGAGCGCGGTCGCAACCTTGCCCGGGTGCGGGCCGAGGTCGGCATGGTCTTCCAGTCGTTCAACCTCTTCCCGCATCTGAGCGTCCTGAAGAACATCATGATCGCCCCGATGCGCGTGCGCGGCACGCCGCCTGACGAAGCGGCGCGCAAGGCGAGGGACCTGCTTGCACGCGTTGGTATCACCGAGCAGGCCGACAAGTATCCCGAGCAGCTGTCCGGCGGCCAGCAGCAGCGCGTAGCGATTGCCCGGGCGCTTGCGATGGAACCGCGCGTCCTGCTGTTCGACGAGCCGACATCGGCGCTCGACCCGGAAATGGTCGGCGAAGTTCTCGACGTCATGCGCAAGCTTGCCGGTACAGGTGTGACCATGATCGTCGTCACCCACGAGATGGGCTTTGCCCGGCAGGTCGCCGACCGCGTGATCTTCATGGATGGCGGCCGCATCGTTGAAGCCGGTACGCCGGCCGAGATTTTCGACAATCCGCGCGAGGAACGCACGAGAAGCTTCCTGCGCGCCGTTCTCAATCACTGACAAGAAAAGACAAGGTTCCGGAGGACCCAATGGAAACGCAACCCCAACTCGACATCGATTTCGTCCGGAGCCAGTTTCCCGGCCTCGATCATGGCTGGGTGTTTTTCGACAATGCCGGCGGCTCGCAGATCCTCAAGCGGGCCGTCGAGCGGATTAACACGTTCCTCTACGACAAGAACGTTCAGATCGGCGGTAGCTACGATGTTTCGCAGCAGGCGGCCAAGGCGCTGATGGACAGCCGCATCGCGGCGACCCATCTGGTCAATGCCGCGCGGCCGGAAGAAATCGTCTTCGGCAGCTCGACGACGGTGCTGCTTCAGAACCTGGCGCGCTCGATGCGCAGCCAGCTTTCGGCAGGCGACGAGATCATCGTGACGATCTCCGATCACGAGTCGAATATCGGCCCCTGGGACGGGCTGCGCGACATGGGCGTCGTCATCAAGTTCTGGCCGCTCGATACCACGACCTACGAACTCGATATTGCCGAACTCAAGCCGCTGCTGACCGAGAAGACCAAGCTCGTCTGCGTCACGCATGTCTCGAACATTCTGGGCGCCATCAACCCGATCGCCGAAATCGCCGAGGTCGTCCACGCCCATGGGGCGCGCATCTGCGTCGACGCGGTCGCCTATGCGCCGCATCGCGCCGTCGACGTGCAGGCCATGGATGTCGATTACTACGTCTTCAGCTTCTACAAGACCTATGGTCCGCATTACGCGATGATGTACGGAAAGTACGAGCATCTCTTGGAGCTCGATCCGCTTTACCACTTCTTCTATGGGCGCGACAAAGTGCCGGGCAAGCTGGAGCCGGGCAATCCGAACTATGAGCTTGCCTATGCGGTGACTGGGATCGTCGACTACCTCTGCGAACTCGGCACGAAAGCGGGTTCGAAGGGCTCGCCGCGTGAGCAGATCCTCGCCGCCTTCGAAGCGATCACCGTGCAGGAGAACGCGCTGACCGAGCGTCTGCTGTCCTATCTGCGCAGCCGCAACGACTGCCGCATTATCGGCGAGACCTCCAACCGCAACGGCAGGCGCATTCCGACGATCAGCTTCGTTTTCGAGGGCCGGAATTCGGAGGACATCTGCAAGGCGATGGACGCCTACAAGATCGCCATCCGCTTCGGCGATTTTCATGCGCGCCGCCTCGGCGATCATGTCGGCCTGCCGCAATATAACGGCGCAGTCCGCGTTTCCATGGTTCACTACAATACCATCGGTGAGGTCGACCGGCTGATCGCCGCGCTCGATGAGATCCTCGCCGATCAGAAGAGGGGCGCTGCCTGAATGCATTTCGACACAATCATCAAGAACGGCACCGTCGTTACCGCCAGCGATACGTTTCAAAGCGATGTCGGCATTCGCGACGGGAAGATTGTGGCACTTGCAGCCTCTCTTGATGGCGCGGACGAAATTATCGATGCCTCAGGCCTCTATGTGATGCCGGGCGGGATCGACAGCCATGTCCATCTCGCCCAGCCATCCGGCGACGGCATCGTCATGGCCGACGACTTCGCGAGCGGCACGCTCTCGGCAGCATTCGGCGGCAACACCACGGTTCTGACCTTCTGCATGCAGGAGAAGGGCACGACGCTGCGTGAATCGCTGAAGGCCTATCATGCGAAGGCCGAGGGCGAGTGCTATATCGACGTGTCGTTTCATCTCGTTGTGACCGACCCGACATCCTACGTGCTCGGCCAGGAGCTGCCGGCGCTCGTCGAGGATGGCTATACCTCGCTCAAGGTTTTCATGACCTATGAGAACCTTCGCCTGCGGGACGACCAGATCCTCGATACGCTGGATAGTGCCAGGCAATCCGGCGCGCTGGTTATGGTTCACTGCGAGAATGAGGATGCGATCCGCTATCTCATCGGAAAACACGAGCAGAACGGCGAGCTCGCGCCGAAATTCCACGCACTGAGCCGGCCGGCCGCCGCGGAGCGCGAGGCGACGCATCGCGCCCTGTCGCTCGCCGAAATCGTCGGAACGCCGATCGTTATCGTCCATGTCTCGAACCGGCAGGCGATGGAAGAGATCGAGCGTGCCCGCAAGCGGGGCAGCAAGGTGGCGGGCGAGACCTGCCCGCAATATCTGCTTCTGACCGCCGATGATCTCGATGCCGCCGAACTCGAAGGCGCGAAATTCGTCTGCTCGCCGCCGCCGCGCGACAAGGAGAGCCAGGTCGCCTGCTGGGAAGGGCTGCAGAGCGGCACGTTCGAGCTCTTTTCCTCCGACCACTGCCCCTTCCGCTATGACGATGAGAGCGGCAAGCTGAACGAGAAAGGCAAACGCCATTTCCGCTGGATCCCGAACGGTATCCCAGGCGTCGAAACGCGGCTCCCCATCCTGTTTTCCGAAGGCGTCAGCAAGGGCCGCATCGATATCAACCGCTTCGTCGCCCTGTCATCGACGAACCACGCCAAGCAATATGGCCTCTATCCGCAGAAGGGTACGATCGCGATCGGCTCCGACGCCGATATCGCGCTCTGGGATCCGCAGAAGCAGGTGACGATAACCAACGATATCCTGCACCATGGGGCAGACTATACGCCCTATGATGGTCTCGATGTCCGCGGCTGGCCGGTCCGGGTGCTCCTGCGCGGCAAGACGATCGTCGACGGCCCATCCTCGACCGGCACGCTGGGGCAGGGCGCCTATCTCAAGCGCAAGCGCTCTAGCTAAACGCTGCCTATTTCAGCGGAGCTTGCGGCGCCAACCGCCGCAAGCTCCGTTTCGATTCCGTCATGCCCCGCGCAGGTGGGCAATATCCTTCATCGCCTTGTCCGCGGCTTCGAGTGCCTGGTCGATATCATCGGCCTGGTGGGCGCTGCAAAGGAACATGTTGTGCTTCGGATGCAGGTAGATGCCATAGCGGAGCGCGGCGGCGCAGAAGGCGTTGGCGATCTGCAGGTCCGGGTCGTCCTGGAAGCGCAGCATCGGCATCTGGACGGGTCCGGTCTGGTGCAGAACGAAGCCGTGCCCTTTGGCGATCGAGGCAAAGCCGTCGCGGAAGCGGGCGCCCATCGCTTCGATATGAGCGAGCGCGTCGGTTTCCTTCAGGATGCCAATGGTCTTGATGCTGGCCGCCATCGAGGCGGAGCCATACCAGAAGGAACCCGTCGTGAAGATCTTCGAGGCGCCGTCCAGCATGCGGCGGCTTCCGGCAACCGCGGCGAGCGGCCAGCCGTTGGCGATCGCCTTCGAATAGGCGCCGAGATCCGGCTTGACGCCGTGCTTGGCCCAGCTGCCCCTGACATCGAGGCGGAAGCCGGCGCGAACGTCGTCGAGGATGAGGGCGGCACCCGTCTTGTCGCAGATGCTGCGCGCATGCCTGAGGAAGGCCGGATCAGGCATTTCCTGATCGCGGTTCAGGTCGTGACGGAAGGCGGTGAGCAGGATCGCGGCGAGATCGTCTCCGGCTGCGGCGACCGCCTCGTCCAGGCTCGCGGCATCATTGTAATCGAAGAGAATGACATGGGCGCGGTCTTCGGTGGTGACGCCGACGACCGAAGGTGAGCACCACGGCACCGCTCCGTGATAGGAGCCGCGTGCGACCAGGATCTTGCGCTTGCCGGTCGTGGCACGGGCGATCGTGACGCAGGTGGTCGTGGCGTCGGTGCCGTTCTTCTGGAAGAGCGCCCAGTCGGCATAATCGATCGTATCGACGAAGAGCTCGGCGAGCTCGACCATCTTTTCCGTCGGGCCGTTATTGATGTCGCCATTGGCGATTTCGGCGAGCGCGGCCGCATCGACTTCAGCATTCTTGTAGCCGAGGAGGTTCGGACCCCAGGCGCACATGAAGTCGATATATTCATTGCCTTCCGCGTCCCAGACGCGGCAGCCGTCGGATTTCGAGAAGAACTGCGGATAGCCGGGGCCGATCGCGCGGGTTGCCATATGGCCCCACATGCCGTTCGGGACGACCTTGCTTGCGCGCGCAAGCAGCTCGCTGTCGCGGCTGTTGTTCAAGCTATGCTCCATTTCATTCTCCCTGCATTGTCATGGCGCCGGGGGCGCGGATCGCTTTGATGACGTGATTGAGTTCTGGCGGGCTGGTGTTGGTGAAGAGGCTGGTCACGAGGCGCGCACGGGTTGGCGGCCGTAAGTCTTGTAGCGCTCCTTGACCTCCACGAGATCGTCCGGCGTCAGCACCACCGGCTGCGAGAAGGAGCGGCAGAGGATGTACTGGCGCGCCAGCGTCTCCAGCTTCACCGTGCGCCCGAAGGCTTCCGCGACCGTTGCGCCGACCGCGACCATGCCGTGGTTGGCAAGCAGGCAGGCCGTCCGTCCCTCGATCGCCTCGACGGTGACGCCGGCGAGCTCCGGCGAGCCGAAGGCCGCATATTTCGAGCAGCGGATATCGTCGCCGCCGAAGCCGGCAATCATGTAGTGGAAAGCCGGAAGCGGCTCGCGGGCACAAGAAAGCGCGACGCAATTGTCCGGATGCGCATGGACGATCGCCTGAACTTCCGGGCGGGCCTTGTAGACCGCGGCATGCAACGCCCATTCGCTCGAGGGCGTCATTTCGCCGGACCAGGCGCCGTCGAGATCCATCTCGACGATCATCTCGGTGCGTAGCGACTTCGAGGGAACGCCGGTCGGCGTGATCAGCATGCCCGTAGCCGTCCTGACGCTGATGTTGCCGGAGGTGCCCGCATTCAGGCGAAGCGCTTCTGCTTCTCGCGATGCATCGACGAGGGACTGGCGAAGGTGTTCGGACGTTTCGGTCATGGGTCAGCCTTTCGGGGGCCAGCGGGTTAGAATGGGTTCCTCGACGATCGGGTGGCGCATGTCGTCCAGCGCCGAAGAGAAGAGCTCGAGGTTGCCGAGTTTGCCGGATTTCAGCATCAGCGCGATCGGGAAAGGTTGCGTGGCGACGGCGCGGGAGAACCCGGGCTCGCGATAGGGGCCGGGCTGCACGTCGCTGATCCCAAGAGTCCTGACGATGGCGCCTGATGTTTCGCCGCCGGCGACGACAAGACGGCGCACGCCGAGGTCCAGAACAATCGCCTTGGCGATCTCCGAGAGGATTTCTTCGGCGCGAGCTGCGATTTCAAGGCGGCCGTGCTCGGCCTGCAAAGCGTCGATGCGCTCCTGCGGCAGCGCAGTGCTGATCGCGAAATTGCGTCCACCGGCGATCGCAGCGGCTGCGAACTGGCGCGCTTTTGCGACGAGGTCATGGCCGGTATAGGCGCGGGCGATATCGAGCGTGCAGGCCGGATTGTCGCGCGCGAACTCCGTCAGCTGGGCAGCGCTTTGCGGCGCCACACTGCCGACGAGTACCGCGCCCGGGCCATCGACACCGGCAAGCCGGATCGTCGAGGGCTCGCTCGCCAATCCCTGCTCCAGCCATACCGGAGGCAGATGCGCGGCGACCGAGGAGTTGCCGGTCAGCAGGCGCATGTCGGCAGCGGCGCGGGCGAGTGCGGCCAGATGATGCTCGTAGAGCGTATCGGCGATGAACAGCGATTTCCCAGACCGTTCCGCCTGGTCATGGATACTGGCGCGGATCGCTTCCGGCCCCTTGTCGACCACCGTGTAATCGACAAGCCCGACGGAGCGGCGGCTCTGGGCCTGAAGGACGCGGGCAAGGTTCGAATCCGTCATCGGCGTCAGCGGATCGAAACGCTTGGGGGATTCTCCGAGAAGCTCGGCGCCGCCGAACATGTGACCCTGGAAGACGGTTCTGCGCGTCTCGCAAAGGGCGGGAACAAAGAGCGCCTTGTCGACCCCGAGCCGCTCCATGATCGCCTCGGCGCAGGGGCCGATATTGCCTGCCGGCGTGGAGTCGAAGGTGGCGCAATATTTGAAGAATATCTGCCGGGCACCGTGATCGAGAAGGATATCCAGGGCGCTCATGGCCGACTGGACGGCCTGATCGACCGGAATGACCCGCGACTTGAGCGCGATGATATGCGCCATCTCGAACTTCGCCGGCCGGCCGGTGCCGACGGAGAGCGACGTGGGGATGCCGCGTGCGACGAGCATGGAGGCAAGTTCGAGGCCGCCGGTCAGATCGTCGGCGATGACGCCGAGGAGCAGCGGGTGCGTATTTTCTCCTGCAGCCATCACGCTACCGCCTTGTCTGCTTCGATGTCGGGGAAGTGGCAGGCGACCTTATGGCCCTGCTCGATGTCGGCGAGTTCGGGAACGGCGCTCGCACAGACGTCCTGCGCCTTCCAGCACCGCGTCCTGAACGGGCAGCCGGAGGGAACGTTCAGCGGGCTCGGCACATCGCCTTTCAAAGTGATCCGCTGGCGTTCGCGCTCGACATCGGGGTCCGGGAGCGGAACGGCGGACAGCAGCGCCTTGGAATAGGGGTGAGCCGGCCGCTCGTAGATATTCGCGGCCTCCCCGATCTCGACGACCCGGCCGAGGTACATGACGGCGACGCGATCCGAGACGTGGCGCACGACCGCAAGATCATGGGCGATGAACACGTAGGAAATGCCGAGCTTCTGCTGCAACTCGTCGAGCAGGTTGAGAACGCCTGCCTGAACCGAAACGTCGAGCGCCGAGACCGGTTCGTCGAGCACCAGGATTTCCGGGTTAAGGGCGAGCGCACGGGCGATGCCGACGCGCTGTCGCTGGCCGCCCGAAAGCTCATGCGGGAAACGGTCGCCGTGCTCCGGCGCAAGACGCACGAGGTCCAGCAACTCGGCCGCCCGCTCCAGTGCCGGCTTGCCGGTGACGCCGATCAGGCGCAGCGGTTCGGCGATGATGTCGCGGATGCGCATACGGGGATGAAGCGAGGCGAGCGGGTCCTGGAAGACGATCTGCAGGTGGCGGCGGAACTGGCGCATCTCGCCTTCCGAGAGCGTCGAGAGATTGGTGCCCTTGAAGCGGACTTCGCCCGAAGTGGGCTCGACAAGCCTCAGGAGGCAACGGCCGAGCGTCGATTTCCCGCAGCCGGATTCGCCGACGAGCCCCAGCGTTTCGCCCTTCAGGAGGTCGAAGGAGACGCAGCCGACGGCCTTGACCTCGCGGACGGACTGCCAGCCGAAGAGGCCGCCCTTGACCGGGAAGTTCTTGGTGACGTCGCGAACGGTCAGGACCGTTTCGGGCGCGCCGGATTCTGGTTTGCTGGCAGGCTTCATGAGTGCCTCACGCTTGGGATCGGTTGCTCGGAGGCGATGGTCTGAAGCTCGGCTGCGAAATGGCAGGCGCTCATGACGCCATCGGCCTGCCGGAGCGCCGGCTCCTGCGACCGGCAGATGTCCTTTGCCATGGAACAGCGCGGATGGAACGGACAGCCTTGCGGGCGGGTGCTGAGCAGCGGCGGGCTGCCGGGGATCGGCTGGAGAGCGCCTTCCTTGCCGCTGATGGTCGGCAGACAGGAGAGAAGCCCGCGCGTATAGGGATGGCGCGAGTTGTAGAAGATCTCGCGAACCGGTCCCTTCTCCATCACCTTGCCGGCATACATGACGATGACGGTGTCGGCCGCACCGGCAACGACGCCGAGATCGTGGGTGATCAGCACCAACCCCATCGAGAATTGCTTCTGCAGGTCCTTGAGGACTTCGAGGATCTGCGCCTGCACGGTGACATCGAGCGCCGTCGTCGGTTCGTCGGCGATCAGCACTTCGGGATTGTTGGCGACCGCCATGGCGATCATCACGCGCTGGCGCATGCCACCCGAAAACTCGTGCACATACTGGTTGGCGCGCACCTCCGGCTGCGGGACGGAGACGAGCGTCAGGAGCTCGATCGCCTTCTGCCTGGCGGCCGACGCCGACATGCCGGGATTGTGGAGGCGCACCGCCTCGGCGATCAGCTTGCCAACGGTGATGACGGGGTTCAGCGCCGTCATGGGATCCTGGAAGACGAGGCCGATCTTGCTGCCGCGCAGCCGCTGCATGCGGCGCTCGGGAGCGCCGATGAGTTCCTCGCCGCGCAGCTTGATCGAGCCCGAGACTTTCGACTGCGCCGGGGCGAGGCCCATGACGGCGCGCATGGTGATCGACTTGCCGGAGCCGGACTCGCCGACGATGCCGACGACCTTGCCGGCTTCGGCGACGAAATCGACACCGCGGACGATCTCGACGCCATTGCGCAGCGTTACCTTGAGATCGTTGACTTCAAGCAATGGTTCGGTGTTGGCCATCGATCAGTGCTCCCTGGGATCGAGGATGTCGCGCAGGGCGTCACCGATGAAATTGAAACCGAGGCCGAGCGACAGGATCGCGATGCCGGGACCGAAGGCGACCCACCAGGAATAGAAATGCGCCGCGCCATCGGAGATCATCGCCCCCCATTCGGGGCTCGGCGGCTGGGCGCCGAGGCCGATGAAGCTCAGCGATGCGGCGAGCAGCACGACCTGTCCAAAATCCATGGTGGCGCTGATGATCGTCGGCGTCCAGGAGAGCGGCAGGATGTGCTTGGTGAGCAGCCGGAAGGATGTGGCACCACCGGCGCGCGCCGCCTCGATATGGTCGCGCGAGATGACATCGAGCACCTGTCCGCGCATCAGCCGGGCATAGACCGGCCACCACACGGCGATCACCGCGATCGCGGCATTCTGCAGCCCGGGGCCAAGCGAGGCTGCGACGGCCATGGCGAGCAGAACCGGCGGAAAGGCGAGCGTGACGTCGACGAGACGCATGATCAGCCCGTCGACCCAGCCGCCGAAGAAGCCGGCGATGGCGCCGAGTACCGAGCCGATGGCCACGGAACAGACCACGACGACGACGGAGATGGCGATCGAATAGCGCGCACCGTAGAGCGTGCGCGTCAGCACGTCACGGCCGAGCGCGTCGGTGCCGAGCCAGTGCTGAAGGGAGGGTTCCAGCAGTTTCCGGCCGACGATCTTCAGCGGATCGTAAACGCTCCAGATATCGATCGTCAGTGCGACGAAGACCCAGAAGAAGACGATCGCCAGACCGATTGTGAGGACCGGGCGTGTCGTGATGACCGAGAACCGCTGTGTTGAGGTGCTTATCGACAGAGACATCGGATCATCCCAACTTCAGGCGAGGATTGGCGAAGGCATAGGCCATGTCGGTGACCAGGTTCGTCAGCAGGAAGGCGGATGCGCCGATGAGGGAGACGCCGATGATCGCCGGGTAATCGAGCGTCCGGGCGGAATCGACGGCATAGGAGCCGATGCCCGGCCACGCGAAGACCGCTTCGGTCAGCACCGCGCCGGTGATCAGGTAGGCGAAGGAATAGCCGATGATCGTCAGTGTCGGGATCATCGCGTTGGGAAGCGCGTGGCGCAGCAGTGTGCGCGCTTCGCCTGCGCCCTTGGCCCGGGCTGCGAGAATGTAGTCCTGCCCGAGCGCATCGAGCATGCTGGCGCGCACCAGGCGGGAGATGATGCCGGTGACCGACCAGCCGAGCACAAAGGCCGGCAGGACGAGATGCTCCAGCGCATTGAAGAAGGTGGCGAACTGGCCGGCGATCAGCGCGTCGATCGTGTACATGCCGGTGACGAATTCCGGTGCGACGGCGCGCGCATCGAGGCGTCCCGGTCCGGGAATGACGCCGAACTTGACGGTGAAAAGATAGAGGAAGAGCAGGCCGGACCAGAAGACCGGGACCGTCGAGCCGAACAGCGCGAAAAAGCGCGCCAGATAATCGGCCGGCCGGTCGCGGAACCGGGAGGCGACGACGCCGAGCGCGATACCGCTGAGGGTGCCGAACAGCATGGCGAAGATGACGAGCTCGAGCGTCGCGGGCAGGCGCTCGGCAATATCGGTCAGGACCGGGCGGCGCGTACGGAAGGAAATGCCGAGATCGCCTGAAACGAGGTTCTTGATATAGACGGCATATTGCTCGGGAACGCTCCGGTCGAGGCCCCATCGCTGCTTGGCGGCGGCGACGACTTCAGGATTGTTCATCTGCCGCTCGCTGACGAGAGCCGAGAGCGGGTCTGCCTGGGTGAAGTGCGACAGCAGGAAGGCGACCGTTGCCACGCCGAGCAGCAAGAGGGGAATGGAGATCAGCCTTCGAAGAACATACCGGGTCATCTGACGGAAACTTTCCTGTTACTATCCGCCGCGGGTTGGGCCTGCGGCGGCCGTACCGTTTCTCTGCAAGCGGCATTCTACTGCTACAGCCGCGCCTGCCCAATCGGCTGCGCAAGATGCGCTTCCGCGAAGGGTTCGATCCGGGCCAGACGGCTCTGGTTGCCGGAGGCTGATGGCCTCCGGCAAAGCGGCAGCAGATGGTCAGCCGTTGCTTAGTCGGCCTTGATGTCCGAGAGGACGATGTTGCAGCAGGCCGAGAAGCGCAGGCCGGAGACGCCCTTGCGGGAGACCAGGACCGCATCGGGAGCGACGATCGGCACGATCACATGGTCGGTGGCCATGGTCTCGCCGAGCTTGCCGAACAGTTCTGCGCTCTTGTCGCCACCGGCAGACAGGGCCTCCGCCAGGATCTTCGGCGTTTCCGGATTGGCAAGTGCCGGGTCGGCCTTGCCGCCCGCGCGCTTGTACCAGACGGTACCGTCCATCATCGCGAAATACTGGGCATATTGCGAAGAGCCGTAATAATCAGGGGCGAAGAAGACGGCGGTCAGCGGAATGCCGTCGCTGTTGATCTTCTCGCGCCAGACCGAGAATTCGACCGGCTTCAGCTCGAGCTTGATGTTGATCTCGGCCAGATCCTGCTGGATCTTCTGCATCATCAGCGAGTAGTCGACGCCGTACTGATTGACGTTCGGGTAGGTCGCGTCGAGCGTGAAGCCATCGGTCACGCCTTCTTCGGCCATCAGCTTCTTGGCCTTCTCGACGTCATATTTCGGCGCCTCGCCAGTTCCGCTGCCGGGGAAGCCGGTCGGGATCGGCGAGCTCAGGCGCTTGCCCTTGCCATCGACGGTAAGGTCGATGATGCCGTCATAGTCGATCGCGCTGGCAATCGCTTCGCGGATCTTGGCATTCAGCGGGTGCGGCAGGTTCTTTGCACCGGGGCTGATGGCGATATAGACCATGTTGAAGGACGGCTTGGTATCGACGACGATATCAGGATTGGTGATGTTCTTCGCCGTGGTCGGATCGACCTGCGTGGCGATATCGGCGCTGCCGCTTTCGAGCAGCTGCGTCTGGCTGACGGCATCCTTGGTCTGCAGGAACACGAACTCGCCGACGGCAGGCTTCTTGGCCCAGTAGTTTTCGTTGCGCTTCAGGCGCAGTTCGTGGTCCGGGCTGTAGTTCGACAGAACGTAGGGGCCGGCGCCTGCCGAATTGGCGAGTAGCCACTGTTCGGCGGTGTCCTTGGCGCTCGCATCGGCTCCGGCGTCGCCGCCATGCTGCATAACGACATCGGAATTGATGATGCCGGCGTAAGGCGCGGTCAGCGATCCCACGAATTCGGAGTTTGCCGCCGAGAGCGTGACGACGACGGTTGCGGCGTCCGGGGCTTCGATCGAGGTGACGTTGTCGAGAAGGTAGGCCATGCCGCCCTTCATGTTCTTCAGGCGCTCGAGCGTCCACTTGACGTCCTTGGCCTCGACGGCGGAACCGTCGGAAAATTTCGCGGCCGGATCGAGCTTGAAGGTGATGACCTTCTGGTCGGCGCTCGCGCTCCACTCCTTGGCGAGCGACGGCACGAGCTTGTTGTCGGGCGAGAGATCGACGAGGCGGTCATAGACCGAGCTCAGGTAGATTTGACAGGTGTCGCAGAAGGCCCTGGAGGGGTCGAGCGAGTTGAGGTCCATGTCGCGGGCAATCACGACGGGCTTGCCCGCATCCTGCGCAAAACCTGCGGCGGGGGCGGCGAGAACCGACGCAAAAAGCGCGGCCGCAATCGCCGTCGCGCCCGCATATCGGCGCTTGTTGGTAAAATGAAATTCCGGCATTTTGAGTAACATTGAATATACTCCCGTTCCACCACTGAGGCTTTGTGCGCGCCGATCTTTGTTGCGTTTTGTGGTCTGCGCAGGTGGATAATGGCACCGATCTTTTCGGACCAAATTGACAATCGCGAACCATATCGTGCAATAAACGAATACAAATGTCGCTTTATTCATCATGTTTCTGTGATGCCTGCGGTGATGAAATCACTCTAAAGCGGCCGCAATCCCGGTCTAAAGCGGTTCAGATTCAGCCATATCGGAATCGAGTCAGGCAAAGCGAAACAATCGCGCCCGCTATATTTCAATGACTTGCTGTAAAAGTGACTCGGTGCGCGTGGTCTAGGGAACCCCACTTAGAGCGAAGCAATCCCGGCCTAGAGGGTATCAGATTCAGCCTGTCTACCGCGGCTCACCCTAAGGAAAGCAATCGCACTATAGAAAAATCAGACGGATCGATTTCCATGCAGATATGACCGCTATAACAGATAGCCGGTGTTAGCCGGTTGTCCGTCCAACTTCCGGCGGTTCGTGCTTAGGGGATTGTAGGTTCCTGTCGCCTGAGGATAAGTGCGGCGCGTACTAGGCTTAGGCTTCGCGACACTATTGCGATGCCGCATATTCATAGGCCTTTAAAGCGCATCGAAGTTAGATTGTCTTAATGCCCGAGTTCGGCTGTTTCGGCTTCCACCGAACTCCTGCACCCTCGAGATGGCTCGCTTCGATATTGGCAGCGATGAACTGGATGTTGCCGTCATCGAACACGCGCCGGAGCTTCTCGTTCGCTCTTGCGGTGATGGGCCTTTTGTTGAGCTCGAATTCGCCCAAGGCTTTTTGTGTGATGCCGGCCTTCTTCGCCAGCTCGACCTGACTCAGCCCAATGAGCGCTCTAGCAGCCCTAATCAAATCACCAGTCAGCAACGTACTCATTGCCTGCAATGAAAACCCGCCGCTCAATAATGAGTCAAATTAGACGTAAAATACGTCAAATTGATACTGAAAAGAGTCATAAAAGATGTAATTGAAGACATCGTTAAGGCCGGCTCTGTCGAGGGCGATTCTGTTAGCCCGCTGGGGTGACCGGGACGACGGCCATTCAACGGGATATTCTGAGGGGCAGGCGTAATGGATGAATTCGGTTCTCTCGCGGCGCGATGGAAATGGTCGACCGCGGCTAGCACAATCGAGCGACTGTGTAGCTTGGCAGATGACCTAGAGGCCTTAGCGGCAGGCTCGGTCACAGGGTCTCCTGCTGCGATACTGAGTTCGTGGTCGTTTGCGACGCGGTCGGCTCCTTGTCTCGTCGGCCATGCATTCGGCCACCCTAAAATAGGTGAGGGGCGGCGCGCCTTGACGAGCGAAGTCTACTACGTCGATCCAGGCCGTCGTTTAGCCCGGACCCTCTCGCGCTGGTATCAGCTCGATAAATACGAGCCGCCGGAAGCGGTGGTTCGAGTGCCCTCCGCACGAAACCACTAGCATCCATCGCACAGCCGAATTGGAGACCCCAATGCCGATACAGCAATCCGGCAAACGACTTCGCGTGCCTTGGCTCAGAAAGCTCGATGAAAACGACTTACCTGTCACGCTGCCCGTATTCATGGCTTACTGCATGGTGGCAGGGTCACTTCGGTCATGGAACCGGATTGGCACAAAGACCATCGTGACGCTGGTTACAGGCGATGACTTTTACTATCCGGTCTTCGCTGAAGCCGCTCGCTTCTTCGCTCGCCAAATCTGGGACGGCCAAAGTTTTCATGGAAACGTCTTGCAATGGAGCGACAAGAACTTTCGCCATGAAGCCGAGGCGCTTCGCGATGAGCGAGCGATCTTGTTCGCGCCGCTGTCCTATCAAATTCAAGACGACGATCGCCTGCTTTCGGATGCGGTCGTACCGCTTGGCCCTCGCACGATCAGACATGCCGAGGCTGCGTTGAGGAGAGCGCGACTTCCTATTACCGGAGAGAGCGTCGAGCTCCTTATGACGGAACCCTGGTCGCGGCTAAGCAGGGCTTTCCAGGATCGGCGGGACCCGCTTCAGGCAATCCAGCGTTTACGAAGTCTTCCAAAAGCCATCCCTCCGGCGGAACCCGAAGCCGCAAGCCCGCCATCAACGCTTGGTCTGACGCTCTCCGACACGCATGGCTTCGGCAGTGGTCTCATTGAATGGGGTCATGACCTCGCGAAGGATATCGCAGACTACAAAGCGGCGATCATCCCATGGCGCGATGTCGAAAACGGAGTCTTGATTTCCGGGCCGCCAGGCGTCGGAAAAACCATGTTCGCCAGCATCTTAGCCAACACTTGTAAAATTCCGATCATCTACGGATCGGCTTCGAGATGGCAGGAGGCCGGCGCGCTTGACGAGCATCTTAAAGCCATTCGCGCTTCTTTCGAGGAAGCAATCGAGAAAGCTCCATCGATTTTGTTTATTGATGAAATAGACGTATTCGGCAGTCGTGGCGAGACCGATCGGAACAGTGCGTATATGCGCGCAGTGATAACAGCGCTCCTGCAACTCCTCGACGGGTTCGAGCGACGGGAGGGGGTGGTCGTAGTAGGAGCCTGCAACCAACCGGACCTTCTGGATTCTGCGATTACAAGGCCGGGAAGGCTGGATCGCCATATTGCTGTTCCCCTGCCGGATGCCGAAGCGCGGCGGTCCATCCTGAAGCATCACAGCGGCGTCACGCTATGCTCCGCCGACTACAAGGTCTACGAAATGGCGACCGAAGGCATGACCGGCGCGGATATCGAGCGCCTTGTGCGCGATGCGAGACGCTCAGCGCGACGGCAATCGGAAAGGCTGAATGGTGATCATATCATCCGTCACCTTCGACCTCTCATTAAACTCCCTAAGGCCTATGTGCACGCATTGGCTGTCCACGAAGCTGGACACGCGCTTGTAAGTCATGAGGTTGGCTACGCGCACGTCGCCGATATCACGATCTCGCGCTGGCGCGTTGAAGGCGACTACCGGGCGCTCGGCTGCGTCGAGTACGATGTCGCCGCGGATCGTCCTCGCACCAGGAGCTTCTTTGAGAATGCGATAGCCGTCTGTGTCGCTGGCATCGCTGCAGAAATCGAGGTCTTCGGTTCGTTCTCGCAAGGAGCTGCCGGCGACGATGCGGCTGACCTCAATCGAGCGACCGAGCTGGCGACGGCCATGGAGCGAGCTTTCGGAATGGGACACACACTCGCCGTCGAGAAGTTCAGTCCGGACGCCTTCGCGAGAATGCGGGCCTCTGATCCAGAGCTTCGTCGCGAGATACACAACGTCCTCGCGACAGAACTGGAACGCGCGAGGTCTATCATTCGCATGCAGCGAGATGCGCACGAGGCGTTGGTGACCCGGCTCGTAGATGCCGACCAAATCTCAGGGATGGAAGTCGACGAGATCATTCGCAAACATCGCCGACCAACTGTCAGTCTTGCCAAGCCAGAACGAAGGGTGGCTACCTGATGTCAAAGAAATCGAAATCGCCGCCAACAAAAGGCGGAAAACCCGCGCTCGGTTCGCTCGGAAAAGCGTTGGACGATCTCGGCTTCCAGCCGCTCGGCCGCAGGATAATTGTCGGGAGTTCCATTAAGCAGGCACCTCCGACTGTTCCGGGATGGGTGGCTCCCGTCATAGAATTCGTTTCCAATGCCTTGCCGCGCAATCAGGCCGGAAACTGGGAGCACCTCTACATAGGTGCCTATGAGATAGCGTGCGAACTGCTGATCAAACTTGGATGCGCGATCGACAATGGCACCGGGGCAATCCCTGTCCCGGAACCCAGGTTGCCAGAGGTCATCCCGCGATGGGACGACGTTGCCACCCTGGTGATCTTGGTAGCCGCTCAAGCCGGGTATTTAGGGTTTCGCCATTTCCCGGGCGCACGGAGCCGTCCGATGCCGGCTGGACTTGCACGAGCGAACATTCGCGCTGCCCACGGATGTGGTCCCGCTTACCTCGTAGAGGAGGCGTTTCCGGCGTTCCAGAGCCTCGGATTGATCCTTGGAGGATGCTGGACGGAAGTCGCTGAGACAATCCTCTGGAGGGACGATCCGGAAGAGTGGGGATTGGATTTCACGAACGACCGGCGCTTTCTGCGCGCTTGCGATGTCGCGGTCGCTACTGTGCCCGAGGATATTGCCGAGAAGATCAAGAAGCATGCGGAAATACGCGAGGAGCAGATCGTTGAGTGGCTCGAGCTGGCCCACAGGCAACCGGGCATATCCAGGAACAGGGACGATGCACTCCAGTCGCTTCGCTTCTGGAGCAAGCACATACTGGACGGGATTTTTGAAACATACTGGCGGTTGGCAGACGGGTGGCTTTCTCCAGCCGAGGCACGGCGAGGCCTTAAATTGAGCTTTGACCCGGTGGCAATAGGCATGCGGATGGCTTTCGCCGAGCGTTATCTACCGCAATACCCTCATTTGTGGAGGCCCGAATGAAGCTCTGGATATTCTCCGACCTCCATCTGGAATTCGGCTCCCGCTTCGATGTTGCCCCTCCATCTGACGCGGACGTCGCGATATGCGCGGGCGACGTGCTGACGAAAGGCGTAGTCCCCAGCCTGAGATGGTTGGGCGAACGGCTGTCCCGCAAAATCCCTTTGGTCTTCGTTGGTGGCAACCACGAATACTACAACGGTTCCATTTTGGAGGGTATTGCCGACGCTAGGGCGATTTCTGACTATCCCAATCTTCACTATCTGGAGAACGGCAAAGTCGAGATTGACGGGGTTCTATTTGTCGGTGGCTCGCTCTGGTCGGATTTCGGTCTCTTCGGCTATAGGCCCGAGAACGCTATGTCGTATGCTGCCCATGGCATGAACGACTACAAGAAGATCAAGCATTCCAAGAAGCCCTACGCGAAATTCAAGCCGATCCACGCATATCTCAAGCATGTCGAAACCAGGGATTACATAGCTGCTGAACTCCGAGCACGTGGCGGAGGCAAGACGGTCGTGGTGACTCACCACGCACCGTCGCCCCAGTCTATCGAGGCAAGCTTTCGGTTCGATCCGTTGTCGGCAAGCTATGCCTCGGATTTGGAAGACCTCATCTACGAGACGTCGCCGCGGCTTTGGGTGCACGGCCACGTCCATCATCACAACGACTATCGCGTGGATGAGACAAGGATTGTCTCGAACCCTCGGGGATATCCCGGGGAGCGCACGGGCTTCATACCGGACTTCACGATTGAAATCTGAGGGACGGACCTCACACGAGGTCACGAAATGAAAAACATGATAATAATAATCAACTTTATAATTGTAATATTTTTGGATACTGCTATTCAGCCCACCGTGGATCACGGGAGATCATTCGGTGGACTATGGTCTTGTCGAGCGCTTGCACCGGACGGAAGAGGGGCGGCTGAAACGGTTTTTTCTGCGACGGCTTCGTGACGGGGACGCCGCGAGCGATGCAACGCAGGAGACCTTTCTCCGATTGTTGACGGTCTCAACAAAAGACGACCTCCAAAACCCGCAGGCTTATTTGTTCCAAGTGGCAAGAACGGTCGCACACGGGATCACCGCGAAGATCATGCGCGATAGCGCGCTGTTCTCCGGCGGACTCGAACTGGGTGATGTTGCCGAAGACGCGCCAGGGCCGGAGCGTATCGTCGAAGCCCGTCAGCAGTTGGCTCTGCTCATCCGCACCATATCCCAGCTACCTTTCAGATGCCGGACCGTTTTCGTGCTCAGCAGGCTGGAAGGCCTCAGCAATGGGGAGATAGCAGAAAGGCTTGGGGTTACCCGTAACATGGTTGAGAAGCACATCATTCGTGCGCTTCTTGCTTGCCGCCAGTCGAGGATAGACGCCTCATTTGAGGCGCTGCGATGAGAACAGCCGACGTTCGAGATACCAACACTGTGATCGAAACGGCGGCGATGTGGGTCGCTCGTCTAGGGTCGCGAGACACGACTCCCGAAGACCAGCGCGAGTTCGAAACCTGGGTATCATCAAATCCGGAGCACGCGGCGGCCTACGAAGAAATGCGCTCCCTATGGAGCGACCTTGCCAGAGTTCCGCGATCGGTCGGCAGAAAGCGTAGTTGGGGAGCCACGAGTGGCGCGTTGTCAGTTCTGATTGTCGCTTTGGGAATCTATGGAGCTGACAGGGCAGGCTTCATCGATCGGCTACGTGCGGACTACTATGCGCCTGTCGGCGGCCGAGAGATTGTTGCGCTCGCTGACGGGTCTCGATTGACGTTGAACACGGATACCGCGGTGCAGGTTCGTTTCTCCGCCCACGAGCGCCGCATCGTGATCCTGCGTGGTGAAGCGTTCTTCGATGTCGCGCCCGATGCATCACGGCCTTTCATTGTAGACGGTTACCGAAGCGACGCTATGGCAGTGGGAACTCACTATGCGGTACGGGTCGGCGGTGAAGATAGCGTCGCCGTGGAGGAGGGTCACGTCGCGGTCTCGAGCTCTAATCGGAAGGTCGTGCTAGGAGCAGGCGAAGTCGCTTCCATCAAGCGTGGAGGCGAGATCGTATCCGGGGCAGCGGACATCGACGGTCTGACAAGTTGGCGCGACGGTAAGCTGGTCTTCTCCGGTCGCCGTCTGGCAGACGTCCTGGACGAGCTCGGCCGCTATCAGCACGGTGTGGTCGTCGTTGTCGGGAGCGAGCTGCGTGATTTGAAGGTCAGCGGCACCTTCGACACGGCGAATGTCGAGCAGTCCATACGATCGTTGCAAGACATCGTCCCGATAATCGTTGATCGGGTGCCTGGCGTCGTCACGATCGTCCGTTCAAAATAGCGCCATCAGAAACATGATAGATAAAATCATCTTTTTTCAATTTGCCACGTCAGGACCGACGGCGCTTTCGCGCTCTTAGTCATCGAGCGGGCGCAGTGTGGCGTCCGAATGACGAGTAGCAGGTCGAGATGATTTTGACACAGACGACAATACGCCGGCACTTCAGCGCGGTGCTCATCGGGGTTTCCACGTTCGCTCTTGGCGGCCAGATTTCAGCCCAGCAAGCTAGTACGGCGACCTCGGCAAGCACAGCAACGACGATTTCGATACCCGATGGCCCCTTAGAACAAGCGCTTTCGACACTCGCTCGCCAGACAAATCTCCGACTGCTTTATCGAACCGAGATCACTGTGGGCAAAACGACGGGCGGTGTTTCCGGCCCCGTCACTCCATCGGGCGCGCTAGGCGTTCTATTGCAGGGAACGGGCATAAGCTATCGTTTCACGGACGCTGGCGCGATTGTGCTTGAGAATGGGGGCGGCAGTGTAGATGCCGACCCAGGAGCGGGTGACGCGACGGTTCTAGCTCCGATCCAGCTTCGCGGCACAACTGCCAAGCCGTCCGATCAGCCGTATGAGACTGCCGGTTCCTCGAGTTACATCTCGTCTGAGCAGATCGAGCGCTTTCGAGGGTCGACAACAGGCGACATTTTCAAAAACACGCCTGGCGTGATATCCGCCAACAATCACAATGGCGGCGCGGTCAATGTCAATATTCGCGGTCTTCAGGGACAAAATCGCGTCCGCGTGGCAATCGACGGCACCCAGCAGACAACGACGACTTGGCGCGGTTATGCCGGCGTCGATGATCGCACCTATGTCGATCCTGACCTGATCGGCGGCGTCAGTGTTTCCAAGGGGCCGACGGGAGGTGCGGAAGGCGCTGGCGTCAATGGCGGCGTGGTGGGCATTCGCACTCTCAACGCGTCAGACATCGTCGAAGAGGGCAATACATACGGTGGCCGTCTTCGTGTCGGCGCTCAGGATAACGTCACCTCCCATTTTACGATTAACGCGCTCGATCGACAGCAACAGACAGCCCCCGCGGACTTCTTCGACTTCCGCAACGGCAACGGCAGCATCGCGCTGGCGACGGTGCAGGACAGTTTCGACCTCGTGATTGCGGCTGCCCGGCGCTATCGAGGCAACTATTTCGCAGGCAAGTACGGCGAGACAAAGTACAATTTCGATGGCGTCGAGAAGGACCTATCCTTCACCAAGCCGGGCGAAGAGGTGTACAACACTTCCAGTGAATCGAGTTCGTTCCTCGCCAAGGGGACTTGGCACATCGACGATGACCAGAGTTTCGAGCTCGGTTATGTACGGTACGAGAGCACCTATGGTGAAGCACTACCTTCTCTGCTCTTCACCCAGCCGCAGACTTATAGGCAGGCCGCTCTTTCGAGCGTAGCGACTGACACGATCACTGCGCGATACCACTACAACCCCGACGATCTCGTCGATCTCAGGGTGAATGCCTGGATGAGTATCGTTGACCAGATCGATATCTCGACAGGGTTGGCATTTTACCTTCCGCCATACGTGACGCCGGGTACGCGTCCGCCTGGTGACGATCCCCGCTATTCGCTAACGCATACGTTCGGCGGAGACGTCTCGAATGCGATGAAGTTCGACACTGACTACGGCGGCCTGAACCTCAGCTACGGCGTCTCCTATCTACTGGAAGACGTTGACTCCAAGCCCTATTACAGCCGAACTTATGCCAACAGCCCTGGCGTTCTGATGAACCCAAGTATTGGCCAGCGCGCAATCGGAAGTGCCTTTACTCAGGCGGAATGGGAGCCGACTGACTGGCTGAAGTTCAATGGAGGCCTTCGCTTCGATGCCTATCGGCTAAACGATGACGGCATCACATCGACAACGGGTGTTCGCGAAAAGTCCGGTGGTCGTCTCAATCCGTCGGTTAGCGCGACGATCACGCCGGTGGATGGGCTCCAGTTCTACGCCTTGTATTCCGAGGGAATGCGGCCGCCGACGATGCGCGAAACCATGGGCAACGACGGCAATGTGACTCCAAACCCCAATCTGTCGCCGGAGTTGTCGCAGAACTGGGAAGTCGGCATCAACTACATGATGGACGGGCTGTTTACCGACGACGATGCGGCTCGATTCAAGATTTCCTATTTTGACAACAGCTACACGGATTACATATCGCGAGTGCCGGCACCGCCGGTCCCCGGCATGCCGGTCTTCACTTTCGAGAATCTGAGGCGTGCCCGGTTCTCGGGGATCGAGGTCTCAGGCTCCTATGACGTCGGTCCGTTCTTCGCGCAGGGACAGCTGACCTACTACACCGGATATGAATTTTGCAGGCGAAGGGTCGCGTGCTCCGACACGACCGTCAGCCTCGACTATGCTGCCAATCATATGCCTCCCGAGCTAATGACGAGCATCACAGTCGGCACTCGTCTGTTCGAAGACAAGCTGACCGCCGGGGTGCGCGTCACTCACGCTGGGGAGCGCCTATCGCCGGTCACGCAACAGGCGCGCATGTATACTGGGGTCTGGAATCCCTACACCGTCGTCGATGCATTCGCGACCTATAAGGTAAACGACAATGTCAGCCTCGACTTCCAGGCGGAAAACCTCACGGACAGATTCTATGTCGATGCCTTGGACGGCTGGAACCCTTCGCCTGGGCGCACATTTCGGGCAACGCTCACGGCGAAGTTCTGACCGCTATAGGGCACGGCTGTCATCCGAGGATTTTCCTCTTCTCGGCATCGTACTCGTCGCCACTGATTGCGCCGCTATCCTTTAGCTTCGCGAGCCGCTCGAGCACCTCGACGGCGTTCGAAGACATGGTGCCGCCCGACGCGTTCGTAGTGGCGGGCGCGACCTCGTCTGTGCCTGTAGTGCAGTACCAGATAATCAGCGCGATGGTGCCAACAGGGAACAGGTACGACAAGAGCTGATGCCAGCCGCTTCTGTTCAGGTCATGCAGACGACGGGTTGCTAGAGCGATGGTTGGCAGAAGGACGCCGAGACTAAAGAGGCCAGACAGAGCATCCGTCGGATCGATAGCACTGAGAACTGCCGAAACGATGACGAGGAAGAGGAATGAAAACCAGAATTCCGATCGGCTGGCGCGGCCTTCGAACGTCGCGTACTTTTTGAAGAACGTCGAAATCGCCTGTCCGAACCCCATTGAAGAAGGAGCTTGCCCAAAGCGGTTTACGCCTGACGGTGGGCTCTTGAACACGAAGAATAGCGGCAACCCGAATACAACAAGAACAACAAGCATATGCCAGATCGAAAGGCTTTCCATAGTTTCCCCTTTGAATAGCGCCCGAATAAATTTCTAGTTTTGGCCTCGCACTCAAGTCAATATCCCGCTTTCGTCCAATTCTGTTCCGTCAAATCGACCAGTAAGTCGCAGGAGACGTAGCGACCATATTGTCGTTATCCGAATTGGTTACATGGACTTGATTGCGAAATTTCAGCCATCGTGATCTGATTTGGCCGGGGAAATCTCGTGTCTGGCGTTTGTGGCGATGAAGTTACGTAGCCGTTACAGGTTTGTTATTGTGACATTGCTAGCTTTTGGGCTGATTGCGGCTGTCGCACCATTCTGGTTGAAGGAATGGGTGGAATCCATCACGGACAACCCAACTCTCGACAAGATTCACGCTGTTTCCCAGGGCCTTGGCTTCCTCTCGTTGCCCAGCGTGCCGGTGACGCTGGTGCGCATCGATGACCAAAGCTTCGAGGCGTGGCAACGTCCTTTTCCAATCACCAAGGCGATCATTGCCGACTTGATAGAGAAGGCGAGGACATCCAGTCCGCGGGCAATCCTTGTTGACCTCGATATATCCGCGGGAGGTGGCAAAGACACCGAGGTAATGCACGCCCTACTCGACAGCTGGGAACCATCAGACCCGCCCTTGCTCTTCCCAAGAGAGCTTTCGTTCGACCCCGACGGCAACAGCCTCCCTGTCTTGCCGTCCGACTTTGATAGGCATTTCAAAGCCGGCAAGCCGCTCTTCTGGGTGAACGTTCTTTTTGAGGTGGGTGACGGTGCCAAGATTAGAAACTGGAATCTTTGGGAGGTGCCTAAGGGGGCCTGCCAAGCTCTCCTATCTCCGGCGATGCTGTCTTATGCATTCAAGTTGGGTGGCACGGCGATGGTCGAGACCGCTCAGACGTATCTTGGCAGTCGCGAAGGTGCAGACTGCGCTCTCGAAGGGCAAGGCATGCCGAGTGCTGTGCCAAGATGGTTGAGCGACGCGGAGAAGAACTCGGCGATCCAGTTTTCATTCCCAAAGAGTGACACTGCGATGTCCGCAATGATGGTCGAAGATGGTCATGGGCCTGCTCTTATTCAGTTGTCGGGATACCAGTTTGCTCAGCGTCCCATCGCCCCCAGTGCGTTGGCGGATCGCTTCGTCATCATTGGAAATAGCTCGCTTCCAACGGGGACTTCCACGACACGCCGATCGGGGAAATGGAAGGCATGCGCGTGATAGCAAACGCGGTCGCCAATTCCACCAAGGCTATCGCTGCCGCGGAGTATCCGACGAAGGTTGCCGTCATCTTATCGAGCATGTTCCTCGCGGGTCTCGTCGCATTTCTGACCTTCACTTTCAAATCCCTGATCGCGGCCCCCTTGGCGCTGCTGGTGGGGATCGTCGTGTACACCGCCTGCAACATCAATCTCGGCGCTGCCGCAGCCCAGTCTGTCGTCCAGTACGCCATCGTAATCTGGGTGCTGGTGATTGCACTGGAGTCTTTTGAATCGATATGCCGCGGATTTCTCGAGGGGCGCAGCTGGAGGTCGTTTCTCAATGGGTAGACGTGTCTGGATGTTGGGAAAACCGACATGTGTCATTCTGGCGAGCTGTATTCTCTTTGCACCCGTGGCATCTCTGGCGGGACAGCCGGCGGCCGTGATCGTCGACTACGACGGCGCGGCGTCCATCATCGGCGCGCGATCGGGCACAGCGATGGAGTTCCAGCTGGGGAGTGTGTTGGAGGAGGGGGATCACCTCGATATTCCAGACTCCGGCTTTGTCAAACTGAACCGAGGCGGGAGCTGTGGACTATTGCTCTCACCCGATACATCGAGGTCCGAGGAGCCGGGATGCTCTACCAGTCGCGTTTCGTCGTATTCTGTTCCGTCCTCCGGACTGACAGATGACGTCTCAAGCAGATATCAGCAACTGGCGGAAATTTTGGGTTGGTGGGACCCTGAACGCAAGTCGAAACCGATGCGCAGCAGGGAGTCCTACGGTCTGCGCGTCCCTGCCCTGGACAATGTCGCAAAGCCGTTGCTTGTCGCGGGAGGCAGGACGCTTGAAGTGCGCTGGGTGGACGGGAAGCCACCTTTTCGGCTGAAGGCTACTACTTCTGACGGCAAGCAGGTCGAGGGCATTGTAGCCGAGGGCGCTCGCACTGGCAGTGTTCACGTCTTCATCGAGCCTGGCAAGACATTTCGCCTGGAGGTGGCCGATGCGTCCAAGTCGGTTTCCTACAAAGTCTACGGGATCGCAGCTTTCGAGGACAAGAAAGTTGCAATGCCCTTGGATGACTACGATCGGGCGTCCCAAATCGTCTCGTCAATCTCGATGAGCGGGGGGGACTGGGCATTCGAAGGCGTCCAGCAGATCAAGGGTCTTGCACTCGAACCCCGCGTGAAGACCGCTCTGACCAGCGCGATCGAATACGGAGACTGGCCATGAGGTTCTTCCGCTTGTTCGTCGCGACGACGTTCAGTACTTTGCTCTATTTCGTTGCTGCGACGGCGACCTCTGCGATGGAAGGCATGATCACAGGGCCGGAGCATTCCGCGATCAAGCAAATAATCCAGACCGACTACGTGACATCCGACCAACTGGATAACGCTGTCGTGGTGCTTCGCCGGCTGATCGAGGCAAGCGAGGTTCAGTTCGGCAAAAACAGCCGACAGGTTGGCGTGTTGCTCTGCGACATCGGCGAAGTGGCATACAAGCAGGCCAATTTCCTGCAGGGTAAAGCCAAGACCGACAAATTCAGGAGGGCGGCCGCTGCACTGGTGTCAGGCGCAGACATGCTGAAGCCCTATCAGGCAGAGCATGACGGCTATATCATCCAACGGGCACGCGCCTATCGGTTTGCAGGTATGGCGTTTCTTGCCTTGGGCGACAAGAAAAGCGCCGAGTCCAACTTGCGAAATGGACTTGCCATTCATTGGAAGCGATACAACGACAACGCCTACCAACTCCAGTTCTTCCCGACATTGTTCGACGCCGTAGACGGATCAGAAGCGAAACGGAAGGTCGCCGAAGCGGAAATCAAGATAGCCAGGAACGTCTACAATGTTCCAACCGGAAGCGGGCACGCGAGCCTGGAAGGTCCCCTCAAGCGGCTACGAATTGCCGAGACCGATGGCAATCCGCTCATCGCGAAGCTGGAAGCATCTCGCAGCAAGGCCGCTGACCTTGCCGCGGCAGGCAACCGCGACGCAGCCTATGAAGAGATCGCTTCCTTGTTTTCGATAGCGACGAGCGCGAGCGATCGCAGTCTATTCATCGGACGGATGAAGCCGCGGCCGTTTTTCATCTACGATGATCCTGATGCCGGTCAGTCCGTCAGTTGGAGCGACGACAAGGCCGCATACGGGATGGGGCCTTACGACTACGTGGCAACGAAATTCTTCGTCGTTCACAATCTTATGCCGTTCGTCGCGGAAGGGAGGAACAACCTGTTCACCTTGCTATCGCAATGGCAGGAAATTTACGATTCTGGAGACCGTGAGAATGCCGCTTACTTCTGCCGGCTGATTCCAGGGAACTACACCGGATACAGTGGTTTCGACCTGCCTGGCTTTGATCGTAGCCAGCCAGTCATCCCTCCATTTTGTGCTGCGTCCGTTCAGTGGGCCGGATGGATGCGAATGCAAGGTATCATCGGGCAGGGCCGGCAGGTGGTCGAGATGGGTATCGACCTGCTGCCCGCCGACGTCCGCGAGACACCTATCGGGAAGAGGTTCCTTGCGGACAGCCTCGGGCTGATGTCTGCCTTCGAGGCCTATTACGGCTCTCCGGATAGCTTTCTTTCGGCTTATGAGCGCCTTACCGACGTGGATGCTCCATCATCGGCTGAATATGCCTTCTACGCGGCCATCATCCGTGACCAACCAGATGCGTTCATGGAAGCGTTGAGACGGCTGGGGGCGGCAGCATTGCTCCAAGGCGACGAGGAGGAAGGCCCGGGTCCTGTTTCGAAGTTGGCAATTATCGGTCCGAAGGTCGCTGAGACGATCTGCGCGCAACAACCAACGGAGCTGCCGGCGATCGTGCGTGCGTCGTTTTGCGCTGATGAAGCGGCGATCTCGCCTGATCAGTTGCGTGCTGAGTTGCAGAGTGCCTCGAAAAGGTTGGAATTGGGCCAGGTCAAGCCGTTTTTCGCTATTCCGAACTGGCGAATTCTGAAACTTCTCGCGGCACCTGAATATGCAGCCCTCCGGCCTTTGGCGAAAGCCGCATTTTCGCCTGGTGAGGTGGCTCAGTTCCAGGAGCGCAAGCTTTCGAAACGCGAGCAGGCGTTTCTCAAGAAGCCAAAGGACCACGACGCCTATATCCAGCAAACTCCGAACGACACTCGCTTTGCCGACCAGGTATCTGAGGACTTCGACGCAGCTTTCATCTCTACCGCGCTCTTCGATGCTGGAAAGATCGACATGGCGAAATCATGGGCTCTTCCGGCTATCGAGCGCTATCAGTCCGCAAGCCCGCCGCAAACGATATTCAGTCTCTGGCTGGCGGATACCTATGAGGAGCAGACATATCTCGATGGCTGGAGATGGCTTCTCATGGATCGCCCGCTTCTTGCCAGCGCCGCCTTTGGAAAGCATATCCCGGAACACCTCGGATACACCCGAGGAGGCGTGGGAGAAGGCACGCAATCGAGCCTCGACTGGGAGCGCGTGATCGGGTCCTATCATGGGCGGATGATCGCGGGCACCCAGCTCCACGATGATCTGTCAGCTCGGGCGGACGCCCGCGCCCTGGTTTCGTACGTCAGATTCGTCCTCGGTCTGCAGAGCTTCTCACGCAACGAAACCAGAGAGGTCATCGTTCGGGTTGCTCGCCCGGCTCTGAACGAAGCGCTTTCCGTTCTCGTCGACGGACGCGAGCTGTCTCACGACGACATGGAAGCCGTTTTCGAAATCGTGCAGATGATGAAGCCAAGTGGCACGGGCGCGACCATCGCGCGTCTTGGCGCTAGGCTCTCCGCTGTATCGCCGCAGTTGGCAAATCTTGCCAAGCAGCGCGAAGAATTGCGTCAGCGGTGGCTTGCAACGCCGGTTGATCAAACGGCCGATCGCAAGGCGCTGGCCGTCCAGGTGGACGACATCGATGCGGAGCTTGCCAAGCAATTTCCGAAGTATATCGAGATATCAGGCACAATCGCCGTGTCGGTTGAGCAGGCGATCGCCGCATTGTCGGACGATGAGGCTCTGATCGCATTTCTCGACACGGGCGACAACTTTCTGGTGGTGGCTGCGAGCAAGGCGAAGACGACCGTCATCAAGACGGAGATGTCTTCGGACGATGTAAACGGCTTGGTGCGCGAGCTACGGCGAGGACTTGAACTTCGCGGAGGACGGGTTCCTGCCTTTCGCGGGGAGCCGGCATTTCAGCTATACCACCAACTCTTCGAACCGATCGAAGCCAAGTGGTCCATGTCTCCGAGACACCTGATTTTGGTGCCGGACGGCTCTCTTGAGAGCATTCCTTTTGCGGTACTGCTGACTGAAGAGATGGCGCGGGATGATTTCGTTGGCGCGAAGTGGCTATCGGACAAGTACACCATGACGCGCGTGCCATCGGTCGCATCACTGATGACGTTGCGGGCCGGAGCTGCAGCGAAGCCAGGCGGGGAGCCGCTGCTTGGGATCGGTGACCCTGTTCTGGATGGCAATCCTGACACCGAGCGCGGTGGTCTGGCCGCCTCGAAGCTGGTCGCTCTCCGGGGTGGCGCAAATGTGCAAGATATCCGGGCGCTTCCAAGGTTACCGGAAACGGCTGATGAGCTTAGGGCCTTACAAAAGAGCCTGAAGGCACCTGACGACTCGTTGTTGCTTGGACAGATGGCGACAGAGACCTCCTTGAAGGGCGAGGACCTGACCAGGTTCCAGACACTCGCCTTCGCGACCCATGGCCTGCTTGCGGGAGAGATAACTGGGGTTCAGGAGCCCGGGCTGATCATGACGCCGCCGGCGGTGGCGACCCCGGCCGATGACGGATATCTTTCTGCGAGCGATATCGCTGCGTTGAACCTCAATGCTGAGGTCGTCCTCCTCTCGGCATGTAACACCGCCGCGCCTGAACAGGCCGGAGCGGAAGGGCTTTCGGGGCTCGCCAAAGCGTTCTTTTTCGCCGGTGCCCGAAACCTAGTGGTGTCACACTGGGCCGTGGACTCGGCGGCGACCGCGGCCTTGACGACGAGAATGTTTGAAAACCGGGCTAGCGGGAAGGATAAGACCTACTCGTCAGCACTAGGTGATGCTATGCGCGAATTGCGGTCGAGCAACGGAGGCAGGTATGCCCATCCGCTGTTCTGGGGACCATTTGAGGTGGTCGGTGCGGATTGAGCCGACGTTGAGTTTGTCCCCTCACGCCAAACAAGGAGCCTTGCACAGCAATGCACCAGTCCGTCCGTACAACAGGGAAGCCTTCGTCTCGCTAAGGGAGCGGGGGACTGTTGAAAAAGAAAGGCCCTGACATGTAGGGCCCCGTGACCTGGTGAATCTGCCCAATGGCCAACGGCCGCTGCCGGCAAATGGGCTGCCCACAAAAAGAAGCCCTCTCACGGGGTGAAGAGGGCTTGGCGCACTCACTAGGAGATCGACCGTTGGAGGTCGTCAGCGGCTGAAGACAGAGGACCCTGTCGAGGACCAAGGTAGCGAGAACCTCAAGCGGCGGTATCACTAGAGTTCGCGATGCCCCGGCAGCGCTTGCAGGAATCGATAGCATTCGCCATCCTCATGGGCTCGCGTGGATCGAGCGGGATCGCCAATGATGCGTTGCATGCGGCGATAGCGAATGACCCTGTCACAGCAGAACTCGATGAGGGCAGCGCGATGGCAGCAGCCGAGAAACTCCAAGAAAGCATTACGAATCAGGTAGATCAGGCGATCGCTTGGCACGACGGCGATATGCGCGAAGCGATCGCCACGCTCATCGATGACGTGGCCTATCTCCGTGATCAGCTCGAGACGGCACGGAACTGCATGTAAAGGGTAGACTCGCGGTTGGCGGCCCAATCTCGATCGGTAGGGCGTCGATCAATAGCCCGCTGGACAAAACTTGCTTCGCAGCTAGCGTTTTGCCCTGTGATCGCCAGTGTTGGTTTTCTGTTTGTCCGCCAGTTTTTTGATTTTCTTCGTCAGGGCAGGTCTCGCCTTGACCGTGCCGTCGGCGACCGGCTTGTGCACTCTTACCCGGAAATGCTGGATTTCGAGGTCGGGCATAAACGGCCGCGCATTTATCGCGGCGATTTCGGCCTCAAGGGCTGCAAGTTTGGAAATGAGGTCATCAAAGATTTGCGCTGACATCCATGCACCGTCGTTTTGACGAATACGTAACGCATGCGAGCTCGGCCGACCACTAATCCATTCGAGCTACATGCTCTGATCACCGAAACCGGGCCTGCAAACGTTCTGGTCTGGCCGATGTTATTCGGGAAGCGGCGACAGGTTGTCCTCGGCTCCTCAATGATGGCAATCGACGGCGGAATTGAGCGGGAGGGCGACGTCGTTCATTTCGTCGCCCAGCTGCAGTTCGATCTCTCTTGTGATCTAACAGCTCTCGCGGATCGCGATATCCATGTCAGACTGCCGATCGTCAGGTGCGACGAGTTCGCGCATGGCTCGCCTGTAAGTCCGGATTCGCGGGATCGGGCAGCTCCAGTGAAGCCTCGGTCAGCGGGCGATAATCACCATGCTCGAGTTCGACTGCTCGCATAGCTTTGGCAGATAAGCCTGCGGTTCGTTGATTGGCACAATCGTGCCATTTATATTCAGCGCGACCGGAACACGATGAGCCAACATATTGACAGCCAGGTCGTTGCATTGCTCTTCGCTCAACTTTTCCAGTGAGATAGTGAACGAAGGAATGTCTTCAAACATCAAGAAGCCGACTTTCGCATTGTATTCATCGAGTTTACCGTCGTTGATAACTGGAATTGAATTTCGGGCAATCTTCTCCCATTGAGGGCCGACCCCGGAACTAATGCCTTGAGTGACAGCGAATTCGACGAGGTTTGTAAACGCGCCGGCATGGGCGGCGGCCGGTATCGTCAGTGCGGTGAGAAACGAGATCAAGGCGGTCTGATGGTTCAACTGTGGTCTCCCTTTGGATTTCTCACTCGCATAGGATTAGTTCCAGTAAATCGCAACAATCGAGGTGGCGCAGTTGCATTCGTGGTGTCTGAAAAATGAATGTCCAACGGGAAAGTAATTGTTTTTCCATGCCGTTTTCAGGTGAGCGGAGCCAATATCCCGTTTTCCGGCTAATTTCTGCAGTCGTCTTCGAACGAATGGGTCGGTGAGAACAGCTTGGTAAGCTTACTTGAATAGGTGTCTCCGACAACTCAGAGGAGCGCTGCCATTGCCCATCCAAATCGCCTTCACCAAGCCTGACGATACTGTTGCCGACTACCTTTTAAGAGTGGAGGGCGGGCCCGCAAGTTCAGTCGGACGGGGAGCTATAGGCCGTAGTCGCAGACCCTAGAACACTTTCGACAAGTGAAATTTTCAAAGGAAAAATACTTAAAGGCAATCGAGCAAATGTCGAAACTGGCCAGAGAAAGCGGTTCGATAATCTTCGAAAACGATCCTATAGACGGCATCCACCACGAAGTGGTGATCGATGGCAACCTGGTATATGAAGGTTATGACATCGACGAATTGATCGTCAGGCTGTTCCGTGTTCCAGAGCCCAACGGGGATCGCCAGGGACCCGGCTTCTAGTACGTTGAAAAGATTTGGCGGCCTCGATCCTGCCCAAACCCACGACTCCTGCAGGAGAACTCTTCAGGCAATGAACGTGATCCAAAAGAGCGCCGTGTCCCGCCATTGATTCCAGGGCGCTCCAAGCGAGATGTAACTGTCGCAAGGCGACAAATAGTTGATGCTCGGTCTTGGGATCACCGTTGCTGTCGGCTTCGGCGAGAATTTCCACCCAGACGCCGAGAGCGGAAACATCCCCGAGAGCTACGCAGCATAGAGCGATATCAATCTCCCAGGGTGTGGCTGAAGGGCAATTGTCAAACGGCGCGCTCTTTCGCGCAACGTAGTCGTCTAGGGCCTTACCGACCGTTTCGATACATGTGATCGGCATTTGGCATCCTTTGCATGACCTGATGCAGTGGTGTTGGTGCGAATCGGCCGGCGCAAGATATTTCTCTCGGTGGTGACCTGCAGAGAGGCTGGCAAACTAAGGCTTTTGCCAGGCCTCTGGACGTCGATAACCCCGACTGTAAGCCGTCGTCGTGTGGTTACACATAGATGAGAGAGGCCGTAGCCCGCGTGTCACGGCGCAGGCCAGCGCTTTACCGCGAGGTCGGCCAGCGCCTTCGACCTTGCCTCGACATGGTTGAACTTGAAGTTAGGCATCTGTGCCAATTCTTTGGTCATAAGGATTGACGAGACCTTGTAGCCGTTCCTCTTCGCCGCGAAGGGGTTGTTCGAAGCTATGATGTTCAAGGTGCCCGCGAACAATGTCAGATTACCGATGCGATGCACAAGCTTGGGATGGAGGCGGCCCGTACGTTCCCCGAGGTATTCCGGCCAGTTTCCAAACTCTTCCTTCGATCTCTTCGTATGGATACGCTTGGGGATGATGTGTTCTACGTGGACAGAATCCGATCCCAAAACACCAAGTTCGGCATGGTCGCCGTGTCGGGCGAGTTCCAGCTGTTCCAGGCAGTAGCGCGCGCGTTCGATAATGTTTGAAGTGAATTCCGCCGTGGCGAACTCATGTTGAAACTTTTCATCGGAGGGGCATTCCTCTCGGTAGGCGGCGAGGACTTCGGGAACGGGGTTCTCGACGTCGGCCTCGCACAGCTTTGCGAAAAGACGTTCCGTATCGTTCGAACGCTCGCGACAGACGTGCCGGCGCAGGATGAAGCTCTCGGTCAATTTCAAGACCTCGATGAATTTTTTCGTGCTCGTGCCGTTCGCCCGAAGATACATCAAGAAGCCGTAAGATTGCGTAGCCTTGATCATACGGAGGTTCCGCAAGTGCCTGTCGATCGTCGCGTTGCCGGTATTCTGATTGATCAGGTCGCCATAAACCTTAGCGCTGTTGACGAGGTCCTCGAGGAATTTTTGGAACGTCACCTTGGGTACGGTGTCGTCCTTCTTGGCGCTCGGTTCATCGGATGGATCAATCTCCGTGCCCTCCTCATCCTCGATGTCCTCCTCATCGGCATACCAATGTCTGTCCGGCAGCTTCTCTGCTTCCGAGACCTCCCGCATAAAGTAGGCTTGAAACTCAACGACGACATCGCTCTTTGTCAGCCTCGTCGCCAGCTTGGAAATCAGGAAATACCGAAAGAATGCATCGGTGTCCGTTCCGTCGAGGAACTTCATTATTTTTGACCAGCTGCTCTTCGCCCATTCCAGCTGGCTTTCCCCGAAGCGGGCCGCGTTACCCAAGACGAAATTCTTGATAATGTCGGTCGGGCTCAGCCTAAGGCCTCGGTTGTTGATGGTCTCAAAGAGCTTGAAAGCGTCCTTGGCGCTGCTGACGTCGAGACGCACAACGAGCGCTTGGTTGAGCAGTTTGTAGGCAAAAGCTGCGATACGCTCGGGTTCTTGCTCCGCGATCCACTGGCGCGCATACCAGAACGCGTCGTAGAGGCGCTCGTTCAGAAAGTTGGCATCGTCGCCCGGCTCCGGCGTCTTCACGTGTTCCTTGAACTCCTCCGAATCCATGGTGTCGAGAAGGATTTTGGAGACAGAAGGGCCATCATATGGGGCCGCAGAAAGGAGACGATCGAGTTCTTTGACGCGGTCTTCTTTTCCAGCCTCGGCAAACGCCTGCTTCAGGCACTCGAGCAGGATGCTGACTGTGGTGAGCCGCTGCTGGCCATCTACTAACTCCAACAGGTTCAGGCCGGCTGTGTGCGCACCCGTCAGGCATACTATGCTGCCAAGCAAGTGGCTGTCGTTTCCTTCGAGAAGGTTGATGTCGTCAATCAGGTCATAGAGTTGCTGGGTTCGCCAAGAGTATCGACGCTGATACGACGGGATGACGAAGCGCTCGTTCGCCGAACCGAGAAGCTGGTTGAGAGTAAGCGCGGTAGGGGTGATTTTCATTTTTTCTGCCGAGGTTCAGAGAATCTTTTCTCAACGATGACGTTAGCTTTTTATCCCGAATTGACAACTTTATCTTGCATGGCGACTGTCATGTTTGACGGGTGATTCACAGCTTTTGGAGACAGCGCAAGATGGCCGTTAAGAAGGGATATTTTCCGAGCATTTCGACGAGGGTAGGAGAGTTCCTGGCGTATGACCTTTGTGATGCCGCAATCAAAGACGCGATGATGCCGATCGTGACGTTGACCCGCTACGAGGAGACCGAGAGCTTCGCGGACGCAGCCCACGCCCTCGTTGGTGGCCTAGATGGCAGGCCGGCAATCGTAGACTTCGATGCCAAGCCCCGCATTGTGACCTCCGCTGCCGAAGCGGTTGAGCGACGTAGGCGCGCAGCGATCCGGAGAGCGGCAGCTGGGCAGAATCCGGCTAGGCCTCGCTCCGAGCGCGAGCTCGCCAATGACGCTGAACGAACGAGGAAGACTGTTGCATTCAATGACAACCTTCAGCGGCTTCTCGACCCGAAGACTGGGCCGACCGCTTGGCTGGAGATGACTCGAGCGCTTCCCGAGCTCACCCCGGTGGTGAGGCTGCTGGATCGCGAAAGCCTGTGGGGTCAACTGGATTTTATGAGCGATGCCGGCCGCCGTTCGGCTATCAGAGTGCGGGTCGACGAGCGCTTGGAAGTCGATTTGGTAGTCTCGGTCGCTGAGATCATACGATCGAACGTCGGCTCCATCGATCTGATCGTCGACGCCGACAACATCTGGGGCAGGTCCGATCTCGCCCTCGCGAAAGCGAGCTCCCTTTTGGAGCGACTGGAGACGGAGATCGGTGATCGTTTCGCCGAACTCAGAATCATCCTTCTGTCGACAAGCTTCCCGAAGGTAGCCCTCAAGACGGTTCCAAACGTTCTGCGGATCGAGGAACTGATCTTGCTCGAAAACCTTGGGCGACGCTTCGACGTCCATTTCGGTGACTACGGATCGCTTCCGAACCGCACGGAAGACGTTATTGCCCGCGGGTGGTTCCCGCATGTCGATCTCGTAACCCGAGATCGTTGGCACATCGAGCTGATTGAGGTGAACCGAAGTGCTGCCGGCTACATCGCTGCCGCAGGAGCGATCAGGGCGAAACCTGAGTGGCGGGAGAGGGCGGATTGTTGGGGAGCCGGATCATCGATCAGGTCGCGTCGGGGCAGCAGGTTATCGAAGGCAAGAAGTTCACCCATCCATCACCATGGTTGACGGTCAGGATCAACCAACATCTTTCCCAAATGGCTGTGCGCAGTCGATGACTGCTCGGCCGAAGGCAAGGTCGCCGAATTCAAAGGCAAGCCGAGACCGAACCTTGAGAATTTTCTTCACGAAGGCGGAGATATCGTCGCGCGACATTGACGATGCTGCGCGGTCAGCCAAAGTCCTATAGTTGGCAGTCCGGAAGCCCCGATCGAGGTCTGCCGTGGAAAGAAGCGCGATGACCTCGTCTCGCTCCAACGTCTCCACCAAGGCCAGCTTGTGTTGGTCCCTGTTCAGTCGACCCCGTCGAACGGTCTTGAATTGGACTTTGCCGTCTGACTTCGCTGTCGAATGTAGAACAGACCACCAGTCGGGAACGATTTCGAGGGCCTTGTTCAAATGACGGCTCCCCACGACAAGCGTCATCCTGTCGGCGACCGCGCCGAACATCATGGATTGCTTCTCCAAACGGTCTAGGCTGTCTCGATCGCTTTTGATCTCGTAGCCTTCGATCCGACCGTTGATGACAGCGACGTCGAGCCTGCCGCTTCCCAGGGAAACTTTGAGTTCGTCGACTATGACGGCGTCCTGCCCCGCGTGGGCTCGCGAAAGCCTTAGCCGAATGGCCTGGCGAATGGTCGCGTCGGTCGTCTGGAAGAACTCTGTCATTGCTCGCCGCGGAGGTTAATGGTTTCAGTGTTGTATCGACGCGGGCTTACCGCAAGCTTAAAACGCTTACCGCAACTACAATTCAGGGGATGGCGGAAGCCCGACCTAGAGGGGTGATGCCAGGCTCCCGCGCTCAATCGAGCGGGAACGATCTAACACACCGGGCAAGGACGTTCGCCCCCGTGTTCTTGGGGCGTATCCAAATAGCTTTTTCCTAGATTCCCGGAAATCGAACCAATCGTAAGTCCCGGATTCCTCGATCGAATCCGGTTTGCAGAGCGGCTAACTTTACTAAGAATCCGACGATACTTCCTAAAATTCAGACGCTGGATAGTTCGAAATTCGAATTAATTTCGGGGTCTGCGTTACGGCTTTGATAGCCGGCATCTGTGGTTGCGCCTGTTGATGTTTACCATTTCTTAATTTTTCGCGCACTTCCGGTTGCGGAATCTCAACTGCTAAAATAAACGTATTGCGCGAAGAGGGACGTGCCTTGTTTTCCAGATTTTCGGCGACCGCGCTGCTGCTGTTTCTAACGGCGGCGGGTGTTTCTGCGGCTTCAAATGTACGGGTAATCGACGGCGACACGATTGATCTGGATGGCGTCCGTTACCGCCTGCATGGGATTGACGCGCCCGAGGCTGGACAGACTTGTGCGACAGCCGATGGTGGGGTGTGGGCATGCGGGCGGGCGGCTGTTCGTAAAATGGAGAGCCTCGTCATCGGACACCAGGTCAAGTGCACTCCACACGAGAAAGACATGTACGGCCGGTGGGTTGCAAGCTGTGTCTCGGACGGCGTCGACGTAAACGGTGAGATGGTTGCTTCCGGTCTTGCATGGGCCTTCCGAAAATATTCCGCCGACTACGTCATGACCGAGGAGGTCGCGCACGCCGGGCTCATTGGCGTCTGGCAAGCCGCCACCGAAACGCCGTGGGAGTTCCGGGCTCACAAGTGGGACAGCGCGGCGTCGGGCGCACCGATGAGCGGATGTCCGATCAAGGGGAACATCAACCGTAAGCAGGAGCGCATCTATCACGCTCCGTGGTCAAAGGACTACACCAAGACGAAGATCGATCCCCGCAAGGGTGAACGTTGGTTCTGTTCCGAAGGGGAGGCGATCGCCGCGGGCTGGCGACCTCCGCAGTGGGGCAAATGAAGATTTCAATTATCAGCATGCATGCAGGTTTTGACGATGGCCAAGTTTGAGGCACTCACCAGATTGTACGACACCCTACGGGAGTCCAGCCATGACTTCCGGATAACGACTGACCCGTTCCCGCCTTTGGACCCGGAGAAGCTCGTCAAGTCCATGGAGATCGAGCGCAAGGCCGCAGAGAACGGCAAGGCGAACATTCCGGCCAAAAATGCGCGGGAACTCGACGATGTCGAGCGATCCATTGTGGATCGAGTGGAGAGCCAGCGGGATGACGCCTTCCAAGTCCTGGAAGATCAGCTCAACACCTATGCCACTCGGTTGCGGAACCTCGATTTTGACGGTCACTTCAGCCAGATCGAAATGACGAACAATTCGAGTGTCGAGGACTTCCAGGCAGACGTCACGAAGGGCCGGGACGAGTTGTTCATCCGCCGCAAAGACCTCAAGGCTACGGATGAGGAGCTGGAGGACTTCAGAAAACGAAACGGCTTGGAGAAAAGAATTGCCAGGGTGCGCGGCTCGCTTGAGACTTGGCTCAAGATACTCGTCGTCGCGCTGCTCCTGATCATCGAGACGGTGGTCAATGGTATCTACCTAGCCAAAGGCAACGATAGCGGCCTGGTTGGCGGTATCGGCTATGCGTTCGGGTTCGCGTTCGTCAATGTCATCGGTACGTTCCTATTGGCGCTGTTCGGCATTCGACAGCTGAACAGGCGGTCATTCGTCCTCAGGATCATAGGCTTCCTCAGCCTGATTGCATGGATCGCGCTGGCGATCGCATTGAACCTGGCGATGGCACACTATCGCGAAATCTCGGCGACCGCTGTCGAGAACATTGGTCTCCTCGTCCGCCAACGGCTGTTTTCCGATCCGCTTGGCTTGGCGGATATCGATTCCTTCGTGCTGTTCGCAGGCGGCCTCCTGTTCTCGACGGCGGCCCTTATCGATGGCCTGTTCATGACCGATCCATACCCAGGCTATGCCGGGACCTATCAGCGCTACGTTGACGCCAGAGACGATTACGCGACCGAACGGGAAGACCGGGTAGAGGGGCTCAAGGAAATCCGCGACGATCACAACACCAAGATCGAAGGCATCATTCAGGGTCTTTCGAAGCGTCGCAAGGAATGCGCCGCCATCATCGATGCCCGCACGCGCATGACGAAGCTGTTCGGCGAACACCAGACCCAGCTAGAATCTGTGGGCCGCAAGCTCCTCGCGATCTACCGCGAGGAAAATCGAGCCGCGCGCACGGACGAGGAGCCGAAGCACTTCAAGGCCCAGTACAAGATGGAGCGCCGTCGAGTGGTCGTAGACACGTCGGACGACTGGACCGACAAGGACCTCAGCGAACGTATCCAAGCGGCCCAGACCGAGCTGTCGGCGCAGATGAAGCGCATCAGCAAGGCGTTTGAAGACGCGGTCACGGCCTATCACGAACTCGACCATATCTATCCGGAGACGATCAATGGCAGCCCGGCGTAAACGCAGAAGCCGCCGGGGCGGCGGCTCTGTAGGGGCCATCGTCGGGATTGTCGCGCTGGTTATCGCGATCGCCGGCGCTGTCGGTGGCTATTCAATGCTCTGGTACAAGGCGAAGGCGGCCCCGACACTCGATGCCGATCTATGCCCGGAAACTGGTCCAACATCAGCGACGGCCGTGTTGCTGGACGTCACCGATCCGATTTCCGAAATCACGAAGTTGGACCTCAAGCGAGAGTTTCAGCGGATTGTCGCCGGCGTTGAGCAACACGGCCTGATCGAGGTCTACCTTCTGACCGACGTGGAGGGAAAACCCCAACGGACTTTCCACGGATGCAATCCGGGCGATGGCGAGAGCGCCGATCCGTGGACTTCCAACCCCAAGAAGATTCAACAACGTTGGGATCAGGCCTTCAACCAGCCTCTCAAGAAGATTGAGGAGGAAATGGGGAACGGGGCTGCGTCGAAACAGTCGCCGATCATGGCTGGTATCCAGCGTATCGTCATCGAGAGCTTCACCGATGCAAAGCTTGACGGCAAGCCGAAGAGGCTGGTGGTCGCCTCGGACATGATGGAGTTCACCCCGGCTTTCTCGATGTACAAATCGGGCGCGGACATCAAAGCGTTCGAAGGCAGCGTGGCCCGAAACAAATTCAGGACCCCGTTGAACGGCGTGGACGTCAATCTTCTCCTCTTCCAGCGTGAAAGCTCTTCTGCAGTGAAAAACTTGCCAGAATTCTGGCTGGCTTGGATCGGCTCCAACCACGGCAACTTCTCGGGCATCGAGCGTTTGACAGGGACAATGTAATGCGTAGCTCACCAATGAGAAATCTGGTTCGCAATCAGGGCCCGATCATCCTCTTCGTCCTTCTGACCATGATCGGCTCCGCCGTCATCTGGCTTGGCAAGGTATGGGATTTCGACATTGCCTTGATCACGGCGATCCCGGTCGCAATGATGTTCCTGTACATGACCGTCAATATGCTTTCCGGTCTGCGTGTCCACAGCGAGCAGGCCGGCGACAACCTCTATTATATGGGCTTCATCTACACGCTGACGAGCCTTGGTGTGTCGCTGTATAAGTTCACTGGCGAAGCTTCTATCGAAGACGTCGTCCGCAATTTCGGCATCGCGATCATCTCCACGGTCACCGGCATCGCGCTCCGTATCTTCTTCAACCAGATGCGCCGCGACCCTGCCGATATTGAAAAGGCCGTCAGACACGAGCTAGCAGAGATGACAAGGCGCGTGAGGGCAGAGCTCGACAACTCCGCCATGGAGTTTTCGTCCTACCGCCGTACCAGCAACCAGATGCTGTCCGAGGGCTTCGAGGAGATCGCTCGGCAGGCGGAAAAGAACGGCGAAGCAGTCCGTGCCGCAATCGAGGCAATGTCCGCGAAGGCCGTGGAATCCATCCAGGCGACGTCGAAGCAATTGCTGGTCACTTTGGAAGAAACCCACAAAAACGTGGCGCAGCTATCAGATGTCAATGCCAAGAATGTCACGCAGCTGTCGGGCCAGATGGAAGGCCTGGCCACCGTGATGACCGAAAAGTCGAGACAGCTTTCCGAAGCCATCGACAACGTCATCCAGAAGTACGCGGCAGCCCGTTCGCCCGACGAGGTACTGAGGATCGATGTCTCGCCGGCAGTGGAATCCATCCGGTCTGTTGTCGACGCCCACGCCAAGGCGATCAGCGAGAACGCTGCCGATACCCGTGAGACTGCCAAAAAGGTCTTGGCGGGCATCGTGCCCTTCAAACAGACGGCCGCAAATCTGGCGAAACTTGCCACGGAGGTGACCGCCGCGACTGCTGCTCAGACGCAGTCGTCGGAGACGGTCACTAAGCTGACCTCGGTGGTGGAAGAAATCGTATCAGTGACCAAAGCCGCCAACGAAGCCCACACTGTCAGCACAGATAAGCTCTCCCAACTCATCGACGCGTCGACGGGACGTCACAGTGAGGCGAGGGCGGCTGAGGAGCAGAGCCGTCTTCGTGGTGAGCGGATCGAGCGCACCCTGTCGCAGCTGTCGGTCCAAGTGCCGTCCGAAGAGGTCCCATCCGCGGCTAACGATACGGTGGTGGAGAGCTCAATCACGTCTACGGTCGGCGACACCGAGGATGACAAGCCGCGCAAATCCTGGTGGCAACGATGACCCCGGAGAACGCCGGTCAAATCGAGACCAAAGGCTACAATCGCGGTCTTATCCTCGGCTTTACAATGGCGGAATCCCTGCTCTTGGTGGTCTTCTGCCTGCTGTTGGTTACGGCGGCCATCATCGTGAAGGAACGACACAGGGCCGATGATGCGATCAAGCAGCTATCGACGGTCACCGAAACCTCCCGCCAGCAGGATCGTCAGATCGACGAGCTCAAGGCTGAGGTTGCCGCTTTGACGAGTAGGCTCCCGGAAGCAGAGCAGGCCAATTACGACGAGGATTGGCGTGAGCTCGTCCTTCAGAAAGACACCTACAAGCGCCTCAAGGAGGTACTGGGCAAGAAGGACGCCGGCGACATCCTTGAGCGGGTTGAAACGCTGATGGTTGCCGAGCAAAAGGCTGCCGATCTTGAGAAAGCCAACGAACTACTCAACGAGCAGAAGCGTGATCTGGAAGCCAGGTTGGAGGCCGTGCTCAAGCAATTGCAGACCCGCGAGGCGGAGCTTGCCAAGCTCGGCGCTGCCGGAAAGCCGCACGAATGGCCTCCCATTATCAGCTTGACCGAGGCTAATGGCTATTTCTTCCGATCCGGGAGCGCGGAACTGTCCATGTCGTTCACCGATCAGCTGAATGGATCGATTTCGGACCAGATCGCCCAAAACCTCGAGAGGTACGGCGCTGATATCGTGGAGGTCATCGGCCACACCGACGAGCAGCCGATCTCGCGGCTCAATTCAAATCTCGACAAGAACTCCATCGACGTGTTGTCCGCGAAGAAGTCGATCAATTCTCTCGAACCTGCCGACAACGCAGGCCTTGGGCTCGCTCGCGCAATTTCGGTTGCCAACATCCTCAGGGCCAACAAATCCTTGTCGGGGATTACTGTGCTGCCACTCTCGGCCGCACAGCTCATCCTCCCCGGTGATACCTTGACGGTAGGGCAAGCCGGGAACGTCGAAACACGCCGGCGTATCGAGATCAGAATTCGGCGACGTGAAGCCGCGGTGCAGTAGGGCAATGGGGCAGAGAGATGCGGCGCAAACGTCGTTCGCGGAAACAGACCAAGCTGAGCCCAGGGATCGTCTTCCTGATTCTCTGCGTCGGGCTGGTCGCGGCAGTCTTCCACAAGCCGGAGACACCTGCCGATCCGCAGCCTAGCAGGATCGTTGAGAGCGGCGCAGATGACCCCAAGACGGAAGTCTACGAGGCCAATGCGAAGATATCTCCGACGGAGCAGGATAGTCAGCCAGCGCCATCCCTGCCTCCGCAGGCAACTGAGGCTGTCACTCGCTTTGTGAAGGGCAGAAAGGTTGCGCTCCGGGATGGGCCGGGGAAAACGTCGAGTATACTCGACCGGTACGACACCGGCCGAGAGCTGTCGGTCACGGGAAGCGATGGCGAGTGGTCGAAGGTGACGGACAAGCTGACACAGAGGGAAGGGTGGATTGCAACCGCGCTTCTTTCAGATGAGCGCCCGACCTCTCAGGACAAGGCGAAGCGGGACAAGAAGCCTGCCGCGTCATCGGACACGCCGCCGGAATCGAAATCTGTCGCTCCCTCGATCCCCCAGATTTCCGACTCCGTCGTCGCTCAACGGATAATCGCGGAATCAATCGCAATGTATCCTGGATCGTGTGCGTGCCCCTATAATACGGATCGGGGCGGGCGGCGTTGCGGTAAGCGAAGTGCCTACAACAGGGGTGGAGGATACGCGCCGATTTGCTTCGTTGGTGATGTTTCCGCGGATATGATCCAATCGTTTCGACAGCAGGCTAGCCGCTAGGAGCGAAATCTCGGATCGAACTGCGAATGATCCCTTACCGGCTTGCGGTCTTGATCGACCGACCAGAGGTCCGCAGCGGTATGAACTCGACGCGGCTGCCATTTGAGAAGAACACACCCGCGCGGCCTCCGTCTGTGGCTGGCGACGAGACCGGGACGAATATTCGGGCGGCTCGGTTTTGGGCTGTGATTAGGCTCGTCATCGCGAGGACTGCGCAAATCGTAAACATGGCTGCTCCAATCAGGAAAAGGTGCACGATTTCTGCCTATCGTTTGAGACCTCCAAACTGTAGGCGCGAGCCTTCCAGGCGTAAATTAAACGGAGGTTTAGCTCGCGGTCAGTTTAGGGAAGTGTCGTCGCGGTAGCCGCAGAGCTGTTGGATGCGTCGTCGGGTCGATGCTGTCCTGACGAGTGCGAAACGGTGAGAAACACATCCTCGATCATGCCCCCACGGGTTGAGGTCACCCAAAGGACATCGTCTACCCGAAATATCTCCAGGTCTCCGGAGACTTCCAGCATGACGTGTTCACCTAAGCGAGGAACGCCGGGGCTCGCATGCATCCCGAGGGTCTCTCCGCCAGAAATGAAATGAAGTCGAAAAGGCATGATGGTGCCGACTGTATTGACGGAGCTTGGATCGAGGTGCTCAAGGGTTCTAACCATCCAAGGGCGACGCCGCACCCCAAACTTGAGTTCACCTGACGACGCCATTGATCGTGCTATTTTGTCTCCGGTCCGCGGGCTGACCTGCCGGATTCACGTTTATGCAGCCGCCTGAACTGGCTATCTACAAGGTATAGTGACCGAGATCGTCGATCTTCTTTAACAATACGTCCCCAGCGAACGCGAATAACTCGCGGACTGGAGACCAATATGACTATCGATCGCAAACGTATTTTGGCTGGCGTTGTTGTTCCGGACACAGAAATTGTTCGGAAGGCTTTAGAGTATGCCGGGAAAATCTACGAGCCTTATCTGTTCAATCACGTCATGCGATCTTGGTTGTTTGCTGTGGCATTGGCCAGGATTCAAAACATCGACCACGATGAAGAAGTTGTCGCCCTCGGCACCCTTCTGCATGACGTGACGTTGAACACGTCTTTTCATGGGCCTCGCCGCTTCGAGGTCGAAGGAGCTGATCTGGCTCGAAGCTTTGCCTGGGAGGCGGGGGTTGTGGGGCATCGGGCGCAATTGATTTGGGATAGCGTTGCCCTTAACTCGACGCCGTCGATCGGCCTGTACAAGGAGCCCGAGGTCGCTCTGTGCACCGCCGGTATTTGTCTCGATGTCGTGGGCCTGCAGTATTCGCGGATTTCGGCAGTCGAGATGAGGGCGATCGTCGAGGCGTTTCCACGGCTCGGCCTCAAAAAGAAGATGACGACCTGCTTTTGTCACATGGTCGAGAACGCGCCGGAGACCACCTACGACAATTTCCTGCGCGACTTTGGGCAGCGGTATGTGACTGGTTACGCTGGCCCCTCATCGGTGGACTTCGTGATGGAAGCGCCGTTCGATAGCTAAATTTCGACGAGATGAACGCAGTGAAGAGGGTAGGCTGGGCAAGTTCAAGCACTCGTCCAGCCTAAAAAATCGTGAGTATTGCCGGGTCTTCTCCAGACAAAACCAACGTATAACTACCCCGCAAAACACCAAGCAGTATCCTCCAATCGTCAAGTACGCGGTCCTCCCCCGCCCAAGCGACTTGACCCTCCTCGGTACCCCTCATTGCCGAGGACTGCGGACGCCACGTCCGCACAGTGGGCCGTCTTCCCGCCGGAGACGGCCCCTTTTTGTGGGATTGGCGTTCCGACTAGAAACGGTACCTGACGGCGATTTCGACCGATCGTACAAACGGAGGACTGTAGAGTTTTCCGAGCCGCTCGCCGGCCTTCAGCTGGAGCGCGATGGCGCAGTTCGCCGACACGCAGACGTTACCCGGCACAATCACAGTCGATGCAGGCCGCGACGTTACATCGACGGTCCAACATTGCTTGGCGTCCACGTCCAACAGCATGAAACGCAGCTGAGAGTGCGGTTCCCATTCTGCCAGTCTTTCGGTTGTCCAAGACCAGGTGATGGATGCGATCCGGCTCGGAGCCGGTATTTGGAAGGTCGGGCACAGCGCGACGCCGTTGCTCCATTCCCCACCGGTCAAAGCCACTGGACCGGGGCCGTTTGCTGTCCATTTGGCTAGGCGGGCAGGCGTGCTGTCGTTTCCCCGTTTGATGGGGAAATTGCCAAGCGTCTCGAGGACGTTCTGTTCTTCGGGGGAGAGTGTGAGCGGGATCAACATGACAATACCGGACGTGAGCGTCGTCGAAACTATCGAGCGACACTTAATTTCGCGTATTCGCGCGGGGAAGATTTCTGTGAGCGCTACGAGACTGGATGCCGGAAAGTCTGCCTCTCCGGCATCCAATACTTCAGCGCTTGAGGTTCACGAGAACATCAAGGATGTCCGAGCCGGTCTGGAAAACCTTGGAGTTTGCAGTGTAGCTGCGCTGGGCCTCGACCATCGTCGTCAACTGATCGGCGAGGTCCACGTTCGAGCCCTCCAGTGATCCCGAATTGATGACACCGAGACCGTTCGTTTGCGGAAAGCCGGTCACCGTAACCCCCGATTCTCCGTTGGCCGCATAGACGTTGCCATTGAGTGGCGTCAGAAGGTCCGGGCTTGCGACCGTAGCAAGCGGGATGCGGTAGATCGGCTTGGGGTCGCCCGTCTTGTAGATCGCATAGACCGTTCCGTCCTTGTCGATCTTGATATCGGTGACCGCGCTGGGGGCCTGTCCGTTCAGCTGGCCGTTCCCCGAGAAGTCGGAGGCAACCTGACCCATTTTGCTGAAGTCCATATCGATCGTGTTCCCCGTTACGGGGTCTGTGATGGTGACGTCGCCGGTGCTCGTCTGCTTGCCGTTCTTGTCGAACGTCAGTGTCTGGACCGCCACAGCGTCGCTGGAGTAGGGGAACGGGCTCGTCCCTGCGGCCGCGTCAGCGTGGCGGAACATGGCAACTTCCCAGCTTGCGTCGACAGGAGGAGTTGCCGTCGGGTCGCCTGCGGAGGTCTTGGTGAAATAAAGGTCGTACATGACCGTGTTGCCGAGGTTGTCATAGCCGACGACCGACATCTTCTTCGTGTCCGCCGTCGTGTTCGACGGGTCGTTCGCGCTGGGAAGCGTGTCGGTTCCCGTCGGGGCGACCTTCGCGTTCGAATTCAGGTTTCCTTCGAATGTCCCGGCATCGGACGGACGAGCCACAAGGCCTCCGAGGTTGCGGATATTGATCGGAACAAGGCCATCGAAGCCGTTGACCACCACCGCCGGCGCACCGGATGTGTACGGGTAACCCATCAGGGTATATTGCGCCGAGTTCTTGAGGTTGCCGTTTTCGTCGGGAAGGAAATCGCCCGCGCGGGTCAAAACGGTGGTGCCGTCGTCGCCCTGTACGATGAAGAATCCGTCGCCTTTGATGGAGAGGTCACTGCCGGAGGTCGTTGCCGTATAGTTTCCTTCCGTCGTGATCGAATACCGCGTCGTGCTCTGGACCCCTCCCGAATTGTAGTTGCCGGATGAGCCAGGGACGACGAGAGTGGAGAAAGCGATCGAGGCGCTCTTGTAGCCGACCGTGTTCACGTTCGCGATATTGTCGGCGACCGTGCTGAGACGGTTCGCCTGGGCATTCATGCCGGATATGGCGGTTTTCATGCTGCCAAAAATGCTCATTGGAATTGCTCCTTAAATGTCGATTGGAATGCTTAGGTTCGGAGGTTGCGAAGGCGTTCCGCAAAGCCCTGATCGAGGTGTCCGACGCTTACGGGCAGCATTTTTGCGAGCCCGTCGTTGAGCTCGGTTTCGTTGACCCAGCCTTTGCCGCCGGTGTCGATTTCCGACCACCTTTTTTCATTCCCGGCCGTGTCGTTCGGACGGTCATTGAGTTCCGCAAGTCGCGCTTGGCCGCTCATGTACTCATCCTTTGTCACGCGTCCGTCCTTGTCGGCATCCGCCCAGTCGAGGGATTGCCGAGCCATGCGCGAATGGAAGTCGGCAACGAGTTGGCTGTCGCTTGCGGCAGGCGGAGCTTTTGTTTCGGAAGACGCGGGCAGGACCATCTTCTCGTCGTAAATCGACGGTGGCCTGCGGTTCGCTGTTGAAAAGACGCTGTAAATCGAATTGTCGGGCCCAACTTTCATGACGCTCCATTTCCCGTTGGTGGCGGTAGGTGGGCGCAAGCTGGGGCGATGGCCTTGCTTCAAACTTGCCAAAAACGGGTATTGCGTTGCCGCGTTACAACCGTAACCATTTGCGTATCTGGGGTTGCGGCTAGTCGCTTTCCTCGCGTCGTGATCGGCCACCAAACGAGGGTATAGCTGTACGGGCGGCAATGCTGGTGGCCTATTGCGATCCAAAAGAAGCAAGGGCAAAGACGATGACTCAAGGGAAGCTGACCACCGCCGCGGGAGCGCCGGTAGCGGACAATTTCAACATCGAGACGGCGGGACCCCGGGGGCCGGCGCTACTCCAGGACATCTGGCTTATCGAGAAGCTGGCGCATTTCGATCGCGAGGTCATTCCGGAGCGGCGCATGCACGCGAAGGGCGCGGGTGCCCATGGCACCTTCACGGTCACCCATGATGTCACGCGTTACAGTAAAGCAGCCCTGTTCTCTAAGGTCGGGAAAGAGACGCCGATATTCATTCGTTTCTCGACAGTTGCCGGCGAGCGAGGGGCGGCCGACGCGGAACGAGATATTCGTGGCTTTGCGATCAAGTTCTACACGGAGCAGGGGAACTGGGACCTGGTCGGCAACAACACCCCGGTTTTCTTCTTCCGCGATCCTCTGCGCTTTCCCGATCTCAATCATGCCGTCAAGCGCGACCCGCGGACAGGGATGCGAAGCGCCGAAAACAACTGGGATTTCTGGACGCTGCTGCCAGAAGCGCTGCACCAGGTCACGATCGTGATGTCGGACCGCGGTATCCCCAAAACGTTCCGCAACATGCACGGCTTCGGCAGCCATACGTTCAGCATGATCAACACTGCGAACGAGCGGCATTGGGTGAAATTCACCCTCAAGTCCCAACAAGGCATCGAAAACCTATCCGACCAGGAATCGACCTATGTCATGGGCCGGGATCGTGAGAGCCATCAGCGCGATCTCTTCGAGAGCATAGAGAACGGCGAGTATCCCCGCTGGAAGCTGTTCATCCAGGTGATGTCGGAAGATCAGGCCAAAGCGCACCGCCATAATCCGTTCGACCTTACGAAGGTCTGGCGACATTCCGAGTATCCGCTCATCGAAGTCGGGCTCCTTGAACTGAACCGGAACCCGGAGAACTTCTTCGCCGAGGTAGAGCAGGCGTCCTTTACGCCAGCTAACATCGTGCCAGGGCTGGGGTTCTCGCCCGATCGAATGCTGCAGGCACGCCTGTTCTCGTATGGTGACGCAGCTCGCTACCGGCTCGGCGTCAACCACCATCAGATACCCGTGAATGCGCCACGCTGCCCTTACCATTCTTACCATCGCGATGGCTCCATGCGGATTGACGGGAACTATGGGGCTCAGACGAGCTACGTGCCGAATTCGCATGGAAGCTGGGATGAGCAACCGGACTATCGCGAACCTCCGCTCGAGCTTTCCGGCGAGGCGCGTCGGTATGATCATCGCCTTGATGATGACCACTACGAACAGCCTGGCGACCTTTTCCGATTGATGACCGAAGAGCAGAAGGTCGCGCTGATCGAGAACACTGCACGCGCGATGACCGGGGTTTCGATGGCGGTGAAGGTTCGCCATGTCGACAACTGCCGGCGAGCGGACGTGGACTATGGTCTTAGGCTCGCGGCCGCGTTCGGTTTGGACACCCCGTAGCAACGCGAGATTAGCGTGCAGAGCTATGCCCAGGGTTCCCGGCAGGTATCAGGGGTGCAGCACTGCCGTCCAGGGGCGGCGGTCAGGTTGATTACGATCTGTGCCGTTGCCCCAACAACAAAGCGTCATGTGAGCCGGTGTGCCCGATCGTCTGTTTCACTTTTCGGAGGATGTGGCGATGCAAACTGATCAGACTGCCGAACATTCAGGGCGATCCTATGCCTTGCGAGGGCGCGTCCTTCTGGCGGACCCCGACATCGTGGCCACAGCTTCCATTGCCCGTCAATTCAGGGGGTGCGGCTATGCGGCGGTGATTGCGACAAGCTCGAATGAGGCACTCCAGATCGTTTCCCGGAAGAGCATCGACTTGGCATTGATCGAGTTGAAGTTCGACGATGGTGATTGTCTCGAGCTGATATCCGCAATCAGATTGCACAACCCGTGTAGCAGGCTAGTCGTGCACACCTGGTTTGCCGATGTCAAAGCGACGGTTGCGGTGGTCAAGGCTGGGGCGGACGATCTATTGCCAAAGCCGCTGAATGCGGAGTTCGTCGTGGAATTTCTCGTGAATGGCGATCGGTTGGCGATGTCGAGCCAGACGAGCTTACCCGATACCGAGAGCGTGAGACGCGCTCATATCGAAACGGTATTCGGATGGTCGGGTCGAAATGTTTCGCTTGCGTCCCGCCGCCTCTCGCTCAATCGCCGATCGCTTCAACGGCTCATGCAGCGATATAGAGAAACCGCGTAGATCGCCGGGCCGAGGTCAGATTACCCCAAGCCTCGTCGCTTTCGCGACTGCTTGCGTCCGATTGATAGACTCCAGCTTCTTCATCGCTGATTTCAGATAGTCGTTCACGGTGTGACTGGATAGGCAAAGGATCGCTCCGATATCTTCGCTGCTTTTCCCTGCAGCGGCCCAGAAGAGACATTCCGTTTCTCGTTGTGAAATGTCAGGCCGTAGCGGACGTCTTTCCGTTAACCGGGCCAGATATTCCATGGTCTCGAAGATGGCCTGGCCGATCGCCGCGTCATCGATTTCCGGGGACGGGGACGACATCACGAAGACATACTGCTGACGTGCCGACGTGAAGAGCGTGTAGGCGATGCTGCAAGGGAAGAAGCCACTCAGCGATCTCGTGACATCGGGTGGAGTTTTGATGTCGACCTCTCTGATCAACGCGATGGAGGACCTGAAGTGTCCGAGGAAGCTCCTTTCTGAACGTATGTCGACGTCGGCGTAACCCCGTAAAAACGCAGCTGGCCAGTTCGTCGCCACGATGTTCTCCACCAGTGGTGCGGTGCCACAGTTTGGGTACTGACAAACCAGAAAATGGGTAAAGCCTGACCTGGTGCAAAGCTCTCCGAGGCGGTCGCGAAAGGTCGCCTTCGCGTCCTCAACTACGGCCCTGACGCGAAATTCCATAGAGCACCCAGTTTTTGGCCGCCGCAGCAGCAACATGCGTTGGGTAGCCGTCTATGGTGCCGGTGCCATTTGACAACCTATACTCCCGTTTACTCGCACCTAAGCCATCCACGCGCGATAGGCGGCAAACCGCTCGGCCAGGAGATCGATGAACAATCGAACCTTTGCCGGCAGATACCTTTTGTCCGGATAGATGGCGTTGATCGCGAATTCGACGCCCCGGTGGCTGGGGAGGGCGTTTAGGAGACGGCCCTCGGCGAGGTCGTCGGCGACGATAAAACTAGGGGCAAGCCATAGAGCGTTGCCGCTCAGAGTGAGGTATCGAAGGGCTTCAGCACTATTGGAAAGTGCGGGGCCGCTCACGCGGACTTCGGTGATCTCTCCAAGCTCGTTCTCAAAACGCCACTCGTCTCCACCTGGATAATATGCGTACCTAAGGCACTGATGCTCGGTAAGGTCCTGGGGAGTGGCAAGCTGGGGGTGCCTCGAGAAGTAAGCTGGAGCACCCACGAGCAAGTGACGCCATGGAGTAAGTTTGCGTGCGATCAGCCCCGAGTCCGCCGAAGGGGTCGTCCGAATTGCCAGATCGTAGCTATCATCGATAGGATCGATCATCCTTTCGCCGCTGTCGAGATCGAGTGACACCTCAGGATACTTGGCGAGATACTCTTCAATTACCGGCATCAAAAAACGAACGATAGCTGCCGTGCAGTAGACTCTGATGATCCCGCGTGGTGACGACGTCAGTGCGCCTGCGGCACGATCGGCGTCGTCCAGATCGGCGAGTATCTGTGTGGACCTTTGGTAATAGACCCGTCCGGTTTCCGTGAGCGTGACCTTGCGGGTAGTGCGGTTTAGGAGGCGGACGCCGAGTCTTTGTTCAAGGCTTTGCACGTGGGTTGCCACCATGCTGACGGACATGTTCAAGCTTCGGGCTGCTGCTGAAAAGCCGCCGTTCTCAACCACTCTAGCGAAGACTGATAAGCTCGTAAGTCGGTCCATTGTGTATCCCCAGTCATTGCGGCGAGGGGCATCTTATTAGATTATCCGCTCACGGCGTATAGTCCTTGCGTTTAAGGCCGTATTAACCGGATGCAGGCCGTATGGCACTGCTCCTGACTCCCCGCGCAAAGCGCCCGGGTGAGTTTGCAGGAGCGCACCATGACCATACCAACCATTGATAACCGGACTGCGGTTGTCTTGATGGGAGTCTTCGCGGCAACATTGACCGACGCGATAGCCGGATCGACGTTGTCCTTCATCCGGTTTGACATGATGGGTGATGTTTATGCCTCCGCGGATGAGGCAGCGATATTCGATTACGGATACACGGCAGCGAAAATTGTTGGCTTCATCTTCGCTGCATGGGTGTCATCGGCACAGCCACTTCGGCCGCTTCTGTATGCGACGATAGCGATGACCGTGGCGTGTGCGCTGATTATCACGCCCCTGCCTCTTCACGCACTGGCTGCCTTGCGAATTGCCCAAGGTTTTGCGGGCGGCGTAGCGGTGGTTTCGGCCCAGACACTGCTCCTGTTTAGATTTCAGAAGTCGAGCCAGCCGTGGGTTCAGTTAATTTTTGCTCTCGGGGCTGTTGTCGTGCCGGCAACAATCACTCCCTTTGCACAAGGCTGGGCTCGCGATTTCTACAGGTGGGAGCTCGTCTTCGCGGCTGCGGTGGCTCTTGGGTTGATTGCATCTGTTCTGCTGACCTTCGCTACCCCTGACCTAGACGAGAGCCGGCCGTGTGCGCCTTTCGACGCTTGGGCTTTCGTCCTTGTGGCGATCGCGGCCGGATGTGCAACCTTCGTTTTTAGTCAGGGCAATCGATGGGATTGGATCGAGGATGCAACAGTTCGGATTTGTATCGCCGCCGCTGTTTCGGCTTCAATCCTCTTGGCCGTCTCGGGTTTTCGGCATCGGCTTGATGAATGGCCCGTAAGGTTTGGAGCTTTCGCAAATCCGGGATTTGCGTTTGGATTCATTGCGAGTTTTGCGGCTGGGTTCGCGTTGTTGGGAAGCAGTTTCCTGATCCCGTCCTTTGCCATCTCAATCCTGAGGTTAAGTCCAACTGACCTTGGTCGGCTACTGCTGCCCAGTGCCGCGACCTTCGCTTTCACGCTCGGGCTTACGGCATTTGCGATACGAAGGTTCCGAATCTCCCCCGTGTTGACCGTGCCATTTGGGATACTCGGGTTCATGACCTCGATGTGGCTCATGGGGAGCGGTACGAGCGCCAGTGGAATTTCGGAGCTTATGCCGGCGGTAGTGTTGCGAGGTGCAGCCCTTGGCTTCCTGTTCCTGTCGATTACGCTCGTCGCTCTAGCTGGTCTTGCGCCGCGTTTCGTTTCGTCTGGCGTCGCTCTGTTCAACCTCGGCCGAACTATCGGCGGACTCGCCGGGGTGGCGTTTTTACAGACGTTGATTGAACACGAGGCAATCCGTAACCGTGCAGTGCTCGCAGCACATGTAACTCCCGGCCGGCCAGAGGTAATCGAACGGCTACAACGGGCCGGTGCCTTGCTTTCGACTCACGGCCTGGATTCATCGGAAGCTGGGAGGGCTGCGGCATTGCTTCTGGGAAAACAGCTCATGAGGGAGGCAACCATGATAGCCTTCAACAAGGGATTCATGTCTGTAGCCATCTTTTTCCTATTCGCGGCTCCCGTCATCATCGGCTCGAAGATTCTAATAGGCCGAATTTTATCCGACGGTAGGTAAAGGGCAGGATCGTGCGGGATATCAGTCGAACAGGAGCTTGGTTTTCGGCATGCGTGTTCCCTCGGCGAGCTCTACCCGGCTGGAGACGGGCTCCGGATATTCCACAATCTGAGGAACGAATGATATTCCGCAAAGCCGGCTAATACCCGCCTCCCACAATCCGTATTTCGATGACATCGAAAACGGAGTTCAATCGATGAGATCACTTGAAGGCAAGGTCGCGATCATTACGGGTGGCAACAGTGGAATAGGCAAGGCTACGGCGAAACGCTTCGTGGAAGAGGGCGCGCAGGTCCTGATCACCGGGCGTCGCCAGGATGTCGTTGACGCCGCAGCTGCCGAAATCGGCGGAAATGTCGTCGGCGTCCGCGGCGACGTCGCCGAGATCGACTTCCACCACCGTCTGGCAGACATGGTGAAGGAGAGGTTCGGGGCGATCGACATCTACATGGCAAACGCCGGCGTCATCAACCTGGAGGGGTCGAAGACAGTCACCGAGGGCGAGTTTGACCGTCACTTCGATATCAACGCCCGTGGCGTCTTCTTCGGCGTCCAGGCAATCGAGCCGCTGATCCGAGACGGTGGCAACATTATCGTCACAAGTTCGCTGGCTGCCTCGAAAGTCCTGCCCCAACACACGGTCTATGCCGGCTCGAAGGCGGCCCTGGCTGCTTTTGCGCGCAATTGGGCACTGGAGTTCAAAGATCGTCGTATTCGGGTCAACATCCTAAGCCCTGGACCCGTCGGGACCGAAATCCTTGGTAAGCTCGGAGTCAGCGAGGTCGACCGCCCCGGCTTCGAGGCGCACATGGCTGGGCTGATCCCGGCGGGCCGTATGGGCCGCCCTGACGAGCTCGCGGAAGCGGCGCTGTTCCTCGCGTCGAAGGGAACCTTCGTCAACGGCGTGGAATTGATCGTCGACGGTGGCATGCACCTCACCTGAAGTAGAATCAATCGACCCGTCAGTTGCTGACGGGTCGATCCCAGTTCTCAGTTCAAGCCTTCGACTGCCATGGCCACTCTTACGGCGGGACGCGCACGCATCCGCTCACGAAGCGCCACCAGAGGTTTGGGTGTTTCGAGATCGAAACGTTCAGCCCAAAGGAGCATCACAAAAAGATAGCAATCCGCGGCCGTCAGATTTTCACCGAATAGGTAGTCGCCGGCGAGGCTGTCCGAAAGGAACTGGAGCCGTGTTTGAATGGCGGCGCGCGCTTCGGCCATTTCCTGATTGCTGCTGGAATGCCAAAGCGGCCGCAGGCTGCGATGCAACTCGGTCGAAATGTAGGCGAGAGCTTCGAGCAGTCGGGTGCGGCCCAGCTCGCCTCTCACCCCGAGCTTTGGATGGCGGGATGCAATCCAATCCAGGATTGCCACGTTCTCCGTAAGAATTTCACCGTTGTCCAGTTGCAGGGCCGGCACGTAACCTTTCGACGTCAGTTCGTTGTAGTTGCGGCCGGTCGCCGTAATCTTCGTGCTGAGATCGACTCTCTCGCGCTCATAGTCGACGCCAGCTTCTTCGAGGGCGATGTGGTCGGCGAGACTGCACGCGAGTGGGCAATAAAACAGCTTCATCGTGATGACTTTCGTCCTTCGTGGGATTGCGGCGACGGATCACAATTGAGGTCCGTATGACAGCGGGTCTATCGCTCTGTCCCACCGTAGCCAATTAAACGAGTGGTTGGGTTGCGGTGCTCGATGGGGAGCGCTCCGGCCCCGTGGAACGGAGCGTCCGCCTGTGGTAGACGCGGGGAATGGACAGCGATCCCACCCGAGAAGCACCGAGCTCGAATACCGTAAGACTTGCGCCGCAGCAGAAGCGAAGTCGCGAGGCGCGGGCGCGGATAATGGCTGCCGCTGAGGCCGTTCTCAGGGACGGTGGTGCCGACGGGTTTTCGATGGCTGCAGTGAGTGCCGCGGCGGATATGCCCATTGGGAACATCTACAGGCGCTTCGAGAGCAAGGACGACCTGTTGCAGGCAATCAAGGACGTTGTCTCGGGTCGTATCACAAATGGGATCGCCGAATGCCTGACCGCCAGTCGCCATGACACATTGCAGGAATTTTTTACCGCATTTGCTGGTGCCGTGGCGTTAATCTTCGCGCGGGATGAGCATCTGAACCGAACTCTGTATGATCCAAGGCTGGCAAATCTGAATCTTGCGAGGTCAGGGCAGGCGGCACGCTCTTCGATATTCGAGATTTTCCAGTCCGGCCTCGATGGATATCTCGTTGGTCTTGATGAGCGGGCGAAAACCCCCGTGACAAGGGTTTCGTTTTCAATCGTCATGAACGCGGCCGCTTTTAAGGTACGCGACAACGATCCGATCTCGGCCGGCATTTCATGGCCGGAGCTCGCGGCGGAATTCGGTGGCGCGGCATATTCCTACGTCATGTCGCAGCTCAAACCCACCAAATAAAGTCCGCTATACAAACCTCGGACGACACCAATATACTCGATATGCGAACGCGATTCGCATTCCGTTTAGGTGATCTATGAGCGATTTTGACGGGGTTGTTTGGACAAGTGGTCTCCTGACCTGGGTTATTGGCCAGGATGTCGTTCTCGCGGACGATATCACGTCGAAACTATTTGGCCTCGATCCCGATGAATGCGGAAAAGGCACTCAGATCGAGACGTTTCTAGCGCGGGTAATCGAAGCGGATCGGCCACGGGTCGCGAAAGAGCTGTACCGATGCATCGCTGAAGGATGCGACTATCTCGAAGCCTTCGAAGTTTTGTCCGAGGGCGGCCGCTCACGCCGCTTGGTAGCGAAGGGGTCTGCCGTCGGCGACGTATTGTTTACCTGCATCATAACGGAATGGACGGACTCCCGATCCGCGTTGGAGCGACTTTGTCTCGCTGCATACGAGGCTGCTCGACAGGCGAACAACGACATTGTTGCGTACCGCTTAATGCAATCCGTTGTGGCGCTTGAGGGAACAGGCACAAGAAGTTGTCTGCACTAATGGCATTTGCAAACTTTGGTTTGGGTTGAGCGGCGAGGTTCAGACGATCATTGCTCTGCTCGTCGTTAGAACAGGCCCAAAAGTCCCTTCCTGAATGATCCGCGCATCAGAGCGGTCGGTAGGGACTTCAAGACATCAAAGGAAAAACGAATGAAGAGATTCACACGGCTGGCGGTCGCGACTGGCCTCCTATTAGCGTCCTCTGTCATGGGACATGCGGCATCGCAGAAGCCGACGGTGGTATTGGTCCACGGAGCGTTTGCGGATTCATCAAGTTGGAACCGCGTGGTCACTCTCCTCGAAAGGGACGGGTATCCTGTTGTGGCTGTGGCCAACCCGCTTCGTGGGGTCAAGAGCGACGGCGAATACGTCGCCGGCATCGTCAAGACCGTGAAGACCCCGGTGGTGCTGGTAGGTCACTCCTATGGCGGTTCGGTCATCAGCGATGCCGCGGCTGGCGTTGGCAATGTAAAGGCGCTCGTCTTCGTGGCGGCATTCGCGCCTGAAAAGGGCGAGTCGGCCGTGGACCTGTCAGGCAAATTTCCGGGTAGCACCCTCGCGCCGACCTTGGCGGAGCCCGTGGTGCTGTCGGACGGCGAAAAGGACCTCTACATCGATCAGAGCAAATTCCCGGACCAGTTCGCAGCGGATGTACCAGCCGCTGCGGCTCGCCTCATGGCGGTAGCACAGCGCCCGATCACCGACGCCGCGCTGGGCGAGCCTGCCCCGGAGGCGGCTTGGAAGGTTATCCCATCGTGGTTCATCTACGGCGATGCGGACAAAAACATCCCGCCGAAAACCCTGCAGTGGATGGCGGACCGGGCGAAGTCCCGAAAGACGGTCGCGGTGGCCGGAGCATCGCATGTCGTGATGATTTCGCACCCGGGCGAAGTGGCAAAGCTTATTGAAGAGGCCGCTGCGGCGAATTGATAGTTCCGCGACTGAAGGCAGCCTGACCTGCCTTCAGTCGAACTCCCGGCAAATCGACGCGCAAACAGACGGACGGAGACCGAAGCATCAGATGCTGCAACAGACGGAAACGCCCGGCGCGGCAACGGTATTCATCGTCGACCATGACGACAAGACGAGGCTGTCACTGGTCAACCTCTTTCACCTGGCAGATGTTGTCTCGCAGAGTTTCAGATCAGGCGCGGAGCTGCTTGGCTCTGCTGATCTAGACGTACCAGGCTGCCTGCTCGTGGATATCCAACCAGGAGAGAGCAGCGGTTTTGATCTCCAGGAACGTTTGGCAGACCGAGCCTGTCTGCTGCCCATCGTGTTCACGACCGGCGAGGCGACCGTCCCGATTGCCGTCGAGGCGATGAAGCGCGGAGCGTCCGACTTCCTACCGAAACCCCTAGATGACGCGGCGGTCCTCGATGCCGTGTTCGGTGCCATTCGACAGAACTTGGTCGCACGGGCCCGGGCAGCCGAACGGGAAGCCGTTTGGCGGTCCATCGGAACGCTGACGCCGCGTGAACGTGAAGTCATGAAGTATGTCGCAATAGGTGACCTCAATAAGCAGATCGCCCATCGCCTCGAGGTGAGCGAGATGATGGTCAAGATTCATAGAAGTCGGATGATGAAGAAAATGGGCGCGGGTTCACTCGTCCAGCTGATCAAGAAACTCGAACTGGCTTACGGTAGGGCGCGCTGTTCCGACGCGCCTACGGCGACCGAGACACGAGCTCCATGACCGTCAACAGGTCGTTGTCGCCATTCCTTCCTGTCGACGCAGTCACGCTGAGAAGCAGGTAGGGCATGCCAGTTTTGGCGAGGGCGGCATCGACGTCCTCTATCTCGGCCTCGGTTTCGATGGCGACGAGGTGCTTCTCGTCGGACACAACGCTCGCGAACTGAAGGAGGGCGTACTTCGCATCGAATAACTCCCCATTCGGCAGGTACGCCACGAATTTTTGCAAAAGCCGCTCCTAAGGACTGTCTTCACACGGGGTGCCCAAACCTTTGTTTGGGAAGTTTCGAATATGGCACGGTGATAATTTCTTCGGCAGTCAACCGAAGGAGATTGAAATGCAAGTACTCAAGTATCCCGTCCTAGCCATGGTTTGGTTCAATGTGATCCTGGCCACATGGCTCTCTATCTACATGCTCTACGACCCGGAGGGCTGGTACTATTTCGTGCCCGGCGTGACCGACACCGGTTTTTTCAATCAGCACTTCATTCGCGACATCGGCATCATACAGGGCTTCATCGCTCTTGCCTTCGCAATCGGCACATTCAAACGCGAACGCCGTGTCGAGCTTTGGGCTGCCGCCACCCTCTGGCTGATCGCCCATGCCTTCTTCCATCTCTGGGAAGTCGCGGTGGGCATATGCTCGGCATCCGTGTTGGTCCGGGATTTCCCCGCGGTGAGCCTCCCGGCGCTCTTCGGTATCGCCGGTACGGTCTGGGCCTGCACGCAGTCCAAGTCGGTGAACAAGAAGCTTTCGCCGCTCCATATCTGAAGTCAGCTGCCGCAAATACCCGCCGGAGCCGTCGAGCTCCGGCTTTTTTATTGGTGAAGCGTCCTCGAGAGCCAGTCATGGTAGGTGAGCCTGCCGAGTGCTGCCGGCATCCTGGGAATTAGCCCTTCGGTGGGGACCGAGATGCCGAAGTATTGGGCCTCTGGATCGGACGTTGCAGGACGGTTGTCTTCGTTGACGGTCAGGAGTTCGCTCGCCAGATCGATCAGGTCGGCCGCTTCGGGTCCGCCAATTTCGACCACGGTATTGCTCGGGCTTTCACCAGCGAGTTTCGCCAGCCAGGATGCCGCCTCGTCGCCTGCAATCGGCTGCAGCCGAAGAGCTGGCAAGCGGATCGTACCGTTGTCCGCCGACGATCCTACGATGCCGCTCAGGAACTCGAAAAACTGGGTTGAGCGGACGATCGTGTAGGGGATGCCCGAGGCGCGGATCAGGTTTTCCTGCACGAGTTTTGCACGGAAGTAGTCGTTTTCGACGAGCGTCTCGGCACCCACAACAGAGAGAGCCAGGTAGTGGCCCACGCCGCTCCGCCTCGCGGCCTTCAATAGATTGCTACTGGACTGCTTGAAGAACGCGAGGGCATCGCCACTTCCGAATGAGCCGAAATTTGTAACGTCAATGATCGCGTCAGCCCCGTTGAAGGCCTCGTCCAGCCCTTCGCCGGTCAGGACGTTCACGCCGGTGCTGGTCGATGCCTGTACGACCTCGCGTCCGTCTCTTTCAAGAGACCTCACTGCTTTCGACCCCATCGTGCCACTAGCACCCACGACGACCACCTTCATGTCAAACTCCTTTCAAGCCTGGACGCGCAAAAATACAGCGTCGCGTTGCACGGGGCGACTAAACGAAGTTTTGGCTTGACCGCTCGGGTACATTGGTGCCGTGAATGTTCGGTGCATCCAAAATGCCAGTGTGAGGACACCTAAACCAAGGTTTATGGTCTCCTGTGATGGAAAGCGTGGTATATTAGCTGAGAGGGTCAAGCTTCCGGCGATGAGCACGGTCGAGTTTGGCAGGCCCAAGGCTGAAAGGCGGGTAGCATCATGCAAAACGCGAGCGTGAAAGCGGAAGCCACTGCTGAACCCATCGTCTACGTGGTGGACGACGACGAGAACATGCGGGACGCACTGCTCGATCTCTTCATGGTTACGAAACGACGCGCGTCGGCGTTTGCATGTGGCTCAGAGTTTTTCCGGATTGCAGATACCGCAGCAGCCGGCTGTGTGGTGGTCGATCTGAGAATGCCTGGGGAGACTGGGCTGGACTTACAGGATCGCCTCATCTCAATCGGCAGCAAGCTGCCAGTGATTTTCCTAACGGCGTTCGCCGACATTCCGACAAGCGTTCGCGCGATGAAGGCCGGGGCAACCGACTTCATAACCAAGCCATTTGCCAACCAAGACCTGCTGCAGGCCGTCGAACACGCAATCGAGCTGGATACCAGGCGACGGAATACAGACGCCGAGTTCGAACGGGTAAAGTCCCTCGCGCAGACCCTGACGCCGCGTGAAAGAGAAGTCATGGCGGCCGTCGTCAGCGGATTGATGAACAAGCAAGTTGCCTACGAGCTCGGCATCAGCGAAATGACCGTGAAGCTTCACCGAATGAGCGTCATGCGAAAGATGCAGAGCCGCTCGCTCCCCGACCTTGTCCGCAAGGCCGAATTGCTTCAGCGCGACTGAAATGTGCCGAGAAAGGCCGGGCCGCCCACCGCTCGGCCGCACATCCCAAACCTACGTTTAGCTATACGCTCCAGCGTATTCCCATAGACTCTTCGCAGGTCAGAAAATCATCAATCGGACGTTCAAGGACACCTTCCCAAGGCATTGGGTTGGTCATTTGTGCGGCTAATGCTGACCCCACGCGTCTGTCGCGCCGGCATTCGGCGGCGCTGTACACAGATCACCGCAATAGGAGCGAACAATGAAAATCGTCGTAATTGGCGGGACCGGCCTGATCGGTTCGAAACTGGTGAAGCGCCTTGAGGCAAAGGGTCATGAAGTGATTGCCGCGTCGCCGGCGTCGGGCGTCAACACGGTCACGGGCGAGGGGCTCGCGGAAGTGCTGAAGGGGGCGCAGGTTGTCGTCGATGTTGCGAACTCACCGTCGTTCGAAGACAAGGCTGTCATGGAGTTCTTCCAGGCGTCGGGTCGCAATCTCTTGTCGGCGGAGGCAGCCGCAGGCGTGAAGCACCATGTGGCCCTGTCCGTCGTCGGCACGGAGCGGCTTCAGGACAGCGGCTATTTTCGTGCCAAGCTGGTGCAGGAAAATCTTATTCGGGAGTCGAAGGTTCCTTACACGCTGGTTCACTCCACCCAGTTTTTCGAGTTCATGTTCGGCATCGCTCAATCCGGTGCGCAAGGCGATAAGGTTCACCTTTCTCCGGCGATGATGCAGCCGATCTTCTCCGACGATGTCGCGGATGCGCTCGCGGATGTTGCCGTCGGTTCCCCGTCGAACGGCCTGATGGAGATCGCCGGTCCGGAGCCTATCCGCATCGCCGATGCCGTCGGTAAGTACCTTCGTCAGATTGGCGACAAGCGCGAGATCGTCGTGGACGAGAAGACGCCCTACTTCGGTTCAATTCTCGATGACAAGACGCTGATGCCAGGGGCAGGGGTACTGCTCGGTCGCACTGCCTACTCTGAATGGGTCAAGACCGCGACGCCGCCGCCGGCTCGCTAATAGCAAGGCAACCATCAATCGGTTGCTGAACAGTTCGACGAAGCATGCGGGATCGCGAAAATATCGCGGTCCCGTTTCGTCGTATTTTGATAGGGCCACTAAGGCGACATCTCTCAGATCAAGCCGGCTTCCAGCTTGACCATCTCGCTGACGCGTCATTTCACCCTTCCGACACCAACAGCGGGCCGCAGGTCTGTGCGATGAGCAACGGTGGCCATTATGGGGGTGAGGGAGCGCACGCGGCTGGGTCGTAGCGCATAGTAGAAGAGAGCGCCCGTGACCGAGCGCTCTCCAATTCAGATTAAGCCTGTACGAACGCCAGAATGTCAGCGTTGATGACGTCCGCGTGGGTGGTAGCCATCCCGTGCGGGTAACCCTTGTAAATCTTGAGGGTTGCGTTCTTGAGAAGCTTCGCAGACAGCTCCGCGGAGTCGGCCACCGGAACGACCTGGTCGTCGTCACCGTGCAGGACGAGCGTCGGGACGTCGATGATCTTGAGGTCTTCGGTGAAGTCAGTCTCCGAGAACGCCTTGACACCGAGGTAGTGCGCGTTTGCGCCGCCGGCCATGCCCTGACGCCACCAGTTCTTGATGATGGCATCGACGGGCTGCACACCTTCGCGGTTGAAGCCGTAGAACGCACCGCCTGCCAGATCGTAGTAGAACTGGGAGCGATTGGCAGCGAGCGCAGCGCGGATTCCATCGAATACCTCGATCGGAAGGCCGCCGGGGTTCTCGGGTGTCTTGACCATGATCGGGGGCACTGCGCCGATCAAGACGAGCTTCGCGACGCGTCCCTTACCATGCCGGGCCGTGTAGTGGGCTGCTTCGCCACCGCCGGTCGAATGACCGACGTGGATCGCGTTGTGAAGATCGAGATGTTCCACGACCGCAGCCACGTCGGCGGCGTAATGGTCCATATCATGCCCTTCGCTTACCTGCGCGGAGCGGCCGTGACCGCGGCGATCGTGCGCGATGACGCGATAGCCCTTGCTGAGGAAGAACAGCATCTGGTTGTCCCAGTCGTCGCCGCTGAGCGGCCAGCCATGGTGGAACACGATCGGCTGCGCGTCCTTGGGACCCCAGTCCTTGTAGAAAATCTGGGTGCCATCGTTACTGGTGACGTAGAAATGCTCCCCGCCGGTCGCAGCCTGGGGCTTCTTTTTGCTCGCTGCTGCCACCGGTTGGGCCGCGACAGCGGCTGCCGCCGCCGCGAGCGTCAGTGTTCCCGCCACGACATTGCGCCGGGTTGCGCTAAGATTGGACTTATCCATCGTTACTCTCCAGAATGAAATCGTAGATGCTCCTGAAATCTTGATTAAATCAAGTATTTTCAAGCGGTTAAACCTATCACGATGGTCTGGGAGGGGTAACTTATACATACGTTATATCACCATCGCCATCGCCGTGAGGCTATCGGCGATTCAGGCTAGCCGGGAGCCCTCGCGTCCTGAGTCTCGCCTGGACGCAAAGCGCGGTACTGCGATCGAGGCCATATCGCTGGCGTTCGTTTCGCGCCATTCGTAAAGGTGCGCACCCTGTTGGTGGTCTTCGACAATGAGATCACGCTCGACGGCCAGGAAGAACTCCGCGTGAACCCGGTCGCTGAACCCGGCGAACAGCATGCGCTGCCTCCGCGGGGGCAGCCGCCGTTCGTGTAGTTCGATCTCGACGATCCCGATTGTTGCGTCCCAATGTGCGACGGACAGCGGATTTTTTTCGGCTAGGAGTGCGCGATCCGAATACGCGAATACCTCCGGAAGTTCGAAAAACTCGTCGATTTCTGCGCGGCCGATTTGCTCGTGATCTGGCTGCCATTCGTCAATCCGCAGCGGCCCCATATAGTGTTCGGACGACAAGCGGCCGTCGCGGACCACGTCACGGCACTTGTAGCCAAATCCGTTCTTACACAAGGCCAACTGCACATCCGCGCCGTCGAACTCGAACGGTCTGTCGCGGACGTGGTCAATGATGCGCTTTAACTCCCGCAGGTAGTGCGTGTACGAGGTGACTGCCATGTCATGACTCTCGGAGCATGCATCGGCCTTCTACCGGATTTCGGGTCGGGCAGCGGGCGGATGGTACGGTTGAACGGTTGACTGCGAACCACGCCAGACATGCGATCCATCGCCTGCCTGGGGGCGTCCAGCCTCCGAACCATAAGACCTCCAGGGCCGCCGTTTAAGCTATACGGAGGTTCGGGCTCTCAACATTACGCGCGCGTCCCGTGTCATCGCTTCGGGGTATTCCTGATCTCGATGGAGACGTCGCTGTCGAAGAGATACCCGGACCCCCTGACGGTTCGAACGAGCCGCGGGTTCGCTGGATCGAACTCGATTTTCCGTCGGAGGCGCAAGATCAGGGCATCAAGGCTGCGATCGAAAATCTCGCCTTCGTGTAGCCTGCTCGCCGTCAGAAGGCGGTCTCTGGAGAGTATTTTCTTCGGGTTGGCCAAGAAAACAGTCAAGAGATTGAACTCTGCCTTCGTCAACCCGATTTGCCCGAGTTCCGGATGAGTAAGCAATCGCTGGCGGATCGAGAGCTCGTATCCGCTGAAGCTATACGACCGACGCGCGCGCATGGGATCGGAGGCCAATTTGTCCCGCATGGCGGCCTTGAGCCTGGCTACCAGTTCGCGGTGGCCCACAGGCTTGCATATGTAATCACTTGCGCCGGCTTCGAGGCCAAGTACCTTCTCGTCTTCGATCGTCTTCTCCGCACCGACGACCAAAATCGGCGCGTCGGTGAGAGACGTCAGATGGCGGATGAATGTCGCCATCTCACCGGTCGTGACATCGATCAGCAGCGCATCCACCATCTCCTTGGAAAGTACCCCAAACAGATGCGCCCTCTCGGAAACGTGGGTCGATCGAATACCGTGCTGGCCCATGAGCTCGGTAAGCGCGACCCTCGTTGCCTGATCCAGGTCAAGTACAAGGACGTGCTTCATGGCGATGCACGTCGATGGTGCCGATCGGGGTACATATCAGTGCGGTTATTCGGTTTAATGGTCGATGTCGGTGACCAGGTTCTCTTCGTCGCTGTCGACCACGAAAACAGCAAGAAGGCTTGCGGGTTTGGTCTTGCTGGCATTGGCGCTTACGCCGTGGCGGTCGCCGGGAAGCTCCGCAAAGTTCTCTCCAGCCTTGTATACCTTCTCCGGCCCGTCGTTGACCTTGCTCTTAATCGCGCCGCTAAGGACGGTCGCATAGATGAACGCTGATTTCGGGTGGATGTGCGCGGCCGAGGAACCGCCCGGCCCATACTCGACGAGGACACCTTTCATGCTCTTGCCCGGAACATTCGGTAGGGGTTGATCGAATACGATCGATATTTTCGCGGCCGAGCCGTGAACGTCCGAGGCCTGCACAGGATGCGTTGACAACGAAGCGGCGGCCAGTATCAAAAGAGTTCGGGTGAACATGTCGACTCCTCAAAGTTGATTTTGGGGGACCATGGTTCAAGGTGCCGAAACCCGATAGGCCCAATAAGGCGAAAAGGCGTTGTACCGAATGACGGGTGCATTTCTCCCGGTGGTGAACCGTGAGCATAAAGTCTCGATAACCCAACAGATTTTCCTTGCAATGCGCGGCGCGATATCGAGCGGCGCACTTGAAAAAGGATCAAGGGTGTCGTCTTGGCAGGACCTGTCGGTACAGCTCGGCGTGTCGCGAGGCACCGTGAAACGAGCCTACGACCTGCTGAAAGATCAGGGACTCATCGTAACCAAGGGCAGGGGCGGAACCTGGGTGGCGGCCGAAGTTTCGGAGGTGTCGACCGAGAGCGGTCCTTCAGCCAGGACGCCGCGTGGATTGTTTTACGATTTCGAGGAGGTGCCCCAGTATTTCCAGCTGGGCGTGCCGGCTCAGGATCAATTTCCTTCGAAGGCCTGGCATGGTGCTTGGCGGACGGCCATTGCCACTGAAAGTGCGCGTCCGCAAATTTATCCCGACCCACGAGGACTTTCTTCGCTGCGCCGGGAGGTAGCCGGATATCTCGCGACGGCCCGCGGACTGAGCTGTCATCCAAGCCAGGTCTTCATCACTTCTGGCTTTGCGGGTGCTCTCGGTATCGTTCTCGGCGCAATGGATTTTCGTGGCTGCAAGGCGTTCGTCGAAGACCCAGGGTTTCCCCGTACACGCTACGCGCTCCAGCAAGCCGGGGTGGAAACCATTGCCGCGCCTGTCGACCACGAAGGAGTGATGCTGCCATTCAACGAGAGTGAAGCTCGGCTCGCCGTCATCACTCCAGGTCAGCAAGCGCCACTTGGAATGACCCTTTCGGATGCCAGGCGCGCCGAGGTCTTGAATTGGGCAAACGCAGCCAATGCCTGGATTATAGAGGACGACTACGCAGGAGAACTTCAGCTGTCGGGGAGGGCATCGCCTGCTCTGGCGGCCGACGACAGGTTCGGACGGGTCTTCCACATCGGCAGCTTCAGCAAAACCCTCAATCCTGGCCTGCGGCTGGGGTTCCTCGTCGTTCCGCCAGCGCTGACGGATTTGTTTGGCACCTTCGTTGGCCACCTTGCTCCTGCTGGCTCCGTGGTCGCCCAACAGGCCGTGCAGAACTTCATGGCGGGTGGACATTTTTATCGGCATCTCCGTCGTATGAAGACACTGTATGCGCGGCGCAAAATGCTGCTTGTCGAGAGCCTCCGCCGCGAGCTCCATCCAGGCGTCAGATGCGAATTCGAAGGTGCCCTGTCAGTCCGGCTGTTCTTTCCTCATTCGATCGACGACGTAGCGGTTGCCGTGGAGGCGCAGAAGGCCGGTCTAGGTGTTCTTCCGCTTTCTCCATGGTTCCAGTCGCGACCTCATGGAAAGGGACTCCTCCTGGGGATATCCAACGTCCGCGATCGCACGGTTCGCGAAAAGTGCCAGGCGCTTTCTCGGGTCATGGCATCCCATACCTACGGTTAGCTGATCCACTGCAGAGTTTGAGGCACTTCAACGTTGTGCTCCAAAGTGAACGATGGTCCGCCTCACCATCAGCCTGATATACGATCGAGTTCAAGGTAAGGTGCAGGTCAAGTCAGCAAGAAGCCGCCGTTGCAGTACCAATAGGAGTCAGCAAGGGCTTGATAGGTTGCCGTTTGCCAGGAATTAAGATTTACGCGCCGAGCGCTTTCGGCACGTTCCAGCAGGGTCAATCGGACATCTTCAGGCGTTCCCTTGGCGGCCACCATTTCGAGGGAATATCGGATGTTGCTTATCTCGACGCCCGAATGGCTCGAGTACAAAGTTCCCAGGTCGAATGAGGTGAAGTGCCTGTAAGCTCGTACAGCCTTGGCTTCCGTCCAATGTGAAGGTGCCACCACGAAGAAGCGGATCGCCGCGGGGGTTGTCTCCATCACCTCCGCCGCGAGCCATTGCGTATCGTCGAAATCGTCAAAGTATGGGTGGAAGCCTTGCTCAACCTCGCTCTGGGGCTGGAAGTCGAGCTTCTTCTTGTTACACTCTGCGCAGGCGGGCACGAGATTGAGCGGCACTATCGTTAGGTTCGGGTGAATAGACTGCGCTAGATAGTGATCAAGGGTCGACACCGTTCGCTGGCCGCATAGTGGGCACATGTCATTTTTAGGAGCCGACTTGATTAGATCGTACAGGAAACGCGTCGCTTTGCTTCTGACGAACGTTCCCGCATAAACCCGCATCATCTCGGACGTGGTAAGCAATGATGCGACATCTCCGGAGCCCTGTATCGCGAAGAGGCTCATTGTGTCACCTCGAGCCGAATAGTCGCCTTCTGCCGCAGCAATAGCGGTTGAGGACGATAAAAGACGGTCCTTTAGGGCAGTGTCGCGGATACTTGAGGCGCAGGCGTCCAGAGCGGACATCGCGCCGAACGGCGGCTTAGGTAGCGCTCTCATTATTGGCGATCTCTTTCGAGAACCAGCGCTCTTATGATCGCTTTCGCCTCGGTGCCCAACTGATCTCCGAAGTAGCGCAGGGCTTCATCGTAACTCATCCGACGATGAAATACGGCGTCTACCAAAAGCTTGTGAAACCCGGTCCGAGTTACCTCTAGGCTGAAGACTTCGCGCGTCAGTATTCCGACGTTTTCGCCGAATGTCTCCATAGTGGGACGCTCGGCGACCGAGATGCGACCCGTCCGTCGAAGCTTCCATGTGCAGGAGCTGGGCACTTCTTGAAGCGCGACGGGAGAATGTGTGGCAACGATAGCGACACCGTTGCGTGACACAAGTAGACGGGAAAGGCTGCGGATGAACGCCGAAAGAAGGGGAGGATGAAGATGACCTTCCGGCTCGTCGATCATAACCAGGGTACGCTCGTCCACCAATTCTACCAACCGCGTGATAGTGAGGAGAACAATCGCGTGACCAGAACTCAGCAAGCTGAATCGGTGTTCCGTTTCCTCCGTCCATTCATCTCCAGACCCGCCAAGCAGAACGCCGATCTCGGCTTCGGCAAATAGGTCGTCCGCTTCTAGGCTCGATAATGCCTCGCGCCAACGAGCGGCTCGCAAGCCGGTCTGGCAACGTTCTAGGCTCTTTCGAAAGTCGACAGCGAGGTCCTTGCCGAGTTTGAGCTTCTTCGCTTCGCCGTCATTGACCGGGTCACGAAGGCCAACCTGATGAATAGCTATCCGGTCATTCTGATCCGGTATAACGGCAAGGTCGTCAAACGCACTGAACGAGACGAGCACAAGACTTGAGAATTGGTCTTCGCCGGGTCGCCCTTCCTTGAACTCGACTTTGCCTACCGTGTCGGCGGCTTCGCCGTCCCTGCGCAGCAATGCCTTGACCAGACCTTTCATTGCCCTGGTTTTGCCGACGCCGTTCCTTCCTATCAGCACGTGAACATTGGTGGGAGGCTCCGACTCGGGAATTACATCGAAGGTCATTTCCGGGGGCTGAATAAAATCACCGTTGGGCGTCCACGATGGCGGCAGCACATATTGAAAACTGAACTTCGTTAGTTCTGCATCCCCCGTCGTAAGACGATGGAGGCGACCCATTACCGAAGTGTCGTTCACCGAACGCAGCAGGGAGGTGATCATCGAGGGTTCGTTCCGAAACCTTGCGAACCGGTTGAGATCGTAGGCCACGTCTCGTAAACCCTCGAGCATTCTTTGCCGTTGGGCCGCGCTCAGATTATTGAGGCTTTCATAGTAATCTTCGCCCTGTCCGAGAGAGAAGTATGTTTCCGGAAGCTCGTCGAACTCAAGTAGGAGTTCGGGAGCGCGAACCCCTGGGGCCAGGTTTCGGGAGGGTAGCAACCCCATACGGCCGATCTTCACAGACCCTATCTGGTGTCTGACACCCAGTTCGTCGATTACCAGGACAGTGAACATTGTTCTAAACGCGAACCAGTCGTCCCAACCGTCCACGATGAGGTATGCGCAATCGGTTGCGTTGTCGGGTATAGGACCTTGAAGAATTCTGAAAAACATTTTGGACGAAGTATTCTCTGCGTGAGCGTGCCGCTAAGCTATTGAGAACTACTAAAAGCTGCAACCGTTCGTTTCTCGCATCGCGCCAGCGCGGGAGGAATACACCTAAAAACCCATGTCTTGGGCTGTAAAACTTGTGGAGGAAAAGCGGATTATTGTCGGTATGATTGCATTGTTATTCGATATCCATTGGCAGGATGGGAGCTGCATCGTACTCATTGGCAATGGCCAAGACTATCACGCAGAATCAGATCAGCGGTGAGATCGGTGAGACAGCCACAAGGTTGTGCTTCCTCAAAATGGGCTTCCAGTTCGATGGCCGCTCGCGCTTGGAAGCAGGAATCGACGGAATCGCCGAAGTAATGATCGAAGGCAGGCCGACTGCCGGAATGATAGCTGTCCAAGTGAAGACTACCGGGTCCGGAACATACTCCGGCGAGGACGATCATGGCTTTAGTTATATTCTGCGGGCCGAAGACCTCGAGTACTGGCGTCCCAGCAATCTGCCGGTCATCATCGTCCTGCACCGAATTTCCGACGGTAGCCTCTACTGGAAGGAAGTACCGACGGGTGATGCCTTCCAAGACAGGCGGTTGAAATTCAACAAGGCGGAGGACAGGCTCGGACCTTCCGCAGTGGAGCGACTGGCGTCGTTGACGGTGCCTAAGACCGGTTTCGGCTATTTCATACCCCCGCTTGGCGGGGGCGAAGAGGCTTTGGTTAATATTCTTCCGGTCAAACTGCCGCGAGAAATGTACGTTGCCACTACCAAGCATGACCGAAAACAAGCGAGTGCCATCATCCTCGGCGATGACGAACCGGCGCGGTTCGACTGGGCTACCAAGGGCGGAGGGTTCTGGTCATTCCACGATCCACGACTGAGCGTCTGCCGGAAGTTCGTCGATCTTGATCAGGTCGAAGCCATTGAGGTCGAGCATCTGGCTTTTCACGAAGACGAAAACGAACGGAACAACTTCGCGTTCCTGTTGCGTCAGACCCTTGGTCATCAGGTGCGCGGCAACCTCTCCTGGAGCAAGGAGAAGGGCCTTCACTATTTTACGGCGCGAGCCAAGAATACCAGTCGCGTATTTAAGTATCGGGCCTCGAAAAAGAATACCGAGGCGGAGGTTGTCAACGTCGTCACAGACAAAGACAAGCCGGAGCGGGTATCGTTTGTCCGTCACCACGCGTTCATTCCTCGGTTCGAGAGCCTTTTCAATGAGTGGTATCTGGTGATCGAGCCAACGTACTTCTTTACCTATGACGGCATGAACCCCCATACCGCGCCTGATGCCTTGCTGTCTGGAAAGAAGCGCATGGACAACAGCAGCGCCATCCGTGGCCAGGTACTCATGTGGCACCGCTTCCTCCAGAGTATCGAACCCAAAGCTACCGACCTCTTTGCCGCTCCAACCGGTGAACCGTGGTTGACCTTCGGAGAGCCCCCAATGGTTCAGCTCCCGACACGTGTCCCCGAAGATGTTTGGCGTACTAAAGCCAAATCGGCGGGAGAGGAGGGGCCGCAAGGTGTCTTCGAAATTTAGAACCACAATCTTTCAGGAGCCGCACCTCGAGTTCGGCGATAGCCACCACAACACCGATCCGAGGCGTGGCCTGGTTGTTGGCGGACCGTTGCAGACCCCTATCGGAGATACCATAAAGATCGCCGTGGTCGGTAGCGCCAAGACCGTCGAAGACGCCAAGCGCTTCATGGGCACTGTCGCCGGCGGCGTCGCAGGAAACGGTGGGAAGCATCCGAATATGCACCCTGATTTCCCCGGGTTGGGCAATCAGAATCCTTATAGATGCAAGTTCGAAGTGGATGAGCGCGCAACTGCTGCCATCCCTCAGTCGAAAATCGACAGGATTAAGAAGGAGCCATACACCGATAAGGCCATCGAAATGGCAGTCGACGAGATATTCAAGGAGCTCCAAGCTATCGACGAGAGTGGAAATCGCCCGGACGTCGCCATCATAGCCCTCCCTGTTTCCCTGATCGAAAGGGTGTGGAATGCCCGTCCCGACACAAGCGATGACGATGAAACAGACGCCGCCGAGCGGGCAGACGTCCTGAATTTTCGCGGGCTCCTCAAGGCGAAGTCGATGCATTTGAGCTTTCCGACCCAGATCGTGTGGGAGGATGTATTTGACGAGAAGGTCTCAATTCCGAAAAAGATCAAGGACGACAGCGAACGTAACACTCAAGATGACGCTGATGTCGTCTGGAACCTGATGACGTCGCTTTACTACAAGGGAACTGGGCGCATACCGTGGCGGCGATTGCCTCATGTAGGTGAGTTCACAGCCTGCTACATTGGCGTCAGCTTTTATCGGGAGGCTGGCGGGAAGGACCTGTTCACGAGCGCGGCGCAGATGTTCGACGAGCGCGGCCGCGGCTTTATCCTAAAGGGTAAGCGCGCAGAAACTGAGAGTAGGGGGCGGCATCCTTACATGACCAAGGATGATGCCCGTGATCTGATCCTAGAGGTGCTCGCTGCCTATAAGGCCCACCACCGAAATTACCCCGCCCGTGTTGCTGTCTACAAGACGTCGCGCTTCCGTGAAGAGGAGGCGGAAGGCATCACCGAGGCGATTTCCGAGCTCGCGATCGAGATGAAGGACCTAGTCTGGATACAAGAGCGGACGGCTATGAAGGTGCTGCGCGACGGCAATTATCCTGTAATGCGCGGCACATTCGTCGAGCTCGACGGAAAAGGTTTGCTGTATACGAACGGTAGCATCCCGTACTACGGCACCTATCCTGGTACCTACGATCCCCGACCGTTACTCATTTGCCCTCATGAGTCCAGTGACAACACGGTCGAACAGATTGCCAAGGAGGTCCTCTCCTTGACTAAGATAAACTGGAATTCGACCCAGATGAACCAGAAGCTGCCGGTACCAATCAGGGCAGCCAGGAAGGTAGGCGAGGTGTTGAAATACGCAGGTGACGACAAGGTGAGCTCGGACTATTCGCGCTATATGTGACCGCGGGAAGGCCGGCGTGGGCTGACCTCAAGACGGAACGGCCTGCAAAGCCGGTCGCGCTGTCTTGAGCCTTGACATCCCATACCTACGGTTAGGTTGATCGCTTGCCGATATGAAGACACGCTGTCGTCGTTACTCCAACTCTCCTTGGAGAACAGCAAGACACCGCGGTGTCGGGAAAAGCGTCAACCGGCACCGCGGACATGTTTCCCAGCTTCAGATGTTCAGGGCGTGGACCTCGACCATTTCATCGAACCCCTTGACGCCGTGCATTCCAAGGCAGTCTGACTGGTCCGCGCATCCGGCCGAAGCGACGAAGTCTCCGGAAATCAACACGGGCCTCTTGAGCTTTTTGGTCAAGGTTTCGAGCCGAGATGCGAGATTGACCGCAGGCCCAATCACCGTGAAGTCCAATCGCCGCCGAGAACCGATGTTCCCGTACATGACTTCACCCACGTGAACCCCGGTCCCGAATTGGACGGGAAACTTCGTCGAGGTCCGGCGCGCGGACGCCTCGTATGCGGCCGTCAACGCGGCTATCAGTCTTTGACAAGCATTGGGACGATTGAGCGGGAACACGGCCAGCAAGCCGTCGCCCATGAATTTCAGGATTTCCCCGCCGAATTTCTCGATGGGATCGGCTATCAGATCGAAATAGTCGTTCAAGATGTCGATGACGTGGTCCCTGTGCTGGCTGCCTGATAGAAGCGTGAAGTTCCGTAAATCGCAGATCATGATCGCCGCACTCAAGGTCGTGCCGCTTCCGCGGGTTGTGGCTCCTTCGAGAATTTGCTCGCTTGCATGTGGACCGACATAGGTTTGCAGCAGTGTACGCGCCAACTGGTTTTTAAGGCGTATTTCCGAGATCAGCGAGAACAGGGGCAACGTGGCTTCCATCAACTCGACGTCTGTTGGCTCGAACCCCTGCGGACTATCGGTGGCGAAGGTGATCAGGTGACGACGGCCCTGAGTATGATCCATTGGCCAGGCGACGTAGTCGGTGTGGCCCTGATCGCGCAGCTCCTCGTAGACGGGGTACTTGTGGGGACCGTGTAGCTGGAGCACCTGCCGTATCTGACTGCCCGTCGCGAGCACGAAATGGAAAGGGCTTCTTAGAAAAACCTCAGTCGCCTCTACGTCATAGGCGACGTTCTGGATGTCCACACGGTCGTGACCTCTATGCCAAATGAGGCGTGTCCCCAGCCACTGAGGATGGTGAACTCGCAAGTGCAAGGTTGCGCGGCTCAATCCGATTCCCGCCTGCATTAGCCGTTCGCAGAGCTGAACGAATATTCGCTCGAGCGTCGCCTCATCCCGGAGGCCCTCCGAGAGCCAACTGATAACCTCCGATCGCCTATCGTGACTCTCTCTCATCATCTTCAATTTCCTTGCAAAGCCGTAGACTGCGTTTGACTACCAATACCGCGACCACAACGCCTGGATTGAACGGTGTCCGGTCTCTCTCGCGGCATCCAAGTTCAAGTCCAAGGGGTGACGAAAAGAGCCTGGATCGCCGCATACCTCGATCTGGTCGGGTAGGGGGAAAAACTCGATGCTTGTTACCCCCATCACCGCAAAGATCGTTCTTAGATACGGAATCAGGAAATCGGGGCCGTCCAGTGCCGCATTGCCACGCGAGAAGCTCACAAGCACAGGTCTGTCTACGAGCATCCCGACCATTCTATTGTCAATATAACGGAACGTTCTATCGGGCCTTACAACATGGTCGATCCAGGCCTTCAGCGGCGACGGAACTGTCAGATTGTGCATGGGCGTCGCGAGGACTATGGCTTCACTTCGAACAACCTCCTCTATGAGTTCATCAGACAGAGAATGTGATCCCGATGAGCCTACGACGTGGCCCGGAACACGAGACGACATCGAGAATTCGCGGTCGATATGGGGCATGTTTGAATCATTCAGGCATCTGACGGTGACTTCGACATTCCTACCCGAGGCCACCAATTCCTCGATCATCCGATGGGAGTTACGCGCGCTGGCGGATGCATGTCCGCGCGGGCTACAAATCAGATGCAAAATCCTCATGAACTTCCATTCTCTCGGTTCTCGCGTTCAAGCTCCTCATCCGACGGGCGAGGTTTGCCAAATGGAAATCCATCAGGATAGGCCTGCGGCGCGTACAAGGGAATGACGATGCGTTCAGCCTCCGAGGCTGTTCGCCGATCGCGGAAAATCACCTCCCACAGCGACTTCACCCGACGGATGAAGCGCCCGAAGGCTCGTTCGTCGAACACGTTGATCTACTCCTGTTTCGATAAGGAGGAACCTACGCCGTCCGGAGAAGGATATGCACTATACGTCAGTTTGACCGATGCCAGACCGGCGCGTCTCAGTGCCGGCTTTTCGTCGAGATGAAGGTGAGCAGGTCCGCTGAATTGATAGGCTTTTCGAGAAAGCCCGCCGCGCCTCCGCGGACTGCGGCGGCTCGGGTCCTGCTGTCGGCGAAGGAGGTCATGATACAGACCGGCGGGCCATCCTGGCGGATCAACGATTCCAGCAGTTGCAGCCCGCTCATCCCTGGCATTTTCAGATCAGCGAGCACGCAATGGACGTTATTGACGTCGCCGGATGCCAGGAATTCATTCGCAGAGCGGTAGGTCTTGCTGTCGATGCCCATAGCGTCAAAGAAGTCGTGCAGCGACTCCAGCAAAGACAGGTCGTCGTCAACGATGGCGACCGTAGTGTGTGGCTTGGAACGCATTGAACCTCTGATTGTGGAGCTGGCCATGGCTAGCCTGACATTGTTTCGGTGTCGGGAGGTTGAGATATCCTAGCTGACGAGTTCGAACTGCCGCACGAGGTCGGCCAGCGACTTCGCACGCATCTTTCTCATCACACTGCCGCGGTGAAGTTTCACCATGATCTCGCTGATGCCTAGTTCGAAGGCGATTTGCTTGTTCATCAGTCCACTGGCGACGAGCGCAAGCATTTGCGTTTCGCGCGGAGTAAGGGTCGCGACTCGCGATCTCACCTCCATTCGCTGGAACCTCAGCTGCAATTGACCCTGATCCAGAGCAAACGCGGCCTTTATCGCCTCTATCAGGTCGTACGTGCGAAGGGGCTTCTGTAGAAAGTCCACCGCGCCGGCCTTCATCGCCGTCACGCTGGTTGCCACGTCACCGTGTGCTGTCATGAAGACGACTGGTAGATCGAAACCATTGGCGCTCAGTTTGGACTGAAATTCGATACCGTTGACCCCAGGCAGACGCACGTCGAGCAGAACGCATCCCGACGCAGTCCTGGACGCGTTCTGTAGGAAGGACGGTGCATCTTCAAATGCCTCGGCATCTATGCCCAACGATTGGAAGAGGTCCAAAAGTGAAAGGCGCAGCTCTTCGTCGTCCTCCACGATGTGGACGATCTGCCGGTAGTTTGCCGGCGGTTCGACGGATTCGGCAACGTCTGCCATGACAGGTCCTCCAACCGGATTTGATGGCATCAGATTAGAGCGCATTCTACCACCTTCTCCCCCTCGAACAAGTAAACCAACGTTTGCTATCTATATGCAAATCAACGAGGAAATGTTTCAATTGCAACTTCCCGAGCCCGCTAGACGATAGGCAGTGTGACGTGAAAAACCGCGCCGACGCTTCCCTCGTTGTTAGCTGAGATCGTCCCGCCATGATCGCCGATGATGGACCGGCATATGGCAAGTCCCATCCCCATCCCATCTGCCTTCCGAGAGAAAAAGCCATCGAAAATCTTCTCGATGTCGTCAGCTCTAATTCCTCCACCGGTATCCCGCACTGTGAGCAGCACTTTGTCTCCCGACTGGGTCGTCTCTACCGAAATTTCTCGGGCGCGTCCGTTGCCCGCGGCAATCGCTTGAATGCCGTTGATGAGCAGGTTTACGATCACCTGTTGAAGCTGAACTCGGTCGCCGAGGATGCGTCTCAGGCCGCCCGTGAGACGGGAAGCGATCACGATGTGATGTGCCTGGCTCTCCGACCTTACGAACAGAACGGCTTCCCGCACGATATCGTTGAGATCGATGAAGTCGCGGACTGGGTCGGATTTCACCGCCATGTCCTTGATCCTGCGGATTACCTCGTTGGCTCGATGCGCGTTTTCCATGATACGCGCCATGATGGTCTTCACCTTAGGAAGGTTTGGCTCATCCCTTGTCAGCCAACGTATTCCAGTGTCGGCATCGGTCACAATCACGGACAGGGGCTGACGGACTTCATGGGCTATCGATGTCACCAGCTCGCCAAGTGCTGATATCCGGGCCGCGTGTGCGAAGTCTGCTTCGATCTTTCTCAGCTGCCTCTCGATACGACGTTGTTCGGTGACATCGATCATCATGATCAAGGTCTTGTCGAGTTTCTCCGGATACTGAGGAAACGTCACATAAAACAGGACATCGAGAAGCTCGCCATCGAACGCGAGGATTTTCATCTCCTCGGTGTAGTTTCGGCCGCCACCGAAGTGCGCCATCACCACGCGGGCGGCTGCGGCAGGTGTTCCGGCAAAGAGATAGGACACGTTTTGTAGAAAGTCTTCTCGACGGGTCCCGCGGAAAAGGCGCATCGCGCTTTCGTTGATCTCGGTGACAACAACAGCCTCGCTCGCGAAGCGAACTAGGTCGGGTTGGGATTCAAGATACTGCTCAATGTCGTCAATACCCGACGCCTTCAGCCTTTCAATCACGCCGCTCATGACTCGCGCGTCGACCTGCCAAACGGGGATGGGGATATTGTCGATCAGATGGCGATAGCGTTGCTCGCTCGCGGATATTTCCCAATAGGTTTCCGGATCGGTCCAGGAGCCGGTCACGCTGACCGAAAGCAGGGTAGGGTGCTCAGCACTGGAGCGCCAGACGGTCAGCGTATCAACTCCGACTGTCTGCCTGACGATTGGATTTTCGTGTTCCGACATCACCAGCACTGCAAACGTCATGTCGAGCAGCGCGTCTCTATGGTTTTTCGGCCAGCAGCGGTAGGCGCTCTTCCCGATGACGGAATTCGGGCTTTTCTCGTTTGCGAAGAGTTTGGCCGCCGTCAGGTTCAAATCTTTGATTTTGAGATGGTCGGCTATCAGGCGCGGATCAATCGACGACGCCTCCCTTGAGGCCGCCTTCTCCCCGCCCATCAAGTCACCGAACACCGCGGCGGCATCCGTGACATCAACACTCCAGACAGCGACCCAGTCCCGCTGAAAACCAACGGATTGCCCTTCCACTATACGGGGATCGGCTGGGCGGCCATACTCGATGAACGCACCGGCATGGCTTTCGGTCTCCGGACGAAACTTTATTCGTACATCGACGAGGACTGGCAAACCGTCGGGCTTCCGTCGCTGGACAATTCCCTGCCAAGCGCGCTTCGAAGCAATTTCCTCGAACGCCGGCGCATCGTCAGACGACCCGAAAATTTCTACGGCGGTCTTTCCAACAGCTTCGACATTCACGACGCCATAGAACAACTGGGACGCTTCGTTCCAATGAACGATGCGCCCTTCCATGTCGTAGATCACAATGCTTTCGTTGGAGACGTCGGCGATTTCAACGGTCAGGTCGTCTATGACGGGCCTAGAGAAATCGGCGTCGATCTTTGTCTGTTCGGCCATAACTCTTCTTCGAGAGCCGGAAGGCGGCTTTTGGATCGCTTCAGTCCGGGTCGTTCCGTTGGTTCCGTGGACGTTGTCGAGACGATGCGGTGCGGGTTGATGGAGGGATATCGTGAACGCAATGCGCTTTCCCGAGGTCACCCATCGCCAGCCAGATTTTGGCAATGCGGTTTGCCAGGCGACGAAGGAATGACCGATCCGGCCTTTGACCACGCGGTGCCATGCCATCCTCCTCGACGGAGAGTGCGCCTTGGGGCGCACCCTCATTGTGTTGTCAGGCTGCTGCGCCGGGAATCTTGGCGTGGAGCAAGCCGCGTGCCACGGAGGCGACGCGACGACCTTGGAAACGCGCGACGGCAAGATGATCGTCGTCCGGCTTCTGTGTGTCGCGGGCTGAAACGTGTGTCGCTCCGTATGGAGTGCCGGCCTTGAACATCGCAGGGTCGGCGTAGCCGAGCGGAACGATGATAAGCCCCAGGTGCGCCATCGGAGTGTAGATCGACAGCAGGGTGGATTCATTGCCGCCGTGCAGGGATGAAGTCGAGCCGAAAACCGATCCTACCTTGCCGTTGAGCTTTCCCTGGAACCACAGACCGCCGAGCCCGTCGATATACGCCTTGAGTTCGGAGGAAATGGAGCCGAAACGGGTTGGCGTGCCGAACACGATCGCATCTGCCCATTCGGCGTCTGCTTCGGTGGGGGCTTCGTACTTCTCGTTCATCGCATGGGCGTTCTCGCGCCAGCCAGGAACCTGGGACATGACGTCGTCGCCGACGAACTCGCGCGTCCGTCGAAGGCGCACTTCCGCACCCTCGTCGATGGCTCCCTGAGCGATCGCGTTTGCGAGAATTTCGGTGGAGCTGTTCCGCGAATAGAATGCGATTAGCACTTTGGGTTTCGACATGTCTGCCTCCGGCGTTGCTGCTGTCGGCCCGTGCCGAAGCGTTGACCGGAAAATGGCGAACCTGAGCGGCCGTAAGAAGCCGTCAAAAGCCAGAACGTGCGTCCAAAACTTTGGACGATCACCATGTGGATGTGTCAGTCCAGACGTCGAGCCAGCGGAAAATCGGCAACATTTGGCGCGAGTCCTTTCAGACCACACGCTGTTCACCCCCGCGCGTCCATGTTTTTGGACGCTCCGTCTCCCTTGGACCGACTTCTGAGTCAGCGGCGGTCGCTCTAGGGTTCCCCCCAATCGAGCCAGCGAAGGCCGAGAAGGAACGATAATTCGAAAAGGTGGAACATGAATCAGATGGTTATAAGAGGCGTCAGCAGCCAGACTTTCGTTGCGGCCAACATCAAGCGCACGGAGGACTTTTACGGCAGGGTTCTCGGTCTGCCGGTCGTCAAGCGGACAGTCCATCACCACGATGCTCGTCTGCCGATCGTTACCTTTGGTTTCCAGTTGTTCCAAGGCGAGCCGCAGCGCGGGGAAACCATCACCTATATCGAGTGGAACCCGATCTTCTACATGATGCCGGACCGCGGGTTCGTGGAACAGGCCGCCACGCGCGACGGCGTCGCGAACCCTCGTGTCGGTGATCCTAAGGGTCGCTGGGGTGCCGGGACGAACCATCACCTTGCATTGCACGTGCCGAACAGGGACGGCTTGCTCAAGTGGAAGCGCCGGCTCTCAGACCACGGCGTTCATGTCACTGGCCCCTACAACAGGCATTATTTCCATGCGATCTACCTGCGCGACCCGGACGGGGCCATCATCGAAATCGCCACGACGGAGCCGGGTTTCGGGCACGACGAGACCGTGCTCGGTTCCGGCTTCCGCCGCCAACCCAAGGAAAACCTTATCGGCGGCCGCGACGAGCTGCAGGTGGCGGCGGAGACATGGCCCCAGCCGTTGCCGCTCGTGACAGCAGATTTCGCACTTCGCGGCTTCCATCACATCACGTCGATTTCGAGCGACGCAGAGCGCACCGAGAACTTCTTCGTGGAGAAGGTCGGGCTGCGCCTCATCAAGAAGACCGACTATCTCGACGAGAAGGGCGGCACCCATTTCTACTACGCCTGCGACGAGGAGCTGTCGCCGGGCTCGGTGCTGACGTTCTTCGGGCTGCCTGGATACAAGAGCGGCAGGTTGGGGACCGGCCTTTCTCACCATTTTGCTCTGGAAGTCGAGAACGAGGCCGCTCTCGCCGACGAACATGCTCGTTTCAAAAAGATCGGCATCGAAGTGTCTTCAGTCCAGGACACGGTGTACGCGCGGCAGTTCCTGTTCCGCGATCCCGACGGCCATATCTGCGCGCTATCCACGCCGAACCGCTTTTCGGTCGACGAGGACGCCAGCCATCTCGGTCAGAAGCTTTGCCTTCCCGAACAGCTCGAAGGCGAGCGCCGGGAAATCGAACGGCACATCGCATACCGCCCGGCTCCGGTACCGGTACTGCCGTAGTCAATGATGGTTCCCGAGATGACAGGAGCAAAGCATGCAGCAGCTTGATTTTCTACCACAGGAAAAGGTCATCTGGGGGCAAGAGGTCCTGATCGATGCCATGGGGGCGCTCGGCCGCTATGGTATCGAGAAGCCGATCCTGTTCACCGTCGAGCCGCTGGCAGGGCTGGCGGAAAGGCTGGTTTCGGCGATCGGCTCCGAGGTGGTGGGTGAATTTCTGGACTTGCCGCCGCATGTCCCCGAGGCTGCCGTCAACGAAGCCTTGCGATCGTGCGAAAGTGCGGGAGCCAAATCGATCATCGCGCTTGGCGGAGGATCGGTGCTGGATGCTGCGAAGGCTGCGTCGCACTTTCACCATGTCCGGCATGGACGGTACCTACCCATCGTCGCGCTTCCCACCACGCTGTCTGGCTCCGAATTCTCGCACTACTTCGGTGTTACCGAGACTTCGGGGACCATGAAGTTCAAGCGTAGCTATGCCGTCAGGGAGACGGCACCGCGTGTCGTGATTATAGACCCCGAACTGATCCGAGGCACCCCAAGGACGTTATTGCTGTCGTCCGCCATCAAGGGGATCGATCATGCTGTCGAGGGAATGCGTCTCGTCGACGCGGATCACCCGCACGCTGTCCTCGCCGCAAGCGGCGCTCGGCGATTTCTGAGGGTTCTGAACAAATGGCCCTCCGGAGTCGAGACGAAGGAGGCGCTCAATGCGGGATCGATCACGTTGGATGACTTGCTCCAACTTCAGCTGGCTGCCTGGCAATGCTATTTCTTCCCGGCGTCGGTGATTTACGGGCTGAGCCATCGTATCGGACATATTCTCGGAGGGACGTTCGGCGTCCCGCATAGCGTCACGTCCTGCGTCACGCTGGCACCCGTGATCAGGGCCTGCGCCGGCTTCTATGGCGACAAGCTCACCATTTTTAATGACGAGGCATCGGGCGAAGACGCCGCGGCTGCCCTTTCCCGCGAAATCGCCGGGGCCGTGGAAGTCCTCGGACTACCCTCGAAACTGAGAGATGTCGGCGTCGACAAGGCTCAGCTCGCCAATGTCTCCGAGTTGTTGGTCGAAAACTACCCGCGGGAAGTCAATGATCTCGGAAAGGATGCCCAAGGCAAACTCGCGGACCTCCTTGAGAGCCTTTGGTAGGCCCGGGGGAGCGACATGGCCAAAACGATAGACGAAATGCGTTCAGACTTCTGCTCAGGCCTTCTCCTTCCGTCGGTAGCGATTGAGACGGCGATCGCCGCCGCGCAAGACTGCCGTTCCGAAATCAACGCATTCGCGGAAATCGATGTCGCCGGAGCTAGGCTCTCCGCGGCCGCATCTGACTACCGTTTTCGAGATCGTACCGCGCGGGCGCTGGAAGGCATTCCGGTGGCGGTGAAGGACCTGGTCGATACGGCAGGACTGGCGACCCGCTATGGTTCGTCGGCATATTCGAAAAACGTGCCTTCGGTAGACGCCGTTATGGTCCGTGCCCTCAAAGAAAACGGGGCAGCGATCGTAGGGAAGACCACAACCCATGAATTTGCTTGGGGCGTGACGACGGTCAGTGATCACTTTGGCGACACCCTGAACCCTTGGGATCACGAAAGAACTCCGGGCGGTTCGAGCGGTGGAATGGCCGCGGCCATTGCGTACGGGGCCGTGAGCGCGGGTCTAGGCACCGACACCGGGGGCTCGGTCCGCATTCCTGCTGCTCTTTGCGGAATAGTTGGCTTCAAGCCGACCTATGGGATGCTGTCTACAAAGGGCGTGTTCCCACTCGCTCCGTCGCTGGATCACGTCGGTATCATGGGCGGGTGCGTTGGTGATGTGAGAACGATAGCGAGTGCTCTCGGCATCGCGTGCGAAGACCAACCCTCGGTGGTCCGATATCGTTTGGGGATTGTCATCGAAGATGAAGCGCCGATGTCCGCTGACGTGCGACATTCGTTCGACCTGGCGTGCGCTACCCTAAAACCCTGCCACGACATGACGAGTGTCCATGGTCTGCCATCCTTCAAGCGGGGGTTCGAGGCATTTGGCGGCATCGTGCTCGCGGAAGGGGGCATGGTGCATTTCGGCCGGCGCGATATGGAGCAAATCCGTGCTTCATACGGCTCCGAGACTGCGGGCAGGCTCGCCTTGGCGGCTCAATGCACCATCGGAAGCTATGCAGACAGTCAACGAGCCCGACGAGAATTCGTTGGCCAACTCGAGATCGCGATGCAGGATTTCGACTTCTTGCTTCTTCCCACATGCCCTTGCACCGCTCCTGGACGCCGGACCGAGACGATCGAGATCGGTGCCTGGAAAGGCAGCATCCGGGAGGCATTGATGACCTATACCGCGCCTTTCAACCTAGCGGGATTGCCAGCGCTATCTTTGCCAATTCTTCCGGGGGTGACGGACGGGCTGCCGATAGGACTGCAGATCGTCGCCGGGAGGGGGCGGGATAGCGAGCTCGTCGCCTTTGCGGGACAGGTCGAGCGACTTCTTCGTGGAGACGCCACGGGCGTTCAGTCGAAATATCGATAACAGGGGGAGGACCAAATGTCGGTACATGCAATTTTGATGGAAAAGGGATGCGACGTCGTGACGGCGACGGGTAGCGACACCGTGCAGGATGCCTGCCGATTGCTCCACACCCACCATATCGGCGCAGTCATTATCGTTGATCGGGAAAACCGGATCGAGGGCATTTTCACCGAACGCGACGTCGTTGCCGCAATCGCGCAGCGTGGCATCTCCTGCATGGAAATGCGTCTGTCGGACGTCATGTGGAAGAATGTCTTTTCCTGCAACCGCACAACGAGCATCAATGGTCTGATGGACGCTATGAACAAGCACAAGGCGCGGCATCTGCCAGTCGAGCAGAACGGCCGGCTTGCGGGTATCGTGTCGATTGGGGATGCCGTGCGACATCACATCAAGGCTATCGAATACGAGGCAGAATACATACGTTCGTACATCGCCGGTTGAGCGTATTAGGACGAATACAAACCCAAATTTTATAGCCATACCTGTGGGTTAGGAGCTAAAGTGTGACTCGGTCCAGCAGCAAGGCGAGGGGAACACGAGATGCTTACGCTCTATGACAGCCGCTATTCCGGCAACTCATGGAAAATAAGAATTCTCCTCAATCAGCTGAAAATCCCGTTCGAGAGGCGCACGCTCGACCTGGAATCCGGTGAGACAAAGACGGACGCCTTCTATGCGTTGAACCGGTTTAGCCGCGTCCCGGTCTTGGAACTTGAAGACGGGCGGACGGTCGTCGAGTCAGCGGCCATTCTCCTCTACCTCAGCGAGGGGACAGAATACCTTCACAGCGATCCATACCTGCGATCTCAGGTGATCGGCTGGATGATGTTCGAACAAGGCGACCTTCAGAGGTTTCTTGCCATGGCCCGGGTCTACCACATTCGCGGCTTGGCAGACAAAATGTCCCAGCAAATCGAGCGCCTGCATACCGACGGATACCTCGGGCTTGAGAAGTTGGAGCGCTGGGTCGAAAATCACGATTGGCTGGTGGGAGATCGTTACACCGTGGCCGACCTTTCGGTCTTCACATATGTCTCTTTGGCTCACCAAGGAAAATATGAAATGGACCGTTTTCCCTCGATTGCCTCGTGGCTGGATCGAGTGAAGGCGCAGCCCGGGTGGATCGATATATTCGACCAGAGCCCCTACCAATTGGTTTAGTATCGGAACGGCCCTTCAAGGGATAGGAATGGAGCTAAAAATCCTCTGAGAGGCGATGGGGTAGAGCGATTTCCGCATGCGGCCCGTCGCGCATATAGGCTCCGATGTCTCAAGATACGTTTCTTCTTACCGTGCTGATCAATATACTCGGAATCGCGGGTATCGTCGTCTGGCACCTCCAGGGTCGGTCCCGGCCAAACGAGAGACTGGTCACTCAAATCGCCTTTTTTCTCGGGATGACTGCGACCCTCGTTTTTGCAGGCATTATGCCGTTTCGTTTCGACGCCCCGCATTTGGACGGAACCGGATCGCTCGTTGTCATCGCCAAGATACTATGGTGGACGCACCTGTCGTGGGCGACGATCGGCTTCGTTCGAATCTACATCGTTCTCGACGGGAGACCGAGAGAAGCAAGGCTCATCCAAGACCTCTTGGTCGCCATCGTCTACCTTGGAGTCCTTCTGTCGGTAATGGCGTTTGTTTTCGGCGTCCCGATCGGTACGCTCCTCGCCACTTCCGGCGTGTTCGCCATTATCCTTGGTCTGGCTCTGCAAAATACCCTCGGCGACGTCTTTTCGGGTATCGCACTGACGTTGGGAAGGCCTTACACGATCGGCGACTGGATTTTGCTGCCCGACCAAACGGAGGGCAGGGTCGTCGCGAGCAACTGGCGTTCGACTTACTTGCTGACGGGTGCCCACAATCTGGTGGTTATGCCGAACAGCGTTCTTGCCAAGCAAGGTTTGACGAACGTAAGCAAACCTGACGAGATGCACCAAATCGTATTGGGCGTGCGTATCGTCCCAATGCACACTCCGGCTTTCGTCGTCAAAGTGATGCTTGACGCCCTGAGCAGCTGCAACAGCATCGTCCAGGAGCCTCCGTCCAGCGTTTCCCTCATTGGGATAGACGCCTGCGCGATCGACATTCAGCTCTATTTTAAGGTCACCAGCCTTGCCCAACGAAGTGCCGCCAGGAACGAAGTCATCGATCTTGTATATCGGCATTGCAAGGCCAACGGCCTCGTTCTTGCCATGCCGCTGGGAACCCAGATTTTCCAGGACAGCCAGATCGCTGCTCCTGAAGTCTCGATCCTCACTTTGCTCGGATCGATCCCGCTCTTCTCGGATTTGACGGAGGACGAACGCGCGGCGATTTCCGCAAACGCAGCCGAGAGGAAGGTGGCCGCGGGGGAAGACCTTTTGTCGAAGGGAGCGATATCCAAGAACCTCTTGATCATTCGCGAAGGCGTTGCGTTGCGCCGCGACGAGGGGGAGATAGTGGCGAGACTTGCTCCCGGCGATATCCTTGGGGCCTTGGGCGTCCTAGCCGGCCAGCCTGAGGCCACCCAGTCGCTGACCCTCACTCCCGTCACACTCTTCGAGATACAGAAGTCGGTGTTTGACGAAATACTCGCGGGTAAACCTGGCTTGGTCGACGACCTCACGAGGCGGTTGCATCGGCATGGCTCGCACATCGAAGGCGGCCCACCGGCAACCATCCAGCCGGACAGTGGCCGTGTCGATCTCGTTCACGCGATAAGGAGTATGTTCGGAGGAGGCTAAGCTCGCACGGACGGTTGAATAGCCGTCACCCAGGGGCATCGTTCAACTGTGTTGGATCATGCGTACAAGCTCAGGAACTTCTAAAACTTCCGATAGCCATTACTCTGCTCAACAGCTCAGAAAAACGAAAGGGGAGCTGCTATGCACGCCAATCTAAAGTGGGACGAATCCGATACTGACCGAGCAAGCGTCGTCGATCAAATCATGGTGGAAAGGCGCGCGAAGAGGGGTTTCCTGGGGACGCCTGTGCCGGCTGACACAGTCCATGACATACTGAATGCGGCTCGCTTCGCGCCGAGCTCCAGCAATACTCAGCCATGGCGATGCTATGTTCTGACGGGAGATGCCAGAAACCGCATCACGTCTAAGGCGGTCGATATCTTCCGGGCGGGGCCGGAGAAGCTGGCCCCCGAGTATCCATTCTTCCCGCAGCCCCTCCACGATCCGTTCATCAGCCGCTTCAACCTCTTTCGGGGCCAACTTGGCGATGCGGTCGGCGTTCCGCGGAGTGACAAATACGGCAGGCTGAAGGACGTGGAACGCCAGTTCAGGTTTTTCGAGGCACCGGTTGGAATGATCTTTACCATGGACCGCAAACTCGAATGGGCGAGTTTCATTTGCTATGGCTGTTTCCTCCAAAATCTGATGCTGGCCGCCAAGGCGCGTGGTCTGGACACATGCGCCCAGCAGATTTGGTCGCTTCAGCACGAAATGCTTCGCGAAGAGTTGGGTTTCCCGGAGACGGATATGGTCATCGCCGGAATGTCTCTCGGTTGGGCCGACAACAGCCTTGCCGAGAACAATATGGTCAACCACAAGCTGGCGATCGAAGACTTCGTTGAATTCGTTAGCTGAACACCCTGGTCACTTGGCCTCTTACCTTACAGCTGCCGATTGATTAAGGTCGTCGCGATCCGTCGCGACGACCTTTTTTTTGCCTCCGTACACCAAGGTAGTAGTTGCCCATGCTCGACCTCAAGGACGTGTACTTCTTTATCCAAGTCGTTGACCGCGGAGGGTTTACCGCTGCCGGGGAGAGCCTCCGCGTACCGAAATCCACTCTCAGCCATAGAGTTCGAGAATTGGAGGATTCTCTCGGTGTGCGGTTGATCAATCGCACGTCCCGCCAGTTCGGGATGACGGATGTCGGAGCTGAATTTTACCAGTATGCACTCCAGGTTCTGCATTCCGCAGACACGGCCGAAGAGTTTGTCCGCCAGAGGCTGCATGAGCCGAGTGGGACAATCCGGATCACGACCGCAGTCGAGATCGCGCAGTTCGCCCTTCGGGATGTCATTCCGACCTTCCTGAACCGATACCCGAAAGTGCGGATCGTCGAGATTGCCACCGATCGCTTGGTTGACATGGTGGCCGAGGGATTTGACCTGGCCCTGCGAGGCCACGTGGCGTCGCTTCAAAACTCAACGCTCGTCCAGAGGGGTATCGCCAGTGTGCCTTGGTACCTCTTCGCAAGCCCGGAATACCTGAAGCAGGCAGGCAATGTTGCCGACCCGCAGGCCCTTTCCGTCCACTCCACACTGGCAAATGACCGGCATGGGGCGGATATATGGCGGCTGAAGGGTCCGAGAGGGCAGGAGGTCGAGGTGCCTATCGAACCCCGTTTCCTCAGCAACAACATGATCGCCTTGAAAGAAGCTGCCTGCGCAAATCTAGGGGTCGCGGCTTTGCCTGGATATATCTGTCGAGACGAGATCGAGGCGGGAAAGCTACAGCAGATACTTCCCGGATGGATGGCAGCCGACGCCCGGATGAGCGCATTGATACCGTACCGGAACGGACTTCTTCCTGCTGTGCGGTCACTTGTTGATTTCCTCGCGGTCGAGGTTCCCAAGGTGACGGCCTTTACGCCCCTGCGCGCCGACGAGTAGTGCAGCATGTTGGCTGTGCATACCCAAACATCAGTTTGCTACTCGTGGGTACCTGATTCCGCTATTTTCGGGTTTGCCGGGTAATTCCGGCGTGACGACGCGTGATGCGTCTCCCGGAAGAAAAACATGAGATTGCGAACGCAGGTTCAACAAGCACTTCATTGTTGCGTGCTGATGGCCGTTTCTTCAGACGGGCCGCTCAGTACGAGTTTCCTGGCTGAAACATGCGGACTGCCGAGGGAGTACCTTTCCAAGACCCTCCAGGCGTTGGCTCGGGGAAAGGTGATTTCCGCTACGTATGGGCCGGGGGGCGGTTATCATCTGAACAGACAAGCAGGTGAAGTTTCAATTCTGGAGATCGTAGAGGCGATAGAGGGGCCTACCGATACTCTCAGGTCGAAGGCCAGGGTAGCGAACTTTGGCAGTCGTAAGCCACTGAACATGTTGCAAGTGGTTGGCCGCATAGTTGAAGAGGCTGACGCCGCATGGCGTGCTGTGCTCGATGCGACGAGTGTCGAAGACCTGGTTCGCCAACTGGAATTCGAGAAAACTGAGAGCCCACCACCTGGGACGAAAGTAAGGAGAGGTTCTTTTGCAGGGTCTTCTCAATGAAACCGCGGGATTGCTCGCGTTCTGTCGGGCTGTCGAGACAGGCTCCTTCACTGGCGCAGCGCGTGTCATTGGGACCAGCCCGTCAGCAGCCTCGAAGGCAGTGTCGCGCCTTGAGGTGATACTCGGTGCAAAACTGTTCCGCCGAACGACCCGGACCCTGACTTTGACGCAGGAGGGCGAGGCGCTCTTTCAACGGATGAGCCCGATCCTCAGCCAAATAGAGCAAGCTGGGGATATCGTGCAGTCCACACGACACCCATCCGGCCACCTGCGCGTCAGCCTGCCCGGAGAGTTCGGCCGACTGCTGCTCGCGCCAGTGTTTGAACGCTTCATGGTCCTCCATCCGAGGATAACTCTCGGTCTGGACATGAGCGATCGCCATTCCGACGTCGTACGCGATGGATACGATGCGGCCTACCGCGTTGGATATTCTGATCAGAACTCGCTTGTTTCACGAACCCTGGCACATCTGGAGATGGCGCTGGTTGCTTCGCCGTCGTTCGAAGGTCGTCATGGGACGATGACGATCGAGCACCTGTCCAAGCTGCCATTCGCGCGATACTCGATCGGAGGGCGGCCATATCCCGTTCGGTTTGCCGATGGAACGGAGTTCACACCTACAGGGCGATTGGACCTCGACAATGCGACAGCCATTCACCAAGCCGCAAAGTCAGGCGTTGGGCTGGGTTACATTCTCAAGATGATCGTGCGTGACGACCTCGCTCGGGGCGTGTTGGTCGAGGTTGTCCCGTCCGCAAGCCTCAAACCTATACCATTTCAGGTCTTGCATGCGCTAGGAAGAATGCCCACGCAGCGGCTACAGGCTTTTACGGCTTTCATCGCTGAGACAATTCAGGCTCTGGAGACGACCGATAGGCCGCTAATTATGAGGTAGCTGAGGCTCCTCAACTCCTTGGCTTTCTGCTACGTTGTGACCAGGGCCGTCCGGATCGCCAGACGGAGTTGTTCTTTATTGGAACGTGACCGGGTCATGCCATTGAGTAGTTTGCCATCGGCGACTGTGTTGGCTGGGTTCTCTCGGCTACACCGCGTTGCCGCGGCTGCCGTTTTGGCTCTTTCCTTGGGATTTTTGGTCCTATTTCTGCTTGGGACGTTGCTCGGCTTCTTGCCCGCAATCGCGGCGCTGTTGTTCGCGTTCCGTGGTCGCGCGTTGAACGCCCTGCGTTTGTGTTTATCCGGGATGTTTGTTTGCGCTGTTGTGGCGTTGATCGTTGCCGGCGCGAGCCCGCTCTCCATTGACGTGGTCCTCTTCCTCGCAGCGTCTCTTTGCGTGGCGCTGATCCTGATGTTCGTCGATAACGGCCCAGTGCCGATAGTCTTGTCGAGGGACGAGGGACGCGAAACGATCGAAAGGGGCGGGACGTCGGCAGATGCCGACTTACAACGCCACGATTTCTTGGCTCTCCGCGACAGGGAGCAGGAGCTCCTCGAAATTGTCAATTTTGTCCCAAGCAATCTCTGGAGGCTTGGACCCGACGGAGAACCGACTTTTTTCAACAAGCCAATGGTGGATTTCCTTGGCGTTGACGTCGGGGAGCTGGTCCCAGAGAACGGCAACCGGTTGAGGTCCATGATCCGCGTCGCCGTACATCCCGACGATCAGGAGAGGTTTGCTGCCGAACTCTCCCATTCATTGTCCACCGGAGAGGCTTTCTCGTCCCAGTATCGTCTCCGTCGGCATGATGGCGTCTACCGTTGGATGTCGAGCCGGGGAGCCCCTCTTAAAGACCGCAGTGGCCGGGTTGTGCAATGGAACGGGCTTTGCCTGGACATCGATGATCAGGTTCGGACCGAGGAGGCCCTTAAACGAAGCGAGTGGCACCTTCAGCAACTGATTGATGCCATGCCCGTTCAAATGTGGAGCTGGACGCCGGAAGGCGAGCTCCTTTACGTGAGCAAGCGATATCTGGACGAGCTCGGACTGTCGAACGTCAACCTGTCGGAATTCGCGAAGACAGCGTTGGAGTTCGTTCATCCGGAAGACGTCGGCGCAGTGGAAACTGCTCTGCGCGGTGTGGAACGCGGACAGCCTTTCACCATCCGATATCGAAGAAAGATGCCGGCGGGAGGATACCGCTGGACCGACGGCAGGTTCGAGCCGCTTCGTGGCGACGACGGAAATATCACCGAATGGTTTGGACTTGCGATCGACGTAGATGACGAAGTCTTGGTCCAGGAGGCTCTTCGAGAGAATGAGAGATCATTGAAGGAACTGGTGGAGACCCTTCCGACGATGATCTACTGCGCCACGCCGGAGGGCAAGCCGATCTATCGCAGCCGGAAGCTTCAGGAGTTTCTCGGCTTTGGGATCGAGGCGAAGGATGGCCTACGCGATTCGCGGTTAGACGGGACGCTAGACGCAATAATCCATCCCGACGACCTCGAGGTGGTGCGCCAGCAATACGGTCGATCGCTGCACACGGGCGAGCCTTACGTGATGAAGCACCGGCTTCGACGTCACGACGGGGAGTATCGGTGGGTCGAAACTCGCACCGCGCCCATGCGAAGCTCGGATGGCGCTGTGATCCAGTGGAACGGTGTCTGTGTCGATATTGACGACTGGGTCAAAGATCAGGAGCAATTGGGAATCGCTCAACGCAATCTGGCGCGCGCGACCCAGGCGGCCAGCCTCGCAGAGCTGACTGCTTCAATAGCCCACGAGGTAGGACAGCCGCTCGCTTCCATCGTGTCGAGTTCGGACGCGAGCCAACGTTGGCTGTCGGCCGATCCGCCAAATGTCGAGCGAGCTGTCAAGGCGCTGGAGAGAGTGGTTCGGAGCGCTGAGACAACAATGAATGTCTTTAATCGTGTGCGGGCGCTTTTCAAGCACAGCAATGATGCCAAGGAGCCGAGTTCCGTCGGCGAGGTCGTCAGGTTGGCACGAGAACTGACCCTTGAAGAGGCGATGCGCAGAAACGCAAGCCTTGATATGACCCTTGAACCCGACCTTCCGACCATCACCCTCGATCGAGTGCAGGTGCAGCAGGTGCTCGTCAACCTAATCAGGAATGGACTCGAAGCAGGACACCAGGACGTGGGTCGCCCGAAGGTGTCAATTGGCGCTAAAAGGGACGGGGGGTACATCAGGGTCGAAGTGCGTGACAACGGTCCCGGGTTGACCTCGGCGGATCGCGTATTTGAGCCGTACTTTACGACAAAACCCGACGGAATGGGGATGGGGCTTGCGATCTGCAAAACCATCGTCGAGGCGCATGGCGGGAAGCTTTGGGTGGAAAACGTCGAGCCAAGTGGTGCGCTCTTCATTTTCACGTTGCCATTGGATGCCGAGGTAGAGCAGCGCGAGCCAAAATCGGTCGGCTTGGCCTGAGATGCTAGTCGGAAATGGCGTCTTCGATAGCCGCCTTTAGTTCCTGACCGCCAAACGGCTTGAACAAACATGTGCCGGCTGACTTAGCTTCAGAGATAATCGCTTCCTGTGCATGGCCCGTCATGAAAACCACAGGGATGGCGATGGAACGGCTCTTCAACTCTGCGTTAAGCTCGACCCCGTTCATTCCGGGCATTGAGATGTCGAGCAACAGGCAATCTGCGTCGGACTCCGATGCCGAAGCGAGAAAATCGATGGCAGATTCATAGGACGTCGGGGAAAAGCCGAGAACCTCGAGAAGATCGATCAATGACTCCCGCACCGATTGATCGTCGTCGATGATCGCAATGGTGGGCGGGGAGTGCATGTCGATAACGTCCCCATTCAGGAGCTGAGGTCTGGCAATATGCCGTTCGCTTCAGTGCTGCTTCGACTGCCAAGTGAATTGCTGGCACGTTTGAGGGTAAAAGAAAAGGTCGCGCCTCCGTCGGAATTTGCCGCCGCCCAAATTTCCCCGCCGACATTTTCGATGATCGCTTTGCTGACCGAAAGCCCAACTCCCATGCCGTTGGGTTTTGTCGAGTAGAAGGCTTCGAACAGGCGCTCGAAACCTTCGGGACCGAACCCACAACCGTTGTCGGTGATATCGACGCGAATTTCATCGTCGCCGTGGAGAGTTGTGGAGAGACTGATCGATCTTCCTCCCGGCAGGCACTGAACAGCATCGACCGCATTCAATAGGATGTTCAGCACGACCTGCTGCACTTGAACCCTATCTCCCGACGCTGGCGGGAGTTCATGCGCAAACGACTGGCGGACGAGAATGTTGTTTGTCCGGAGCTCGTTCCCGGCGAGAGTGAGAACCTCGCGGACGACGTCATTCAGGTCGAATGACTCGACCATGGGCGCTCTGGTGCCGAACAGGCCGCGTAAGCGCCGTATGGTCTCTGCCGCACGGTTTCCGTCCCTGAGGCTGCGGGCTGCCGTCCTCCGCGCGCCATCGAGGTTTGGCGGTTCGGAATTGAGCATTACCTGGCAAGCTTCCGCGTTTGCCACGATGCCAAGCAGTGGCTGACTGACCTCGTGCGCGATAGACGCCGCGAGGACTCCCAATGTTGCCGTCCGGGAAACGTGCGCGAGTTCCGCGCTGACGCGGGCGAGTACATCCTGGGTGCGCTGCATTTCGCTGACGTCCTGCAAAGACCCGAGATGCCGACGACTACCATTTCTGTCGTATCCCGTCCGCGTAACAAGACGGACGTCACGGAAACTTCCGTCAGCCAGTTGCAGTTTGAATTGGCGGTCTATGTTGGTTCCCAGGCGTCGAGCGGCATCGACGAGTTCGTGGAAATCCGCTCGCTCCGTCTGTTGGACGAGCTCACCCAGTCCCCCGATGGTCAGGAAGTGATCAGCGGGGAGTTGGCAGATACGGTAAATTTCTTCGGAGCATTCAAGCCTGTCCAGATCGTCGCTCCAATAGAAACTGCCTGTTCGGCTCAGCCGCTGCGCTTCACGCAACCAGGCCTCGCTTCTTTGGAGCTCGGAATACAGTCTGGCGTTCCCAAGCCATATCCCGGCCTGGGACGCGAGAAAATCCAGCACTGATGTCCGGTCTTGGGAGAAGACATCGGAAACGACGTTGTTCTCGACATAGAGAAGGCCAATCAGACTTGTGGCATTGAAAACTGGCACGCATAGGATCGACCGCGGGCGGTTCATCTGAAAATACTCGTCGCCCGGGTCGAGGACGCCCGACACAGTCTCATGAAGTGCTACAGGTGACTGCGACCGCAAGACGAACTGAAGAACGGACAACGGCACTTCCGACGCGGTGGGCGGCCTTCGGTCCTGTCTGACCTCGATCTCCGTTTCCCGCGTGAGCGCGACGGCCTCGATGTATAGGTCGCTGTCGGACAGCAACATCAAGACACCGCGCTCCGCGCCCGAGTGCTGCACGACGAGCTTCATAAGCTTTTCGATCAAACTGGCCAGCACTACCTCGCTGGACAGTACGCGAGAGGCGTTTCCGACGGCATCAAGGCCCAATTGCGCGACCGGCAAGGTCAACGAGTCATGTGACTGAGGTAAGAGCGCACGGTTGGACAGGTTGATGAAGCGCAGGTCCAGAAGTCTCACCTTCGCAAGGGTACCCCACCGCAAATACATCTCCCTCGCGCGCTTCAGATATGCGTCAGCTGCGATATCCAGTCCCTGCGTCATGTAGCAGCTGCCGGCCAATTCACTGGCGATAGCCTCGACCTGCATAAAACCATTCGCTTTCGCGGTCCGGATCGCATCTTCGTATAGGCCCTGGGCGTCCGGGTTTCGACCTTCCAATCTAGCGAGTTCGGCTGCGAGCAGCGTCGTGCGGCAGGCGAACGTGACTTCGCATCCTTTTGTCCATTCTGTCAGGCGGGCATGGTGCCGTCGAAGCGCATCAAGATTTGGCTTCCTTGTTCTTCGCTTCTCTTCGCGCCCAGCTAGAGCAGCTGCCGTGAGGCCGGCGTAGAATTCGTATTCTGCCTCCTCGATCGACGATCGCATTGCCCACTTGATCGGTTCGACGCGGGCGGCCGCCAGCTGCGCGGATGCGAAGTCTTCCGTCAGATAGTGTTCGATCAACCGGAATACCCAGTGATAGCAGATCATCATCGCGGTGCCCGGCTGCGGCTCCGCATTGCCGGACGCCCACGCGTCGAGTTCTCCGTTCGCTGCCGTCTCAAGCCCACGCAATCTCCTGATCAGGCGCGCCTGGCTGAAGAACTTCTCGTGCGGCAGGCCAAGTTCAATGGAACGGGCAAATGCTATGGAATCCTCGGCGCGCTCCTGGACCTCAGCTAGTGGTTTCCCTGACATCAGTTCATGAGTGATGTGATTGCGCGCGTTATAGGCGGCGAAGGCCATGTCGCCTGTCGCTGTGCTAATATTGAAAGCCTCTTCCGTAAGAGGCGCGCTGACGGCCAAGGGTTTGATCCAGGGAACAGCAAAGCCGGCGAAGAGGGAATAGACACGGGCTTTGTATCTGCTGGCGAGACCTTGATCGACGAGCTTTCGCGACAGTTCTCCAAACTTGTAGGCGGTCGAGTAGTCGCCGAATTGGACCCCCAGTGCCATGTTCAGTGCGGAAAACGCGACGCTCGAACTGTCGCACAGCCCATGTCGCAGGCTGAGGACGGTCATTCGCAGGAGAAGGAATTCCATCAACCGCCGATCGACTGCGTAAGCCGCCGGGAAGACCTCCGTCATCACGGCCATGCAAGCCATGATATGAGGGTCGGTCATCGGGGGATAGTCAACGAGCTCTTCGATCGGTTGGTTGACCAGGAGGCGGTGAAGCTCCTCGAATTCGCTGACGACGTCGGTGTGGCTTGGCTGAACCGGCCAGCCAATTCCGGCGTCTGCCAAAAACCTCACCCCGGTATCGACGGCTTCGACATTGCGGCCAGTGGAGAAGAAAAGGAGCACGGTCAGGCAGATCACGGAGGCACGCTCCGCAAACTCATCTGTTCCTTCCATGAGGCCGATGAGGCGCTCCTCAGCGGCGCGGAGCTGTCCATTCACGATGTTGCACTCTGCGATCCCCACATCCAGTTTGAAGCGCAGGGGTCTGCTCCCGTCATCTCGTCGATCTAAAACGGATAACCCTTTTTCGAAATACGACTGGGCGGCGGTGTAGGCGCTGGCCAATTTTGCGCGCTCGCCGGCTGCGAGAAGGACATTGGCAACTGACAAGCGCTCGCTATCCGAAACAAGATCAAGGGCCTTGTCGAAATGCCCCGCGATTTCATAGACCCTGTCATCTAAACCCTGGTGTTCAGAGTTCGGGAGCAGGACGCGGCCGATCCTAAGATGCTCTTCTTTGATACGCTGCCCGTCTCCGATTGAGTGGTGTGCTGCCATCTGAATCTGGTCGTGGACGAACGACACTCTGCCGGATGAGACGCGAACCATCCCCGCCTCGATGGCCGGCCGCAGCATCGGTTCTAAATCCTGCGCCGCTATCCCGAGAACTAGAGCGGCAACCCCAACGTCTGACGAGTTTCCCAATAGGGCCAATACGGCCAATGCGGTTCTTGTCTTTTCAGGGAGACTGTCCAGCTGGGCTCCAAGCAACTGTGCCACGTTCTGCGTGACACTTCGATCTGCTACCTCCTGATCATTCCAGTTCCATTCGGACGTTTCCGAATGAAAGGTCAGTAAGCCGTCCGTTTCCAGCTTCCTTATGAACTGGATGGCAAAAAAGGGGTTCCCACCTGTCTTCTGGCCGACGATGGTCGCCAGGTTGGCCACCCGTTCCGAAGCGCAGGAGAAAATGTTCGCCAGCATGCGTTCGAGGTCGGGAATGGGCAATTTCTCAAGCCGAATTTCGGTCGCACGGACCGGCAGTTTCCTGACATCGGTCAGTACAGCGGAGAGCGGGTCCGACGGGGCGACCTCATCGTCGCGATACGCTACGACGATCAGCGTGTGACTGAGCTGATTGTCCATAAGCAGGCCATGGATCAACTCCAGGGTCGCTGGGTCCAGCCATTGCAAATCGTCGACGAATATTACGAGCGGATGCGCGGCGGTGGCGAAGACACTGAGGAATGCTTTGAATAGGTATCTAAAACGCGCCGCAGCCGTCGTGAGCTCGGCGATGATGGTGGTTGAACTACCGCCGATGACGTGTGCCAGTTCAGGGACGAGATCGACCATCAAGCCGGCGTTGTCCCCGAGTGCTTTGGTGAAGCTTGTCCTCCACTCTTCAAGCTCGAGCTCGTCTTTCGCCAACAACTGTCGAACAAGGCCTCGAAAAGCCTGGACGATTGTGGAATACGGCGTTTCCCATCTGTTTTGATCAAATTTCCCTTGGGCGAAGAGAAACCCTCGGCCCACGAGAGTCTGATGAACGCCGGCGACCAGTGACGACTTCCCGATCCCGGCCGGTCCCGTCACGAGGATGAGCTCACTCTCACCGCCGGCGGCTACTCGTTCCGCTGAGTTCAGGAGGCGTTGGCGAGCGACGTCGCGGCCGTACAAGGTTGCCTCGTAGCCGGAGTGACGGAACAGGTCGCCGCGGGCAACCGGAAATCGATCGACCTTGCCTACCGACGACCATTCCGTCAGGCAGCGCTGTAGGTCACTCTCCGCCGCCCGAGCCGACTGGTATCGCTGCTCCGGGTTCTTCTCCAATAATTTGAGCACGATTGCGTCGATTTGCGGAGGAAGGCCGTGGTTCCTGGCGCTGGGCTTTGGCGCTAGGCTCGTTAGATGGCGATGGGCCCATCCCAGGGCGTCGACCGCTGCGAAGGGCAGGGCTCCCGTCAACAGTTCGTACACTGTCACACCGAGACTGTAGAGGTCGCTACGATGGTCGGGATGGTGGTTGGTTCGCCCGGTCTCCTCGGGCGACATGTAGGCGGGCGCTCCCAACGAAACGCCGGGAAATGGCGTCGACGCGGCGCGGAGCCGTCCCGCTCGCCCGAAGCCGGTCAGGGCGATCTCACCTGTTGCCTTCAAAAAGCAATTCTCAGGCCGGATGTCACCATGGATCAGCCCGCTCTCGTGGACGAGTCGCACCGCCTTGGCTGTCTGACATATCACGTTCAGCCTTTCGCCGGTGGAAAGTCGTTCCCACTCTTGGGTACCGAAATCCCGGCACAGTGGGACGCCGCCGGGATCGTGCAGAACCATTCCCAGCCGCTGTGCGCCTGTTCCGTTGCCTACCGGATGGAGAATGCCCTGATTTTTCGGGAAAGCGCTGAGGAGATCGTACTCTCGAGATACCGCTTCAAGCCACTTGATGTCTGGGTCAGTATTTGCGGCGAGGACGAGTACCGACTGCCCGCTCGCTCCGCTGACCCGATACCACTGCCGCTCCGCCTCGGAGTGAAGCCGCTTGGCTACCAGCGGAGCATCGGCGAGGACATTGGCAGCTATCGAGGCGGCGAACGATGCTTCCGCTTCGGAGGTCAGGTCGGACAACGCGGTAGTGTTGGTGGGCAACATTGACCGAAGCTACACGATCCGCGCCCCCAAACGGAGGTAAACCAACGTTCTATTGCGCTGTTTCCCTCCGCATGCGTTTACGGCAATCCGCACCGGGCTTAGTCCGCCGCTAGACGTGGGCCGACATTTTGCCGGGCCAGGTGAAATAGACGTAATTCTCGTCGACTTTGTCGAAGTAGGCGTTCTGTCCCGTCTTGGCGTCGACATAGGAGCCGTCCGGCGACTTTACGAAGTTGCCATTGGCATCTCGCTTGAGGTGCTCGTCCAGAAATTTGTTCCAGGCCTTCGGTTCGGCCTTCTCCGTTTTCGACCCGCTCTTCGCGTTGGCGGGGTCGTACGCCGTCGATGTTTCTCCGGTGGCCGGATTAGTGACGGTAAGGGTCCCATCCTTCAGCGCCTGGAGCATCGCTTGGTCATTGACGTAGCTCATCGGATCACTGCCGCCATCGGTCAGTCGAGCTTTGAGATTCGTCATGAAATCCCTCGAGCCGATTGTGGCCGTCGCGTGCTGTTGGGAGCCGCCGGCGGACGAACCTTCGCTTTGGTTCTGCAGGGCCTGTAGGATGACGGACAGGGTCTTGGAATCAAGGCGGGTGGATGTCGTGTCCTGGAACCCGAGCGAACTTAGCAGCTTCGACGCGGGACTTGTGTCGGTCTCTTTCGTCGAGTTGCTTTGCAGGACGCCAAGTGCAAGGCGTGCGGAATAGCTGCGGGCGAGCGATAGCGCGGAAATCATGAGGCTAACCTTCCATCGTGCTTCGAGAATGAAGTGGCTGTTCCGACGCTCCGTAGGGGCGGGCGTCGGAACAGACGCGAAGGCATGACCTCGTTGCTATCAGCCTAACGGAGTGTGCAATCTCCGTTGCGCGTCCAACGGCTAGGCAGAGGAGCTTGCGTCTGGCTGGAAATTATGAGCGAAAATTCAATTCAGAGAGCTAGAGCATCTCGATATTTAATCAAGTTTTATCAATGGTTTAATTTGAAAAGTTCGAGCATTTGGGTAGGTATTTGTGTGACGATTGTAACCATATTGTTGGGGCGGGTAATGCGAGCGCGTTCACGCCGCGAGAAGTGAGCGTAGGAGCTCCCTGCGTTGTACCAGGTCGGCAACGGTGTACTTGTCGAAGACCCCGATAAAAGCAGCCGTGGCTTCGGACAAGATGCTTGGCATCCCGCATCCGCCTCTGACCATGCATGAGGGGCAATCCAACAAATCGGTAAGGCCTTCGGTATGCCGGAGCAGTGCTCCAAGGTTGATGTCGGTTGCGTGTCGGGAAAGCCGAATGCCGCCATTGCGCCCGCGAACTGAATCGATGAAGCCGGCTGCGGCAAGGTCTTGGACGACTTTCATCAGATGGTTCTGCGAGATCGAGAAGGCCGTGGCTATAGAACGGATCGAAGACATTTCTCCTTCTCGAGCGCCCAGAAAAATCAAGACGCGGATCGCGTAGTCTGTGTACCGGGTGAGGCGCATCGATGCTCCTGCGTCAAAAAGGACCATGCCAAAAACATGCATTTGAATAGCATGTTTCGCATCGAGGATATACATGCATTTCAGATGAATGTTTTAGGAGCGAAGTCATGGATGGGCTCGACCAGCGCAAAATCGAACAGGTGGTTCGGCAGTTCTACGATCGTGTTCGTATCGACCATGAGCTCGCGCCGGTTTTTTCGGTTGTTGAAGACTGGGACGAACACCTCGCCAGGATCAGCGAGTTTTGGGCGTCGGTCATTTTGATGACGGGACAGTACAAGGGAAATCCTCTCGCCATGCATTTGGTCCATGCGGACCTGTTCAGGCCGGAGCTGTTTGACCGATGGCTGCTGTTGTGGAGAGAGACGACCGACGAGCTGCTCTCTGCACAAGACGCCTCTGTGCTCCAGGCCAAGGCTGCGAGGATTGCAACACGGTTTCGGACGACAATGTTTCCCGGGTCTAGGGCGAACGCGCCAAGCTCGGCACTACGCCCCTTCAAGACGTCGCCTGAATTCACGGAAGGGAACATGCCCGCGGTGCTTCTGAGAGAACACCGTCTCGACCATGGCACTTGGGGCATCCTTCGCGTCCACGCCGGTGAAATCCTTTTCTTCGGCGGCGAGACATCCGTAGGCCACGTAACGCGCGCGGGCACACCGGCCTTGGTTCATCCAAACAAGCCGCACCGTCTTGAGATCGTAGGTCCGGTCGCGCTCACCTTTGAATTCTACGACGAAAACCCGGCCTCGCTGGCCTATTGAAACGAAAGGAAAACCCATGCCCAAACCGCTGTCGCCACGGACGATAGAACTCGTCAAACTCAGTGTTCCCGCGCTCGCGGCCCACGGGTCGGATATCACCCGGCGTATGTATTCCATCCTCTTCCAGGACGATCACATCCGGGAGTTGTTCAATCATGCCAACCAGGGCGAGGGAGGGTCGCAGGTAAAGGCGCTCGCCGGAGCGATATTGGCCTACGCACAGAATATCGAAAACCTCGGGGCGCTTGTTCCCGTTGTCGAGAGGATTGCCCATAAGCATATCGGCTATCACATCCTGCCCGAGCACTATCCTTTCGTCGCCAAAGCACTGCTGTCGGCGATCGAGGATGTGCTGGGAGAGGCCGCGACTGCGGAACTGCTCCAAGCGTGGGGAGAGGCGTACTGGTTTCTAGCGGATATCCTCAAGGAGCGGGAGCTCGAAATCCGGACGCAGCTGGAGGCGCAGACCGGGGGCTGGAACGGATGGCGCTCGTTCAGGATCGAGGCGAAGATCAGGGAGAGCAGCGTGGTGACCTCGTTTGTCCTGCGACCTGTCGATGGCCGGCCCGTCATCAGGCAGAAGCCCGGGCAATACCTGACGATCAGGCTCCCGATCGCTCCTGGGGAGACGGTGAAGCGCAACTACTCGATATCTAGCGCGCCAAACAATGAGACCTATCGCATATCCGTCAAGAGAGAGGTGAACGGGCAGGGTGCCTCGAAATACCTCCATGACCGGATGGACGTCGGCGCGTTGCTCGAAGTCACACCTCCGGCTGGCGACTTCTATCTACCGGAAGAGCCTCAGCGTCCGGTCGTGCTGCTGTCGGGTGGTGTCGGATTGACGCCGATGGTGAGTATTCTCGAGGCCATTTCGACCGAGTACCCAGAACTGGAGACCCACTTCGTGCACGCGGCGTTGAACAGCCAGACCCACGCCATGGACCGGCATGTTCGCTCACTGGCGGCCGATCACGGCCGCGCGACGGTGCAGACCTTCTACAGCGAGCCGCACGCCGACGATGCGGTAGGGCTGTCTCATGATCATGACGGCTTCGTCACCGTGGATTGGTTGAAGCAGAATACGCCCTTCGAAGCGGCAGATTTCTACCTCTGCGGTCCCAAGGGCTTCCTCGCGGCACTGGTTCCGGGGCTGTTAAAGGCGGGTATCCATCCCGACCGTATTCACTATGAGTTTTTCGGACCGACGACTGAACTCATGGCAGCTTAGACCGACGGTTCCGGCGGCGCTTTTGCGCTGCCGGAACCGTGCCTCGCGTTAAACCCCAACGCGTGTATAGCTATCCCGATTGCGCGTCGTGACCCACGATTTGTTTGCCCCGCGGACCTCTCGGTCGAGCGGGTAATCAACGAAATCAAAGTGGAAGAAGACGATGACACAGCGGATCAATTACGCGCAGGTTTCTCCCGAGCTTTTCAAGAGCCTCATGGGATTCAGCATGGAAGTGCAGAAGGGCTCCATCGAGCAGTCCATCCTTGACCTGGTTGACATTCGCGCCTCCCAGATCAACGGATGCGCATTCTGCCTCGACATGCATTCCAAGGAAGCCAAAATCCACGGCGAACGTGAACTGCGTCTCTACCATCTCGCGGCATGGCGCGAGTCGACCTTGTTCAGCCCCCGCGAGCGCGCCGCGCTCGCATGGACCGAAGCACTGACGAAGCTCCCGGAAGGCGGCGTCTCCGACGAAATCTACGAGAAGGTTCGCGGACAGCTTTCCGAGAAGGAAATCTCCGACCTGACGTTCCAGATCATGGTCATCAACAGCTGGAACCGCGCGAGCGTCGCGTTCCGCGCGGTACCTGGCTCCGCCGACAAGGCGTTCGGGCTCGACAAGGCAGGTCTCGTGTAAGCAATCGCCTATGCATGCGGCCGTTTGTCGGCCGCATGTTCTCCACTGGTTTATCGTTCAGCTTTTTGAACGCACAGTCGAAGAACCGCCGCCTGTCCGACCTTGATAATTGGTCCTACGCTGGCCCGACCGGATGTAATCAGCCGGCAGCGATAAGCCAATAAGAGGACGGAACAATGAGCGATACCGGGACAAACCAGCCGATCGTAGGCGACGGCCACACGCCTTACAGCAGATACGTCCAGACCGAGGTCCTTCACACCCTCCAGGACTTCGTCAGCGACAGTCCGGCAGAGCCGGCATTCCTGGCCAACGTCCAAATCAGCGAAATCTACTGGGCGCTGATCACCCGGGAGCTGGTGACCGCGCAGACTGAATTTCGCGGCGATCGCATCGCTGCGGCCAATCGCGTCCTCCGACGTATCGTCAGCCACATGGAGGCATTCAACGCCAACTGGCGCTCGCTCTCGTGGCTTACGCCGGCGGAACTGATGCCAATCCTCAAGGGTCTGGGTGCGAGGCACGGCAAGGATACCGCGCTCCAGGGATGGACGTTCCGCGAAATGACTTTTCTTCTCGGGGTGAAGGACCGTCCGTCGCTTGAACACTTCGAGCCGCAGCCGCAGAGGCACAAGCAGCTGACGGAACGGCTCAACTCGCCCAGTCTTTATGACGACATCCTGGCGGCGCTGGCGCGTGACGGGAAGGCTGTTCCTGAAGCCTACCTCAAGCCCGACCACGCTGCGGCTTACAAGCCGAACAAGGAAATCGAAGCCATTTGGGCGGAAATCTACCGACGCGATGATCCGGCGGATCACTGGCGCACCTGTGCCGAGCTACTTGCCGACATCGCGGTGGAATTCACGAACTGGAAGTACCTCCACCTTATGGCAACACGTCGTACATTCGGCTCGCGGCCGGCGTATCACGGCGTCGATGCAATCCAGTGGCTCCTCCCCACCATGTGGGAAATTCCGTTTCCTGAAGTTTGGACGGCACGGGGCTTGGTAGCCTGACAACAATACGCCAGCCTCGCAGCTGGCGAACACCTCGTTCAACGACAACAAGTCGCCTTGAGATCGCCAACGGCGAGCGGTCATCCATGCGCGGCATCGGAGATTGGCATGGAAAGCGTTCAATTGGATTCATTGATAGCGCGTGCGAGGGCCTGCATAGCGGATAGCGAGCGGGCAGGAGTACAGCGTCGCCCTAAAGGGGAGGCTGCCGGCCGGTTCGTCCTTTTCCATGCGGCTATGTCGTTCTGTTCACAAAAGGTGAGGGCCACACTTTCTCAGCGGGGCGCAGCCTATGAATCGAACGAAATGCTGATCCTAGCGAGCCGTGATCAAAACGGCGCACTGGTCGCGGCGGAAAATTATGGTTCCGACTATGTCCGCCTACGAAGTTTCGGGCAGGCCGCAGCTGCAGTCACCCTGGCAGATGGATACTCGGGCATGTCGTCGGTCTCGACGTGCGGATTGGACGCCTGTGCCGTGCCGACGCTCGTCGATCTCGGAACAGGGGAGGTCATCGTGGACTCCCTGCGTATATGCGTTCACATCGACGCGGCTCTACCTGGCGCAGAGCCGCTGATGCCGGCAGCGGCGGCACAGAGGCAACAGGTGCTGCGACAGCTTGAGGCCGTGGACCTTACCCCGCATCCGGGCCTTCTCTATGGGTTCAATCCTGAGGGGGATCGCCGTCCTCCTCAGATCAAGGAAGCCATGAGAACGGTGTACGACGAGAAGCTCGAGGCGCTTGGCGCTCTTGTTGTCCGTCACTCGGACGACCCTGAAATAGCCCAGGCCTACCGGGCAAAGATTTCAAAGGAAAGCGGGGGAAAGGCGCTGCAGTACGATCCCGCTTTCCAGACGGCAATTCGGAAATCGGCACGAGACCGCCTCGTGCAGCTCAACGTCGATCTTCAGCAAAGCAAGACGGATTGGCTATGCTCCGACAGTCTGACGCTTGCCGATATCTTCTGGGGCGTGAGCCTCGTCAGGCTACGGTACCTCGGGCTTGGAATTCTTTGGGAGGACCTGCCTCTCGTGGATGCCTACTACCGCATGGTCACATCCCTCCAGTCTGTTCGGGAAGAGGTGGTGTCTGCGACTATCGCATCGATGCCACCCTCGGCGTATTTGAACGCCGAGGTGTTGGGGCGGTCGTTCTGATGCTGGCGTCTGGCAAGTGAGGTCTACGTCAACACAAACTATTGTTTGTCTGACGCCCTCAACGAACAGCTGTTTAAATTTCGAGACCAGTTGGTCGTCGGTCGTGACGTCCAAATAGTCGATTTCGAAAGGGCTCAGCCATGACCGACAGCATGCCGGCGACACTGAATATTGACACGAATTCCCGCAAGATTGTTGCGGGCCGCTACGTGGTCGATTCAATGCACACCAGGGTCCTTTTCAAGGTCAGGCATTTCGGGGTGAGCAACTATTGGGGAGAGTTCATGGGGCCGACCGGTTGGCTGGAAATCGACCCTCAGCGCCCGAACGATACGTCGCTTCAGGTCAAGGTGCCGACCGGACAGGTGAGGACCAACAGCAGCCACCTCGACGAAGAGTTGCGTAGCGCCGAGTGGTTCGATGCGGAAAGGTATCCCAGCATCATCTTGGCTGGGAGCGGGCTCAAACTGACCAGCGACGGTCGAGCCGTATTCGAGGGTGATTTCACGCTACATGGGATTTCCAAGCGTGTCGCCTTTGGAATCGATTTTATCGGAGCTGGAACCAACCCATTCAAGGGAGCGCCGACGATCGGCTTCGAAGCTTCGGCGACTATCAGTCGAACAGAGTTCGGGATTAGCGCCAAGTATCCCATCGTCGGTGACGGCGTCAAGATCATCGTAAGTGCGGCCTTCGACCTCGCTTGAATGACAGGGAGTTGCATTAGTCGTGGCCGTCTGGAGTGCCGAACTCGAATGAGTTCGGCACTCGAGAGGTGGCCTGAACCCACCAGCGTCATAGTTCCGATTGGAAGTTTACCCACGGATGCCGCAAATGGCCGTATACGACCTTCTCAGGCTCAAGGCCGGACGCATCTTCAAAACAGCCGAGACCGACGGCCGTTAGCCCTGGGTAGGCATCCGGCATCCAATATACGGTCGTGCCGCATGATGGACAGAATTGGAAAGTCACGTCGTGGCCGCTGTCTCCGGCCCTCGTATAGGAGCTTGCCTGGCCGGAGCATTCTACATTTTCTGAATTGAACAGCACCGCCACACCGAAGGCGGAGCCGGTCCGGCGCTGACAGGATCGGCAATGGCAGAGAGCGACCATGACCGGTGACGCATCAGTGATCGCTTTGAGTTCGCCGCAGCAGCACGTTGCCAATCGCTTCATGAATGAAAACCTCGCAAAGTTCCGGAACCACTTCTGACCTCGGATGAACCTCGTTGGCGGATGGCGAGCAGAGTTGGAACGTCTAGCGGAAACGAGAAAGGATGCCCGGCTATTGCCGGGCATCCGAGCTTGCTCTGAACCTCGGACAGCTACTGCTGCCGCAAATGCCGCCGCACGCACCTCGCTTGGAGGGAGGGAGTGCCGTGGCCGTTTGCTCCGAAGTCTCGGGATTGGTGACTTTATCAGTAATCCCAGAAGACAGGGACCCAACGGAACGCGTCGCCGGCGACGGCGACACGGCCGAGGGAAGGGAAAGGCAGGTGGGTGGCGACGAGAAGCTCACCGGTGCCGGCGAGTTTGTGCAGGAGCTTGACACGGACACGGGCGGCCTCCTCGGGATCGTGTTCGAAACCGTTGAACCATTCGGGCTGATCGAAGCCGACGGCGAAGATGGCATCACCGGCGAATGTCAGAGCTTCATCGCCCGAGGCGACGCGGATGATGCTGTGGCCCGGTGTGTGGCCGCCTGTGCGGTGGGCGGTTACACCGGGAGCGACTTCCTGTTCGTCCTTGAAGGTCCGGAGGTTGCCGCGGTAGTCGGCCAGAAACTGCTTGGCCGTCGCGCGAAGTGCGTTCGGGAAACCGTCCGGCATGCGCGTCTTCGTGAAGTCGGGGTTTTCCCAGAAATCGACTTCCGCCTGCGCAACGTGGATACGCAGGTCAGGACGAAGGCGTTCCTTGATACCGCCGACGACGAGTCCGCCAACGTGGTCCATGTGCATGTGGGTCAGGACGATGTCCGTCACCGAGCCCAAGTCGATGTCGGCCGCTTGCAGGCGCTGGATCAACTGACCGGCGCGCGGAAGGTTCAGGTTCGGATCGAGGCCAAGGCCGGCGTCGATGAGAATGGTCTTGTCACCGCTCTTTACGACGACCGCGTTGAGCGGCCAATCGAAGGCGTCCGGCGGCAGGAACATGTCGGCCATCCAGTTCGCACGGACGGTGGCATCGGCGTTGTGCCCCATCATTTCCGTCGGCAAGGGCAGGACGCCGTCGCTGACGACCATGACGTCGATATCACCGATCTTGAGGGCGTAGCGCGAGGGCACCAGCTCCTCGGCTCCCTTCTTGCCGGGATGGAAAGTTGTTTCCGCCGGTACTTTCAGCTGCTTGACAGCCGACGGATGGTTTTCGGTTGGTGCTTGCGACATAACGCACTCCTGTGTTGGTTCGACGCTTGGCCAATCGCTTCTCCTCGCCATGATGCAGTTTGCGTATGGTTGCGAGGGCGGGAATCTCTCGGCCCGACTGGCCAGGACCCCGCAGATGGCAGGAAAACGCTACAGGGCGCTTCGACGCCGGGTAATCCAAACTTAGGTTCTATGGCCTTCGTCGGCGCACAAGGTTCCGCACGAGATTCGTCGCTATCGGAGATTGGCTCTGAAGAGATCGAGTTAGAGAGCTGGTGGCTCGTAGCCTTCGGAGGACAGGCAGGGAAAGCCCGTCAGTCTCGATATCCAGAGGATTTGCGGCGAACGCTGACCGCTATGATCTGTAAGACGGCCCCAAGACTGGATCGGTCTCCCGAATGTCGGCCTCCAATTCTCCCCTCTCGATCTCCGCGATCTCCTGGGTGATCCGGCCATTCTCCACGAGCACACGCAGGCAGTGCTCCGTGACGACACGGAAGCCTTCTCCCTGCGCCGTCAAAACACCCCGCGTCGAGATGAATTCTCCGCTGGTCATTGAGACGTTGGAGCATTGCATGATCATCATCACGGCCAGGTCACGCGGGTTCCAATCGAGCTCACGGCAGTACCTGACAGCGACGTCGGGATTTTGTCGTGCGCTCCATTTGGCCGTTTCCACACTGACGCGCAAAGCGGACGCTTCGTACTCCGACCCAACTGGCAACGCGTTCTGAAACTCGTCCATCATATCGATCAGAAGGGAACCTGGGTCTAGGTCGTCGAGTCTGTCGAATAGGCCCTCAAGGGACATGTGCTTCTCGTATAAAGACATGGTTGTAAACGCAAAGCCTGATTGCGGATCAGGTCTCGACTTTTTGTTGCCCGATCAAAGCTCGGAACTCACGCTGTTATGTGAAGTAAGTTTAAGCCCGGTCAAGGCGAGACGCGTTAGTAAACCAAGGTATAGGTGGATTTCTAATGCCTGACCCATTGTTCTGGGACGATGCAATGTGAGCGCGCTGGACACCTTCGCGTTTTCACATTTCGAAGCATAAGCTGGCTCATGGGAGTTTACAATGAAAGCGTTGGTTGTCGGTGGAAGTGGCCTTATCGGCTCGCAAGTCTGCAAAATTCTACAGGATGCTGGACACGAGGTAATCGCCGCATCGCGTCGAACCGGTATCGACACAGTGACGGGCGAGGGGCTTGCCGCGAGCCTGGAAGGAGTCGATGTCATTGTCGACGTGCCTAACTCGCCGTCCTTCGAGGAAGCCGCCGTCCTCGATTTCTTCACGAAATCCTCGACGAACATCGCTCGCGAAGCAAAGAGTGCCGGCGTCAAGCATTGGGTCGCGTTGTCAGTTGTCGGCATCGATCGGCTTCCGACGAACTCCTACTTCAAGGCCAAGCTGGCTCAGGAGGAGATCATCAATGCGTCGGGTGTGCCTTTCACGATCGTACGCGCCACTCAGTTCCTGGAATTCCTGGACGCCATCGCGTACACCTCGACGCAGGGCGACGTTGTTACGGTCTCCACCGCCTACTTGCAGCCGATAGCCGCGGAGGACGTCGCGAAGTTCGTCGCCGAGGCAGCGCTGGAGAAAGCTCAGAACCAGACCAACGACGTTGCCGGGCCCGAGGCCTTCAGGACAGTCGACGTCATGACGTCGTATCTGAAGGCGAAGGGGAACGGTAGTAAGGTCGTTGGTGACCCCGAAGCCAGCTACTTCGGCTCAAGGCTCGAACCGAACTCGTTGGTACCTGTCGGCACTGAGCCCAAACTCGGCTCCATCACCTTCGAGGCCTGGCTCGCTTCCCAAGCGTAGCCGTCCGGATCGTTTCCGCTTCCGGAAACCGTCAGCCTCTATTTTCTGCGTCTTCGGGCGAGATTGGACAGCGATGTCATCTCGCCCGTTTCCTTATCACCAGCCATTTTTGTCGTCAGGGTTGTTCGCACCGTCTTGGGGCGATCCAGAGCGCGATAAGCGGATCGCTCTTGCCCGGTTTTCGGGAGCGCCTGATGACCAAGGACCCTCCCATGAAACTTGAGTGTCTCTCGAAGACTAAACTTGCCCAAACCATTTCTCTGGTTGCCGCGATTTTGATGTCGGCACCGATGCAGGCGCAGGAAGGGCAGAACGGCACGACAAGTGAAGCCTACGGGATTGCGCCGATCGGAACCAGACCCGCGACCTTCATGAAAATTCCCGCTGCGGCGCGTGGACCCGAGATCGACCAAGCGAAAGGCTATCGGATCGAAAGCCTTGGGGCAGGGCTCTACATGGTCACCGACAACTCCTACCAGTCAATGTTCATGGTCTACGACACAGGTGTTGTCGTCGTTGATGCTCCGCCATCCTATGCCCGCAAGCTCAAGCAAGCCATCGCCGAGGTCACGGACAAGCCCATCACCCATCTCATCTACAGTCACGCGCATGCCGACCACATCGGTGGTGCGGGCGGGCTCGGGGGAACGCCGGTCATCATCGCTCACGCGGCGACAAAGCGATTGTTGGAACGTGACGCTGACCCACAGCGTCCGATACCGACGGTTACCTTCTCAGATCAGTACACGCTCAGGCTCGGACCGCAGGTTCTCGAGCTGTCTTATCCAGGCAATGGCCATGAGCCGGGCAATATAATGATTTACGCTCGGTCGCAGAAAGTGCTCATGTTCGTGGACGTGGTCTTCCCCGGCTGGATGCCGTATCGCCGATTTGGCGTTGCCCAGGATGTGCCGGGCTATTTTCAGCAGGTGCGCGACCTCGACAAGCACCCATTTGAAAAACTCGTTGGCGGCCATGTGAGTCGCATCGGCACACACGCGGACGTCAAACTGCAGATCGAGTTTGACGACGATATCAAGGCCGCCGTGAGCGCTGCATTGCAGAGCCAACCCTACGGCATCAATCTCCCTCAGGCCGAGGCGGTCAACGCGTGGGCCTTGGTCGGCGATTATACGGCGCGCGTTGCCGGACAGTGTGTCGCGTCGATGACGCCGAAATGGATGGGCATTCTGGCCGCGTTCGACACGTTTATTTGGGACCAGTGCTACGCAATGGAGCAGAGTATCCGCGTAGACTAGCACGTCACCATGGTTGGGAAGCGCAGTCACTAGCGGGCGCGGCGATGTAGGTCCGCGCCCGACTACTTCATTCTGCGATATGGGGCCTTCCTACTTCTTAGGAAGCCATTCGAACTGATCGCCCTTTGAACCGATCCATCCAAGCCCTGGGTAGGGGAAATGGGGAGCGAAAACCAATTGGTGATCGGCAGCGAGCTTCGTCAGAACGTCTCGTCGGCTAGTCCGTCCAACCACACGATCGTTATCGTACCCCATATCCCAGTCAGGCTCTGCAAGGGAAACGACGGAGCTGTGAACCGTGTCGCCCACGTCCAATAGCGACTGGCCTTTGGACTCAATCAGATATCCAACGTGGCCAGGCGTGTGGCCCGGTATCTGTACCGATGTGATGCCAGTCGAGACGCCGTCTCCTGGGGCGAATGTCTTCACCTGCGATGCGATGGCATTGCAAAGTTTTGCCATTTCAGGTTGCTGCTGGAGCCATTTCCAGTCCGGGCCAGAAATCATCACGACGGCGTTCTTGAATGCCGGGTTTCCCTCTTTGGTGACGAGACCACCAACATGGTCACCATGGACGTGGGTTATCAATACCCGCGTGACCTGGTCGGGCGAGACACCCGCAAGTGAGAGACTACCTGGAAGGGCCCCAGGGATGGCCGGACCTAACCCAGTGTCGAGGAGAATAGCTTCGCTTCCTTTCTGTGCGAGAAGGGCATCAACCGACAGGTTGATTGTTTCGCCGGGTCCTCCGGCCCTCGACAGGACCTCGGTTACCGCCTTCGGCCCCACATTAGCGCCGAATATCGAGCCGTCGTTCGGTACGATATTCAACGCATCTCTCAATGAGGTGATGCGGAATTCACCGAGCGTGAAGCTCTGGGCCGCTGGCTCGGCCGGTTGAGGGCCGGTTCCACCGGCAAAGGCCGGCGATGCGACGAAGCATGCGAATAAGGTCGAGATCAAACGAGAGGTCATGGCTTTCTCCTAAGGGATTGCGGTAGCAGGGGCGTTAAAGCGTTCTCAAACGCGCCCGACTTGCGCCAGCCAAACTTGCGTATAGTTGGCGCGTTTGCGGAAGGAGCGGGAAGACAGTCCAAATCCCGACTGGACGTATCCCATGCGAGCTTGCGAAGAATTGATCGCCGACTGGATTCGAAAGAGACGTCCAGCGCCGGTAGGTCAGGGTGTTCTTGCTCTTTGCTTCCATATAGAAAGGGCCTCGGATGGCCCGTGGAACCTCTGGAGGCGAACCGGCGAATGGCGACGTCGAATGAGAAGAGATTGAGTTTGAGGGATATGGAGTTTCGCCGGAGCATCAACGATGGCTGATACATCATCGACGCCGGGCAATGTGGATGCGGTCTCCGCCGCCAAACTGGTTGAACGGGTCAACGGCAATGCATGGGCTGCAGATGCTCAAGGTGTTTTCGCATACCTTACACCGGCAGCACTGGAGTTTTTCGGAACGAGCCTGGAAGCTCTGAATTCGTCGGACGACGGCGGTCCTGGGTGGGGCAGGCTCGTCCATGCGGATGACTACCCTGCCGCCACTGACGCCTGGCAAAGAGCGTTGAAGACGGGTGAGCACTACAATGTCGAGCACAGGATGCTTCGCTCGACCGGCACGTATGCCTGGGCACGGTGCAGCGGCCAGCCGACACGCAATGAGCACGGCACGATTACGGGATGGTACGGTTCGGTAATCGACGTGAGCCCGCCGACCCGTGCGGAGCCGGCGGACAACGTCGCCGATTTTCCGTCGCAGGATGTGCTTCCTCCAATGGATCAGGTTCATCCTCATGACCGACCCACCGTCGAGCAAGCGGCGGCGCGGGCATTCTTCCACGGGATTCCGCAGATCAGCAGTTACCGGCAGCTTCAAGAGGACGGTAGCTACCGGTGGGTCGAGTTCCGCGTCGAGCCCGACTATGGTGTAAACGCCGATATCGATCCGGCAGTGGCTCGGCAGGATGAGCCGTGGACCGTCGCCAGCTCGATTGGAACCACCGGGGATGCCGTTCAGGCGGCTCTTGCCATTGAGAAGCTGTACGGAGGCGCTTGGGCGATCGACGCGACCGGGCAATTCACATATGCGACTCCGACCGCACAGACCTCGATTGCCATGACCCTTGTCGACCTGAACGTCCTTCTCGACGGAAAGCCTTTCCTGGAAGGCGGCCGGCAAGGCTGGCAGCGCGGCACACATCCTGATGACAGCGAAAGAGCCGGCGAAACCCTCCGACGAGCGCTCAAGTCCGGCGAGCACTGGAACTTCGAATACCGGGTTCTCCGTGCCAATGGCGCGTTCGTGTGGCACCGGGCCGCGGCTCGACCGACGTTCGACAAACGCGGTCGCATCACCGGTTGGTACGGCACGGCGCTGGACATCGATGTCTACAAACGAACCGAAGCGGCACTGCGTGAGCGCGAGCGCCACCTGCAGCAACTTGTCGAGACCCTGCCTGGGCTGATCTATTGCGCATCGCCGAACGGGGAGCATATCTATCGTAGCCGGCGACTACACGAGTACCTGGGCGATGACGTCGCGGAAAATAGCGCTCTGGCTGTACCCGGCGGCACATTTAAATCGCTGATCCACCCCGACGACCTTGCTGCGACAGAGGAACAATACGCTCGTTCCCTTGCCACCGGTGAACCTTACTCGCTGCGCCACCGTCTAAGGCGTTTCGATGGCGTCTACCGTTGGGTGGAAAATCGCGCTTCGGCTATGCGAAATGACTCTGGTGAAATCATACAGTGGAACGGCATTTGCCTGGATGTCGAGGATCAGATTCGATCCCAGGAGGAACTGATCAGAGCCCAGGAGCAGCTCGCAAGGTCCAGCCAGGCGGCAAGTCTTGCCGAATTGTCGGCCTCGATCGCGCATGAGGTCAACCAGCCTCTTTCAGCGGTGGTCAACTATTCCAGCGCCTGCCAGCGCTGGCTTACCGCCGAACCCCCAAACATCGAGCGCGCTCAGAGATCATTGGACCGCATCCTCCAAAGCGCGAATACCGCGGCGGATGTCGTGAGCCGTATTCGCGCACTGTTCAAGCAATCGACGGACCAGCGGAACAGCACAGAGCTAGCCGCTGTCGTGAGGTTGGCTCGTGACCTGGTGTCTGAGGAGGCCGGACGCCGTAGCGTCAAGACGGTTGTCGAAATCGAGAACGGCCTACGGCCCGCGGCGTTCGATCGGGTCCAAATTCAGCAGGTACTCATAAACCTCATGCGCAACGGCATGGATGCGATGGCCTCGGTAGAGAGTGGCCGGCTCCTGGAGGTTCGAGTGTTCCGCGAGAGGGAGATGGCGCGGATCGAAGTTAGAGATCAGGGTCCGGGTGTCGAGTTTCCCGACAAGATTTTCGAACCGTTCTTTACGACCAAGGGGCAGGGGATGGGGATGGGGCTTGCCATCTCTCGCTCGATCGTCGAGTCCCACGGCGGGCAGTTATGGGCCGAAAAGAACGAACCGCACGGAGCGTGTTTCGTTTTCACCATGCCACTCGATGTCGTGGCAACGTCCTGACCCGCCTGTCGAGGTAGAGAAATGCCGAACCCGCCTTTGATCGCGATCGTCGACAATGATCCGAACGTGCTTGCCTCGTTGTCCGATCTCTTGGAATCGGCGGCGTATGACACCCGCACTTTCATTTCCGTTGCCTCATTTTTGACCGCCGGCTTTGAAGGTGTGGATTTGCTGATCACTGACATCGGAATGCCCGGGCTCGACGGCTTCGAGCTGCGAGACGCTGTCCGCAACGCGAACCCAGACCTCCCGGTTTTGTTGATCACTGGTCGTCACGAGATCGTAGACGAGGAACGGGCCAAAGGCGCTGGTGGTTTTCTGCGAAAGCCCTTCGATGGGGACCGGCTGGTTTCGGTGGTCCAGGGGACGCTGGCCAGCGGACAGGCCTGAAGCGCCCAAGATTGCGGCTCGCCTCTATCGGCATTTCACCGTAGATTTCCCCTGAAGCTATAGCGGCTACGCGCTGCCTCCTTTCAAACTAGGGTCCGCAACATGCCTTTCATCGATGCCGACAGCATCTTCCCGATCACGCACCCCGATGGCACGGTTTCTCGCACCACGATCTTCTTGAAGAACGTGGTCAATCACCCCCGGATGGAAATCGGCGATTACACGTACTTCACGCACTATGGGAAGCTCAGCGAGACCGAAGAGATTCTTGCGCCATATCTCTTCCGGGGCAGTCGGGAAAAGCTGATTATCGGCAAGTTCGTCCAGATCGCACGTGGAAGCTACTTTATCACCAGCTCAGCGAACCATCCGATGTGGGGTGTAACGACGTTCCCATTCAGGATTTTTAGACCGGAAACGTTTGGGTACAACGACCTGCCTGTAAAGGATACGGTGGTCGGCAACGATGTCTGGATCGGCCATGACGCCGTCGTTATGCCGGGAGTGAATATAGGTGCTGGCGCGATTGTTGCGGCCGGGTCGGTCGTTACCCGGAACGTGCCTGCCTACGCGATTGTCGGCGGGAACCCTGCCGCCGTCATCCGGATGCGCTTTGAAGACGACGTCATCGCAAAGCTTCTTCAAATCGCATGGTGGGATTGGCCGATCGAGAAGATCGAGGCAAACATTCCTGCCTTGGAACGCGGCGACCTATCGACGCTGAGTATACTTTAAGGTGCGTTTCGTTGGTCGGCTTCTTCGCAGACGTCATTTTCTGCTTAAAAAGCTCAACGCGGCAATCGCTGCAAATGCCGATGCTACCAGCAAAAGGCTTACCTGAAGGCCTTCGTTCTTGGCGAGGAATCCAAGGAGAGCCGGTCCAACGAGGAGACCGAAGTATCCCATCGCTTTAACAACCGACATGGCCTTGCCTGTCGCTTGGAAACCGAGGCGTCCTGTTGCCGCGAAAATAGATGGATTGATGTTCGCCATTCCCAACCCGCAAATTGCCAAGGCAACTAGAGCGGCTGGGACGCTTCCAATGGCTAGCATAGCGGTCACCGCGGCTGCACAGCTCGCTCCGCCGATTTGAATCGTCAGCATCAAGCCGATCCTCTGTACGACCCGATCCCCAAGCAGCCGTCCGATCGCAACCGCTCCGGTGAGTATGCCAAAGGCATATGCACCCATGCTTTCCGTCGCGAAGAGATACTTTACCACGAAAATTCCGCTCCAATCCATCATGCCTGCCTCGGCAAGCACGAACATCAATGCGAGACACCCATAGACGAAGATGAGCGTCGCCTTTGGCTGAGCTTCAGGAGTTTGCACGGCCCCATCACTGGGACCCATCGTAGCCGGCTGCGTCCAGAGGGCAGTGGTCGACCAAGCAGCGACCAGCGGTAGCAACATAGCCAGCGCGCCTGCAGTCCCCAGGCAGACGCGAAGAGTTCCTCCGTGAGAAATGATTTGCCCCACCAAGAACGCTCCAAGCAAATTGCCAATACTGAACATGGCATGGAACGACGACATCATAGGTCGGTTCGCCTGCCGCTCGATGATCGAAGCACGGGTGTTCATTGCCACATCCAGCGTTCCGAATCCTGCGCCGGCAAAGATCACGACGAGGGCTAGCTGTCCGGAGGTCTCCGAGAGCGGCATTAGGGAGACGCCCAGCCCGAATGCGGTTGAGCCGATCAACCCGATCCACGTTTTGCTAAAACGGTCGATCAATTGACCGAAGAGGATGACCATAGCGATCGCCCCGGACGCGAACCCAAACAAAATCTGGCCCAGTTGAGCCTCGTCGAGGCTCATGGTGCGAAGTAGTAGCGGGAGACAGCCTCCCCAGGCTCCGATGCCAAGGCCTGCCGCCATGAAGGAGATGTAGCACCCGGCTCGGGTGTCTCCGCCTGTATTGGTGAACCGCAAGCTACGTGTTCTCCGTTGCTTTCAACGGCTCCTCGTCGAGAGGTTGCCTGGGTTGAGTCTTCCATGAGCCTAGATAGGCGTCAATTTTTGGCTGTACGCGCCGGAGGGCTTCCTTCCGTTCCACGCCGACAAGCAGTAACTGGTCGTAGTCAGTCGTAGTGTGCCGCAATGTGGTCTGCATCGTTATACCGACGGCCTTTCCGAGGGTAGCGTCGCTCCAGTCCCTGTCTACCATCTCTTTCACGAAGAAGGCGATGGCATGGTCTGGGCATCCGGGATGTTTCTTTCGAATGTGTTTCTCGATTGCTCGGGCGCTGAAACGGGCCATGGTACGTCTCTTCTATGTCGGCTTATCGTAATGACGGCTGCAGCGTGATTGCGCTCGTGTAAAAGGCCTCAACTACCCAAAAACTCCCGTGGATGAATACGGGACGCGCCAGCTGTCGAAAGACGAAGCGTCACGATTCAGTTTCCGTAGAGGTCGTCGTGGCCAGACGATCCAACAACGTGGTTGGAGGTCATTCCCCGTTTAAACACGGTAATGGCAGTGCCAACCTATACCTGAGTTTCTGGCGGTTGCGGTACTAGCTGGTCGCAACGGTAGGCACTGGGATGTCGCCGAACGCTTTTTGAATCGAGTCTAACGTTGCAAATTCGTGCAAAGCGGGCGACGTCGCACGGCTCCGCGCACGCGATGTAGTCGGCGTTCAACGTGTTCGGTGTGGATTCGCAAATTATCGGGACCTCGCTCTGCGCCTGCTGCACCGAGCGATGAGGAGAGGTTAGGCTACCGGCTGAGCGAGCGATACCACCCAATGGTCTAGGTCGGGCCACACTCAGAGGCAGGCCCGCAAGCTTCAACGAGGTCGTGAAGTGGCGATACCCCATTGTTTTGTAGTTAAAAATTCTTTCTCCACCGGAGATTGAATTCGTCTGCTTTGTGTATAAGATGCCTCCATCAAATGGGTGTTCGATCAAAGGGGAAGATCGATGATGCGCATTTTGACAATCCTTGCAGCATTCATGGTATTTTGTCCGGGCGCTTATGCTCGAGACCTCAAGGTCGCCACATGGAACCTTGGCTGGCATCTTTCGATACCAGAAGCCAAAGACTGGATCGCCAAATGCAGCGCTCCTTTCCAGCTCAATGCTGCTACGGGTCTGTGGGAACCGGCCGTAAGCGGAACGCCTGGCTGGAAGTTGACTTGGGGCAGGGACGCGCCGATAGCGTGGAACATCTCACTGCTGCCACCCTGTGACATCTTCAAATCTCCCGCATTTGATATCGTTTCGGTCACCGAGGCTGCGTATGCAAAACGCTCTGGGCAACTGACTACGTTCATCGAAGGCAAAATCGCTCCCGATGTCATAGCCTTCCAAGAAGTCAGCGGCGAACAGGCCGTTCGCGACGCGTTGCCGAGTAACGGCGCAGGCTATTTTGTCTGCACGTTCACGGGTCACAAGGTTCAGCGACTGGCCTTTGCTTGGAAAAGGGAATTCGGGCCTGCTGTCGAATGCGAAGTGGAAGACGCGCTAAGCCTGCCGTCACTGACAGAAAAAGAAAGAGTGAGGCCTGGCCTGGCCTTGGCGCTAAACATTGATGGCAAGCTTACTAGGTTTCTCGATGTTCACTTGAAGTCGTCGTGCGTCTCTCCGTTCGACAATCCGCCGGACGCGCTGGATGGGGACGCAGGACCCGGCGACCCGTGCAAGGTGCTTCAGCAGCAAGTTGTGCCGCTCGAAAAATGGATAGAACGTAAGTCGGTCGATACCGACAGGGTCGTCCTGCTCGGCGATTTCAATCGGAACGTCTGGCACGAAACCAATGAGACTGGGGCGGTCCGAACGGACGGCTCGGACCCCATGGCCGAGCTACCTCCGAAGGTCAGAGCCCGGAAGCTTATCGGAGAGGTGAACGACGGAGCTCCCGAAGGGACACTGCTTACCCTTCTTGACGAAGCATGCCCCGTCAACACGGCCTCGGACGATGCGTGCAAGAGGCTCAAATCTGCTAAGATTGCTGCTGACGAAAAGCTCCTGAAACAAAGTGAAAACCTCGGATGCAGGAATCCTGTCGGTCTCGACCATATCCTGATTGGGGCAGGATTTTCGAGTTCACACCCGGCCGAGAAGTTAGCGTTGGGCAGGCAAGGCCGAACCCTGGCGGCATCGACGGACCATCCAAATCCGCTGCTCGCGCTGTCGGATCATTGCCCGCTTGCCGTCGTGATCGCGGACTGAGGGTACGTCTGACCTTTCGGTAAGAGTCTGTTCAACGGGCGTGTGGACGCCTTGAGGGGATGCGCATGAAGCGATTGGTGACGGCTACGATGGCCATTCTGCCGGTTCTGTCGGGGTGTGGCGGGACAGTTATAGAGTCTTCGCCAGATCGGATTGAGAAAACTGAACAACGGGACAAGGCACCAATGGGCTATTATCTACCGCGTGCCGAGATTCCGATGACCGTCACGTATGTGGAGAGCAAGAGGGCCATCGCCGTAGCCTACGAGCAGACTCCCAAAATCCTTCCGGACACAAGCTTCGGGCCGCTCTACCTTTATTATCATCATCAGGGTCTGAGCTCCGAGAAGGTCACCCTGTCCGTCGGCCAGGACGGGCTACTCAAGAAGGTTTCCTCGACCTCCGTGGGGCAGACCGCCGAAGCCATCAAAGGGGTCAATGACATCATCACCCAGGTTTCCAACCTTCGTGCGGCCATGCACATTGCGAGCAATCCGCCCGTGAAGACGCCGACGTGCGAGGGCGTTAGCGCGAAAATTACAATCCGAATTGACCCATCTCGAAAGACCGCGGAAACGCAACCGCTCACGCAGGTCGACGGATGCAAGTTCTCAGCGTCGCAGACCGTCACGCCCGTCGATGGAGAGCCTAGCTCTGCCGAGAGCGCACTCCTCGCTAACGCGGAGCCACTCGCAGGCGCAGGCGCGCTAAAGAAAAAGTGCGCGGGAAAGGTCTGCTTCAGGACGCAAAGGGCCTACAAAGTCAGGTCCACGATTTCGTTTTCCGGTCCGGCCGGAGACGCCGAACTCAAGATTAGTGATTTCATCGTGATGGCTCCCGATCCGTCCCTTATCGGTTTCATCCAATTCGACCGCGGCGTTTTTGCATCCAAGACAATGACGGCCGAGTTCACAGACGGGGTCCTGACATCGTTCTCGGCTGACAACGCGAGCGAGATTGTCGGTTTCCTCGCCGTACCCGCTGCTGCGCTTACAACGGCAACCCTGATTTCCAAGCTAAATTGAGATCATTCGCGATTATGAACCTAATAAAGCATCCGATATCGGCAAAGGCGGTCTTAGGGAAACGACAATGCAATGGATAGATGCGACAGGCTCCAAGTTCACAGGTGCCGTCGGTCGACCGATCTATGTCATCTACAAAACGGCGCTGGTAGCCACACTGGCCTTCGCCTTGGTGCCTGCAGAGGTGCTAAGAGCATCCGAGAAAAATGTCACGATTGACGCTCCTCCATACTCCAGTGAACTCGTCCCCGGACCAAGTATTCCAAACGTTCGCTATCAGTGTAAGGGGCCCGCTTCCGGGAAGTGCCGCCTAAGCGAATTCATGGAATATGCACGCGTGTGTGCGCTCCTTGTCATCCAAAATGGCAGGAAGCGGTTGGAGCGATACAGCGGCGACCCGGACCTTTGTCGCGATCCTGACAAATATCCGAATGGCCCAAGACGGCTCTACGGTGTCGCTTCTGTCGCAAAGTCAATCACATCGACACTTGTCGGGCAGGCCATCGCTACTCGTTACGGGGCACGGACGCGCGCCGAATTCGACGCGGTACTGAACCGGCCGTTGAAGGAGTATGTTTCGGGGTTGGGCAACGCCTACTCAAGCGTCACACTGGATCACGTCCTTCGGATGCGATCCGGGGTAAGATGGAGCGAGTACGGATGGTACGGGCTCTTCGCTGATGCGAACCGTTTTGGTATGGACGTGCGAGACAACCGGAGCCTCAGTATTCCCGAGTTCGCGCGCCGATACAGGACTCGCTCGGACGAACAGCATCCGTTCAACTACTCCGCTCTCGACGCTGCCGTCGCAGGGTATGTCGCTGAATCGATGTTGGGGGGAGAGTACCTGGTCAATTTCATGGAGCGGGGCCTTTGGGATCAAATTGGAGCCAAGGGAAAGGCAAAGGTGGGCGTGGACAAAAACGGGACTCTGATCGGCCCCTGCTGCCTCAAGGCGACCGTTGGTGATCTCGCCCGCTTTGGGAACTTTGTTCTCCAGAACGGCCGCGATCCGGAAGGTCGTCAGGCGATCCCCAAGGCTTGGTTTGGACTTGCAACACAGGCTTCGAATGCCGGCGACACAATTCCCCGCAGCAGCGTATCTCAGAACCTGAATTGCCCCGTCCGCTATCGGTACTTTTGGTGGTTGCGTGAAGGCAAGGCGGATTTCACAGCGATCGGCCGTGACGGCCAGTTCCTACATATCTACCCTCGAGAGAACCTGGTGATTGTCCAGATCAGCGATTGGAAGGCCTGGACCAATGGTGACTTCCTTGAATGCGAAACGTTTAGCGCCCATGACGCGATCGCGGCCGCATCGCGTCAGTAGTCTGCACCCTTCGGTCGAGCAGCCGAGCTACTCGTGGTCCACATTGCTCGGTATGCGCCCAATCAGCGGAAATCAACAGTTTGCCTTGCCGCCGATGTCATTGGTGATCCCAAGGGCAGCCGTCGAATCCGGTAGCCATCGAAATGGTGCCGTCATGTTTATCCTAAGCGGGACCCGCTCATTGAACACATGGCCAGGCGAGGCCTGATCGACACCGCCGATCCATAGTCCATTGCGGGCGTGGTAGGACCAAGCCTTGGTGCCATCCGGAGAGAGAGCCAGCTGGTAGCCACGGTTTTGATCCGGGACGCAATGCAGCGATGACAGCGTGAGTGGCCCTTCGGGCTGCGGGGTGAGGAGCGCTAAGGTCGGCCCCAGCCGCCGCGACAACCGATTAGTTCGGGCGCGGAGGGCGCATCGACAGGTTCCGATGCACCAGTGGAAACGAGGAGAAATCCCATTATCCACAGCGACGCGTAGGCACGAGGAAGAGGTGATCTGCACACGCTGGTATCCAATTCGCGCTAACCATTGGTGTCTTTAATTCCTCATTCGAGAAAGGTCGTGCATCCTAAAATTAACGACCCCAAATGAGAACCTAATTGTGGACCTCACGATTTTTGCGATAGTAGGTCCACTCCCTTGAGCCAGTAGCCTTCGCCCGGGATATGGATGAACTCTACGCTCTCCCAAAGTGTTCTCCCGATGAACCTTGCCGGATTGGCAGCCGTGATTCTGAATTCATCCTTCTGGATCGCTTCCAGCAGTGCGCCGCGGTCAAGTGGTCGTCCCTCCGCCTGCAATATCTCTTTTACTCGCGATATCACCTCAGCTGTCTGGCTGCCTGAGCGATGCCGCTTGGGTTTTTTCTTTTTCAAGCTCACCGTGGTCCCTGACGGAGAGGGCTGAACATCAATGGAGCTTTTGGTCGAAAGGAGCTGGCGGACTAGGTCGCGGGCGGCCTCGGCCTTCTCCAGCTTCTTCCGGATGTCCTTTTGCGCCTCGCGTAGTTGGCCAACCTCTTGAACCAACAAACGGTACGCCTGCGAGAGCCCGAGGTTCTCCTCGGCGTCGTCTTCAGGGGTTCGTAGTCCGTCAACCATTTTCTTCACGTACCCTGTTGATTCAATCCGTCTCGGTGCATAGGCTCCTCCGTACCGACTCGCCATCGGTGGGGCACGAGGTTGCAACTCACCCCATGCATCCAACAAGTTTCGTACGGAGGTCGCAATGACTAGCACTATGCACCGATAGCCGACAGACGGCTACACCAATCTTCACGAGTTTGCCACATCTAGGGGCGGGGAACCCGCGCCTACGGATGTCCGCGGTGAAGACGATGTTCAGAGGTATCATCGGGAAGTGAAATGGGCGGCGCGCAGTTGCAATGCGGCCGCCCCACTCGCCAACCCGTGCATCACAAAATGTCTCGGGTCACTACCGAATCAGTAGCATGTTCGGCCGGCCCGATCCAGAGTCTCGCGTCCTGATACATCCAAAGAATGCTTTTCAAAGTCGATTGGCGACCTCACGGCCGCCTATCGGAACCCTCTCTTGCGCCCTGCGGGGCGCTGTCAAGGAAAGCAAATCATATCATGCTCATTGAAAACAAAGTGAAAAAGGCGCGCCGCGCCGTCAAAAAGGTCGTCAACACGATGTTGACCTCGATCCGCAGGAAAGTGCGCTCGGATCAACAGGCCGAAGGGCCGAGACCGATCGCAAGGGTCCTGACTTCACCCGATGGCGGGCCTGTCCGCCGCATCGTGAACGGCCGGCAGACCAAGTACACGGGCTTCTTTATCTCCATTAAAGGCGGCTTCGCCCAGCAGCCCTGGGAATCCAGGCATGGCGAGAAGCCTGCCATGGTGCTGGCGGAGGTTTCCGGTCGCGTCGTATCGTTGCTGGCCCAACCGCATCGATTGGAAATCTTCATCAAGGAGCAAAAGGCACCGCTCAGGTACTTCCCGGACCTCCAGCTCAAGGTCCATCCGAGCTTCCTTGCGGACCTCAGGGCTGGGATACCATTCTCGACGGCCGCGCTGGCTCCCACCCAGGACGAGCCCGATGAAAAGCTGATCACGCTGATCATCGAGATCAAGGACGACCGGGACAGGCGTCAAGCGCTGCCGCGGTACAGGCGGAAGCTCGAACTCGCCCAAGAAGTCTACCGGAAGCTTGGTATGGAGTTCCTCATCCTCCAACGGGCGGAAGAGATTTTCCCGGGCGACCTCCGGATCGCGTCCAGCGTGACGTCATGGCGACATACGGCCGTCAGCCAGATGGACGTCTGGGCGGCAGAGAGGGTGCTGGACTCCTCCGAGAAGGCCGCTGCAGAAGTGGTGGCCGCGCTGGGCGATGGACCCGTCGGCTGGGCCAAGCTCCGTGCCCTCCATGTCAGGCGCATCTTGGACATGGACCTGACGGAAACCGTTTCACCCGAGACGGTGGTCCGAATGCCCGTCAACAACACCCTGAAAACCCGCGTTAAGTACTGAAGGTGGGCAATGACCGACACTCCAGGGAAAGATGTTCAGCACTCTCTCGTGCGTTTCGAGTCGGCTGAGGTCGTGTTCGAAGCACTGTGCCGGAATAAAGTGACAGAGTTCTCGCTTTTTATCGAGACGCGCGGCTTCTCCACGGTGCGGCAGTCTATCGTCCACGATCTTGCTTATTACGAGAAGCAGTTCGTAGCCTTATCGATCACTGCTGGGTGAAGCACTGCTACCATGACCAAGTTTGCCAAAGGTGATTGCTATCGCATTCTTCAAGGAGGCGGGACGAGGCACTACGTTCTGACCAAGACGGTTGGCAAGCAGTTGATATTCTTGGACGGCACGACTGGTAGGCCAGTGCCGTTCAAGGAGGATGACTTCGAAAAGCTGATCATCGCCGAAACGGCGGTTCGGCCGTCAATTGGTTGGACCGCATTGATATCCACCTCCTTATGGACCCCACGCTTGAAGGAACGCCGAAGGAAACGCAAAGGAGAATTATTCAAGCGCAGGCCGCATGGACTGAAGCCGCCATGTTCCGGTTCTACGCGGTCCTCTGGGACAAAACTCCGGACTCTCGCAAATCACGATCGGCGGCAGGGTATAAAGATTTTCTGAACGAGCATAGTTCAGCTGCGCGCGCGGCTGGATATCACCATCAGCCGTCTGCTTCCGCTTTTAGGCGAGCACTCGAACGAAGCGCACCTCATCAAAGAGAGCTCGTCGACCTAGTCAGCAAGCGCGGCAAACACAGCAAGAGAACATATAACGACCCTTGGGTAATCGGGAAGCTCAAGGAGGCCGTCGAGGAATACTACTCACAGGGCGATCCGAAGCCCCCGGATTTGCAAGATGTTGTCGTCCGATTCTTGGGGCAGGCGCACGAGGAGGAAGAACGACGCGGAAAGAAGATGAAGTATCCCAAGAGGACGGCTCTTGGAAATTATCTCCGCGGTCAGGAAACAAAAGAGAGGCTAGCTAAAAGAGACCCGAAAAGAGCGCAACAAATCTACGGGGGAAAGGCCAGGGGGCAACCGCAGAGTTTCCCCTCCAGCGCGTGCAGGTTGACCAGAGTCGGCTCGACACTTGGATTAATATCTACGACGAAGACGGAAACATTGTCGGTAAAAAGCGACCATGGCTCGTGTCGATCATCGATGTTTACTCGCGCATGATACTTGCGGCTATCCTGACGTTTGACGACCCGTCAACATACACGGTGCAACTTGCCCTGAAGCAGATGCTAAGACCCAAGGTGTTTCTTATCGAGCGCTTCGGAAAGAAGAAGGGCGCGACTGACGGATCGGGACAGTGCAAGGAAATGACCTTCGACAATGGCGTCGAGAATCCGGGCCTTTCGATGCGAGCTCTGTTCGCTGACGCGGGCATCGACATGGAGGTCGCCCCAATCGAGACCCCCCAAGCCAAGGCTATCGTCGAAAGGTGCTTTCGGACTTATAATCAAGCCATATGGCACAACGCGCCGGGCGGCATCCCCTACAAGCCGCACGCCATCCCCGATCGCAAGCTAAAGTCGGATGAACTCGCCCAGTGGGCGCTGGATTTCGCAACGGGCCTAATGTGGTGGTGGATAGTGAACGTCCACCATCTCAACAGAAATCGTACCTTAGAGGCTGCGCCGGCGCGACTGTGGTCCGAGAAGGTCAATGATCCAATGGTCGGGCGCGCGGTGTCGAAGCGCTTGGATATCGTAGATATCATTTGCGGTACGAGACTTCGGCTCAAGATAAACGGGTCGGGGGTGCTGTACGATGGTCACGTATTCCACCATCCAAAGATCACTGAGGATTTCCTCAGGGTAACCCTGCCAGCCGAACCCCGGCAACGCCGAGGTAAAGCAGGGAAGGTTACAGTTGAAGCGATCATCTATCCCCATGATTGTTCTCATATCTATATTGTTGACCACATCCGCAATCGCTACGTGCGTCTGCCAAACAGCAAGCCGCGGTTCGCGCAAGGCCTGACCTGGGCTGAAGCCAAGGCCATCAAGCGGTCTGATCGAGCACTTGATCGTCATTTCGTCTCAGAGGAAGAACTAATACTCGCTAAGTACAAGTACCTGAAACTGCGCGACGGTGCCAAGGCGGCAGCTCGGGCGGAACGTGCGATGCTGCAGGCCGCAAAGGCCGCCAAGAAGGCAAGAGATGAGGAGCCGGTTATCTTCACCTTGGTCGATGGCGACCACGTCGAGATGGGTTCCATCGACCCAACGGTACGCGGCGACGCCGCATACGACGTGCCACAAGAAGCGCCGGCAAAGGTGCGCGACACATCGCTAATCCTGCATAAAGACCAGCCGCGCAACGCTCGGAAGGCAGCGGAAACCCGCAAGACGAACCGCCTCATTCAGCAGATGAGAGACGCGGGAAAAGTCGAACAAGCCCGCGAAGGTGAACCCACTGCATCGCCCCCAGCCATCAAAATCCCAGTGATCGAGAACCCCGCTGACTTTCTTGCGAGGCTAGCTGATGATCTCGATTGATATCGCATTAAGCTAGCTAAGGAGCTTACCGTGCCGCAAGCATTGGCAAATTTCCAGGATGACGATATCTATAGCGAATTCAGCCAGATACGGATAAAGCATCCGCATCATGAAGCCGCTGTGGAAGTCTTTGAGAAGCTGCGCAAACGGAAGATAGCCGCGCCGAGGGCGGAGCAAACCGCCGCGAGTCTCTTTGCAGGATCGCGTTCGGGAAAAACGACGACAGTAAAATGGTACATAGAGAAGGTTGTCGGGGTTGCTTGGCTTGATTCCAGATTTCGCAACGCTAAAAATCGTGAAGAGCTTCGCGAAGTCGAAGCGATAAAAAAAAACTGTTCAGCTGCTGATATCGCCGAGCTTCAGACATTCGCTCTGTTTGTCGAGCTGAGCGGCGCGACTACAGTGAGCGGCCTTATTTCTGATTTCCTGGAGGCGCTCGGAGACCCAGACCCGTATGGAGGAACCACAAAACAACGGCGCTTCCGCGTCGAGAGGTATCTCAAGGAGCGAGGCTACCAAATCATCTTCCTTGATGAAACTCAGCATATCAAAGTGCAGACTTTCTCTGGCCCCGTCTCCCGTCAAGAAGATGCCACTGAGGTCCAAAATACCCTGAAACGATGGTTGAAAAGGTGGCCAATTGTCTTTGTGGGAACGCAGCATGCCGAGAATGTCGTGTTCGAACACCAAGTATACACGCGGTCTGTGTCTCCAATAAAATTCGGCCCGCTGCACTTTGCTAATGATAACGACAAAATTATCTTCAACGATTTTTGCGGTCGCCTTGCCCACAAGCTCGTCCAGCACGGAATCCTCCCTTCACCACCGAAGATATTGGTCAGCGGAGATGTACCCCTGTGTTTGAACATCGCCTCGAAAGGTCGTCTCGGTCTCGTGACGGTCATCGTTCGAATGGCTATCGAGAACATGTTGAACGAAGAGAAAATCACGCTTGAGCTAGGCCACCTTTCAATGGCTGTTGAGAATTTTTCGGTGCGAATTGGCATCTGCAAGTCCAATCCATTCACAGCAAAAGAAATTGTGATCCCATCGTTGGAGGAATACGAACGTGACGACGTTGAGATCGACATCTGAATTCGAGCCCGACTATCACAAGCGCCGAATCCAGACGAAGGGGCAATCGTACCCTATTGCGGTCAGCCCACGACCTGAGGAGTGTCTGGAGGACCTGCTTATCAGGGCGGCGTGCGAGAACGGTTTCCCGCCAATCTTGTCCTACAAGTTACTGGGCGTGAAACACAAAGTCTCCGGTGCGTTTGCTCCAGGCCCTAATCGCTTCGGTATAACAGCCGAAACACTTTCTATTTTGCTTGGCAATCCTGCAGGGCCAAAGGAGCTACGCTTCCTTCTCAACAATACTCCGCCACCCGAGCCTCATCTGAGGCCTTTCTTTGATGTCTGGTTGGATTCGAGAACGCTTTCGGCGAAGCGACGGTTGTCCCCGCTAGCCCTACGTAAGGCCCCTTTTCTTAGATCGATTTGGCGCGTCTGGCCGATAAATTTTGATCCGGATACAAAGGAGACGTTGCTGAGTACCTGTCCAGTTTGTCAAAAATCCATCGCTTCAGGGTTTATGGGGGACGTTTGGTGTTGCGATAGGTGCATCGAGATCACGTCGAATGGGGAGTTGAAGGCGGTGGATTTGCGAGATTTTCCGCAGCCCATCGTTGACGAGCACCTCTGGTATGACCTTGACTTCGCGACCAGTTTTGTAGACCCCGCGGCACGAGATCGCCGACGAACCTCGCGTTCCTTACTGCACGCGGACTTCGGAGATTTAAGTGATGGAGAAATATTTGAAGCGATTTTTGCCTTTGCTAGGCTCGTCTCCAAGAAAGGACCTACCGCAAGTCGTTTTGAGCTAACTGCCACCGAGCTCGCAAGAGCGGCGGATGTCATTCGATGCTGGCCGACTTCGTTCGAAAGTCTGGTGATGGAGTGGGCGAGGACCCCACAGTGCGCCCCGTCGGAATTTTCTATAAGGGCGCTTGCGAACAATGGCCGGATAAGCATTAAGATTCGTAGACGAATCCGGGAAATAGTTTGGCATTCAACCGTGCGTAAGAAGTTCGGTGCTGACCAAGCTGCCACGTACTCTGCCAAGCTCGGTTCAGATTTTGAAGTTGGGTTAGTAGAAAGAATTAATCGAACACGCGAAACGGAAGGTGTAGACGTTGTCGATGCACAGTTTTTGCGAACACGGCCAGATGTAAGAAGGTTCAATAACTACCTCGGGATTTCTGTCCCGACCTTTATGGCTCTCGCAGACAGTGGCTTCTTGCCGGTTGAAACCTTTAATAGGCATGATGGGAGTCTCTTCACCAATGCTCGCGCTACCGTCAGTCGCCTGCTGGAAAAATCACTGCTGACCCTGCCGACGCGATCCGCGATACGGTTGCCGCGCGCGGTCTCGGCTTTTTTCGCTGGCCCGGACGACCCTTGGAGCACTGTATTGCAAGGGCTACTCTCGGGCGAGGTCGAGTTCTGGCACGTTGCACGGCCGCAAAGTTCGATCTTGGAAGGTATATATATCGACGATGTGGCCGGGCTACGCCGCATATTGATTGACGTACCAAAATCTCGCGAGGCTCTGTATCAGATTCCTCTCTCGATTGCGCAGGCGGGCAGGCATCTTAGGCTTGGGACGAGCGAATTTTTAGCCGCCGAGAGAGCAGGGCTATTAAATCAGCCTGCAACGTGGGAGAGCATCGCCCGATTTCGGGCCGAGTATGAGCCGACCTCAGTGCTAAGCGTTCGTTGCGGTTCCGCGTTTCGAAGCGTAACGACGCAGGAGATGTTGTTCGCGTTGAAGGCAGAGGGAATCCAACCTGTACTGAATTACTACGACAAGCCGAAAGTGTGGAGACGCACGGAGGTTGAACGGTTCTTTGGCGATTCCATTATGCCTCGCGTAAAGTGAAAGATGCGGTCGGCGGTTCCCGGCTTGAAAGATTCGCTTTAGATGCACCGTTTTTGAAGAAAAATAAGATGATAGATGATTCTCTTTAAAGCGAGTTCATCATGCGGTTGGGAAAATGGACGCTACCAGCAGCCTTGTGAGCACGCTTCCGGATGGTGCCGAACGCCGGAGATCGATTGCCGTAATCGTGGGTAGAGAGCCCTCGCTCCATAGTATTCTTGTGGCTGTCGAGCCGTTCCGCGCTGCCAACCGGGTGGGCAAGGCGCAGCTCTTCAGCATTGATTTCATGCCCGGCGATCCGCGCGATACGCCGAGCAGCATGGACATCGCCGTGCCGCGAACGGCGACCTTCGACGACCCCAAGAAATACGATCTGATCCTGCTGATGTTCACCTATACGGTGGCAGATGAGGCCAAGGGAAAGCTGTTTCGCTGGCTGCGGCGGCAGGCGGCGGGCGGGGCACATCTGTGCGGCATGGATACCGGGCCACTGGTGCTTGCCGAGGCGGGATTGCTGAACGGCTACACCGCCACCGGACACTGGACCGGCATGGCCTCACTGAAGGAGCTGGCGCCCGGCGGCACCATCGTCGAGCAGCTCTATGTCATAGACCGCAACCGCTCGACCTGTGCCGGACAGGCATCGAGCCTCGATTGCTCGATGGCGCTGCTCCGGCGACTGTGCGGCGACACGCTCTATCATCTCGTCTGCAACGAGCTCGTCTATACCGCGCCGCGCGCTGCCGAGACGCGCCAGCGCGAGATCGTCAACGGCCAGTCCTGGCTTGCCAATCCGATCCTGCTGAAGGCGCAGCGCATCATGCAGGAAACGGTCGAGGATCCGCTCGACATGGATGGTGTGGCAGAGCGCTGCGGGGTTTCGGCGCGGGAGCTTCAATATCTCTTCAAGCGCTATCTCAATACCAACCCGAAGAAGATGTATATGGCCTTCCGTCTGCAGCACGCGAAGGAGCTGTTGCTCTATAGCTCGATGAGCATCCGCGAGACCGGGCTCGCCAGCGGCTTTGCGACGCCGTCAGCCTATTACCGTGCCTTCCACGCCGTTTATCAGAAGAGCCCGCAGGAATATCGCGGCGATTTCGCCAAGAACCGCTCGGCCATGTACGGCCGCAATCTCTACTGACGCTCTTCGCTCTCCAGCATCTCCCAGCCGCCGGACAGAAGGTCGCTATGTTCTCCAAGACCCGGGGAGCGGCGTGATGTGTCGAGCGAGGCGTCCGAGAAGACGATCGGCGTGCGGATGCCGGGCGCGCCGTCGTTTTCGACCACCATGCCGCGATGCAGGATCTGGGGATCGGTGAAGACATCGGTGAGGTCGTTGATCGGACCGGCGGGTACGCCTGCGCGTTCCAGACCGGAAAGCAGCTGATCGCGGGTGATGCGCTTCGTCTGCAGCTCCAGAATCTCGGTCAGGGCGGCGTGGTTGTGAACGCGGCTCGGATTGGATGTGAAGCGCGGATCGGCGGCGAGCTCGGGAACGCCCAGGATCGCTGCAAGCTTGGCAAACTGGCTGTCGTTCCCGCAGGCGATGATGACGTCCCCATCGGCGACCGGAAAGACCTGGTAGGGGGCGATATTCGGATGGGCATTGCCGAGACGCTTCGGCGAGACGCCGGAGGCAAGATAGTTCATGCCCTGATTGGCGAGCACGCCAACCGTGCTGTCGAACAGCGCCATGTCGATATGCTGGCCAACGCCGGTCTTCTCACGCAGCGCCAGCGCCGCCTGGATGGCGATGACGGAATAGAGGCCGGTGAAGATATCGGCAAAGGCGACGCCGATCTTCTGCGGTTGGCCCTCGGGCTCGCCAGTCAGATGCATGATCCCGGCCATGCCCTGGACGATGAAATCGTAGCCGGCGCGCGAGGCATAGGGGCCGGACTGGCCGAAGCCGGTGATCGAGCAGTAGATCAGCCGCGGATTGATCTCCTTCAACGCAGCATAATCCAGTCCGAACTTGGCAAGGCCGCCGACCTTGAAGTTCTCGATCAGCACATCGGCGCCGCGTATCAGCTCTTTGATATGTTCGAGATCGCCGGGTGCATTGAAATCGGCGGTGACGCTGAGCTTGCCGCGATTGCAGGCGTGGAAGTAGGCGGCCGTCGTTTCCTGGCCGGCTTCGACGAAGGGAGGCCCCCAGCGTCTTGTGTCGTCACCCTCTGGGGATTCGATCTTGATGACGCTGGCGCCGAGATCCGCGAGAGTCTGTCCGGCCCAGGGGCCGGCCAGAATGCGTGCGAGTTCAACCACTCGTATTCCGCTGAGGGGCGTTACCATGTCGATACGGCTCAGAAAAAAGCCTGGATGTCCGTTTGGGCGCGGCCGAGGATCAGCGCATGGACGTCATGCGTGCCCTCGTAGGTGTTGACCGTCTCCAGGTTCTGCGAATGGCGCATGACGTGGAATTCGATCTGGATGCCGTTGCCGCCGTGCATGTCGCGGGCCTGGCGGGCGATGTCGAGCGCCTTGCCGCAATTGTTGCGCTTGACGATGGAGATCATTTCCGGCGCCATCTTGTGTTGGTCCATCAGCTGGCCGACGCGCAGCGACCCCTGCAGGCCGAGCGCGATTTCGGTCTGCATGTCGGCGAGCTTCTTCTGGTAAAGCTGCATGCCGGCGAGCGGCTTGCCGAACTGCTTGCGGTCGAGGCCGTATTGGCGGGCGCGGAACCAGCAATCTTCGGCCGCTCCCATGACGCCCCAGGAAATGCCGTAGCGGGCGCGGTTCAGGCAGCCGAACGGACCTTTCAGGCCCGAAACGTTGGGCAGCAGCGCATCTTCGCCGACTTCGACGCCGTCGAGCACGATTTCGCCGGTGATCGAGGCGCGCAGCGACAGCTTGCCGCCGATCTTCGGAGCCGAAAGACCCTTCATGCCCTTTTCGAGCACGAAGCCGCGGATCTCGTTGTTATGGGCTTCCGACTTTGCCCAGACGACGAAGACGTCGGCGATCGGCGCATTGGAAATCCACATCTTGGAACCGCGCAGGCGATAGCCTCCCTCGATCTTTTCGGCGCGGGTCTTCATGCCGCCCGGATCGGAGCCTGCATCCGGCTCGGTCAGGCCGAAGCAGCCGATCAGATCGCCCGAGACGAGGCCCGGCAGATACTTCTTCTTCTGTTCGTCGGAGCCGTAGGCATAGATCGGGTAGATGACCAGCGAGGACTGGACGCTCATCATCGAGCGATAGCCCGAGTCGATGCGCTCAATCTCGCGGGCAACAAGGCCGTAGGCGACGTAGGAAGCGTTGGCGGCGCCGTATTCCTCCGGCAGCGTGACGCCGAGCAGGCCGGTCTGGCCCATCAGCTTGAAGAGGCCGGCATCGGTCTGTTCGTCGAGATAGGCTTCCTGGACGCGCGGCAGCAGCTCGGCCTTGGCGAAGGCGGCCGCCGAGTCGCGGATCATCCGCTCATCTTCGGAGAGCTGTTCGTCGAGCAGGAAGGGATCGCTCCAGACGAAAGCGCTGGAGGACTTGCGGGCGGTGTTGGGAGAACTGGACAAAAGCGATCCTCGCGGCAAACGACGTGATACCATTCGAGTTTATGCATTTATCAATTGCGCGCCAGCCACGAAAACCATAATTACACATAAGTTGATGTATGGCATGCATAGGTTAGAGAGTGCGCCAGAGACGATTTCTTCCCCATATCAGCCATCTCTCGGCCTTCGAGGCGGTGCTGCGGAACGGCTCCACGGCCGCGGCGGCCCGGGAGCTGAACCTGACGCAGAGCACAGTCAGCCGGCTGATCCAGACGCTGGAACAGCAGCTCGGCCGGGCGTTGTTCGAACGCCACAAGCAGCGTCTCGTGCCGACCGAGGCGGCGCAAGCCTATGGCCGCGACATTACCCGCGCACTCGACCTGATCCAGCGCGGCAGCATGGAATTCTCGGCCAATCCTGGCGGCGGCACGCTGACGCTGGCGATTTTGCCGGCTTTCGGCACCCGCTGGCTGGCGCCGCGGCTCGGCGGCTTTCTGAAAGATCACCCTGGGATCAACGTCAATCTGGCGACGCGCCTCAAGCGCTTCAATTTCGCCGCCGAAGGCTTTGACGCCGCAATCCATTTCGGCACTGCCGACTGGCGAGAGGCTGATCATCTCAAGCTCTTCGACGAGCGCCTGACGGCCTGCATTTCACCAACGCTGCTGCAGGAAAGGCCGGTCGGCAAGCCCGAGGATGTGCTCGACCTGCCGCTCCTCCAGCTGGAGACCCGCACCAGCGCCTGGGCGATCTGGTTCGCAGCGCAGGGCATCAAGCCGCGCGGCGTCACCGGCATGCTCTTCGACCAGTTCGCCACGATGACCCAGGCCGCCATCGCCGGCCTCGGCGTGGCGCTGCTGCCGGATTATCTGGCGAAGGACGAAATCCAGGCCGGCCGGCTCCTGCCGCTCCTCAAGCCGTCCATCACCGGCACCGGAACCTATTGGCTCGCCTGGCCGCAATCGCGCGCCAGCTACCCGCCGCTCGTGTCATTTCGCTCATGGTTGGCAAAGGTGGTGGATGAGAGCCCTTGGGGCATCGCGGACTAGCCTCAAGCCACCGCCAGCTTCCGCTGTGCGGAAAGCGCCCGGATGCAGGTCAGTGCCAGGATGATCACCGGCAGGCAGACGAGGTAGGAGGAGCGGATGCCGAAATGTTCGGCGACGAAGCCGAGGAGTGGCGGGGCGAGGAAGAACACCACGAAGGACATCTGCGCGAGGGCCGCGACATTGAGATGCGAGGCGCGGTCGCGGCGCTGGGCAGCCGCCGAGACTGCAAGCGGATAGACCGCGCTGCAGCCTGAGCCCATGAGGGCGAAGCCGAGGAGTGCCACATATTCATGCGGCGCCAACCAGACGGCGGCGAGGCCTGCGGCCGACACCAGAAGCAGCACGAAGGCGACGTTTCGCGAGCCGAAGCGATCGACGAACGGGTCGGCGAAAAGGCGAGTGACGGCCATGAAGAAGGTGAACAGCGTCAGGCCGAGACCACCGATGAAGGGCACCGACTGGAAGACGTCGCGCATGTAGATCGCCGACCAGTCGATACCGGCGCCCTCGACGAGGAAAGCCGCGATGCCGATGGCACAGAGCGGCAGCAGGCCGCGCGTCGGAAGCGCGATGTGGCCGGCGTCCGCATGTTCCGCCGTCTGGCGTACCGGCGCGTTCTGCATGCCTGAAATGGCGATGGTGCCGACCACGAGGACGAACGCGAAGGTCAGGCCGAGATGCATATGCACCGAGACTTCGGCCTGGCGAAGAGCCGCCGATACCAGCGCGGTGACGAAGAAACCCAGGCTCCAGAAGCCGTGGGCGCGGTTCATCACGCCCTTGCCGAGCCTTGCCTCGACGCGGTCGATCTCGACATTGAGATTGATCTCCAGCGCACCGGCGAGCAGGCCTTCGCAGAAGAGGATCGCGAAAACGAGGGGCGCGCTGCCCGCCCAGGGAACGAGCGCGAGCAAAGCGGAGGTCCCGAGAACGGTCAGGAATGCGGTCTTGCGGGCGCCGAAGCGGGCGATCAGCGGCGAGGAGAAGGTCAACGACACCAGGGCGCCAATGGCGGCGCCAATCAGCGTCAGCCCGAGTTCCGATTTATCGACCTGCAGGCTCTCCTGCAGATCGGGCAGGCGTGATAGCATCGCGCCCATGGAGACAGCGAACAGGAAGAAGCAGATGTAGATCCGCTGCTGCGGCTGGATTGACATGATGCCTCGCGGTCTTCGGCTGATGGTTGCGCCCGCTTCAGGGCGTACAAAGAGAAGTCGTCAGTAGCACAGGAAACCGGATCGGTGGAAGGCCGCTAACATATTGCTAAAATTTGAAAATCCGTGTTGCTTTCATGCTACGGTCTTCGGCGCTGCAGTCCTCGCTCTCCTGTCGTTCTTCACGCCCGTCATCGGCATCCGCACCGCGGTTGCGCAGGAGAGCGCACAGATATGCGAGAGAAAGCCGTTCGAGCAGCAGTCCTATATCGTCTGCTCGCCGGACGCCGCCAAGGGTAGTTTACAGCTCTTCTGGAGAGGCGCCGATGGTCAGCCCTACCGGACATTCTCGCAGCTGGCGGACAGTTTGACGGCGAAAGGCAAGACGTTGGTCTTCGCGATCAATGCCGGCATGTATCAGCCGGATTTCACGCCGCTCGGTCTCTATGTCGAGAACGGGCAGGAACTTCGCCCGGCCGAGACCGGCACCAGGACGGGCGAGCCCGGCAAGATCCCGAATTTCTACAAGCAGCCGAATGGCGTTCTCTATTGGGGCTCCGCCGGGGCTGGCATCCTTTCGACCGGAGACTTCATCAAGCAGAAGCCGGCTGCGGAGTTCGCGACGCAATCCGGTCCGATGCTGGTGATCGACAATAGGCTGCATCCGGCTTTGATCCCCGGGTCGTCCGACCGCACGCGCCGGAGCGGCGTGGGTGTCTGTGACGGCGGCAAGGTCCGCTTTGCGATCAGCGAAGACAGCGTGAACTTCCACGATTTCGCCCGCTTTTTCCGCGATGGCCTGCATTGCCCGAACGCTCTCTTCCTCGATGGCGGCAATGGCAGCGGCCTCTTCAATCCGGCGCTCGGCCGCAATGACTATTCCTGGCACGGCGGATATGGGCCGATCGCTGGATTTGTTCAGTAAGCGATCCAGATAATGACCTTCAGAGCCCCGCATTCCGGCCAATAAATGCACAGGCGTGCAAAAAGTGCATTTTTGTCATTGCCGTGTCACGCGGCAGCGATAGCTACCTCCCGAAAGGCTCGCCGGGGAGCAGCCTGCAGAAGAGGAAAAAGGTCATGAACAGACGCGAATTTCTTATCACCTCGTCGGCCGCAGCGGGCCTCCTGGCAATGCCGCGCTTTGCTTCTGCAGCCGGAGAGACGATCGATCTCTATAGCGGCTCCGATGCCAACATCATCGATTTCTGGTCGAACATCGTGGTCCCGGCCTTTTCGAAGGCTCACCCCGAGCTGGCGATCAAGGTCACCGACGCCGGCGACAATACCGGTCTTCGCGCCATCGCCGACCGCGGCCTCGCTGCTCTGAAGAGCAAGACCGATCCGCAGGCCGACATCTTCGAACATTTCGACCCGCGCCTTCCGGCTGGGGGCATCGATGCCGGCCTCTGGGTCAAGTTCTCGGCCGAGAACATCGAGGGCTTCGATCACGTCAACCCGCTGAGCGTCGATAGCGAATATTCGCTTCCCTATCGCGGCTCGCAGGTTCTGCTCGCTTACGACACGACCAAACTCGACCCGAAGAACGCGCCAAAGACCTGGGAACAGCTGACGGCCTGGATCAAGGCGAACCCGGGCCAGTTCATCTATAACCGTCCTGACAAGGGCGGTTCCGGCGGCAATTTCGTTCGCCGCGCCATCCATGAAGCCAATGGCCGCGACCCGAAGAAGTTCACCGTCGACAACTTCACCGCCGACTATGCCAACCAGACGCTGACGCCGGCCTGGAAGATCCTGACCGATCTCGCCCCGTCGCTCTATGAAAAGGGCGCTTACACCGCCGGCAATACCCAGTCGATCCAGCTTCTGGCACAGGGCGTCGTCACCATGACCCCGGTCTGGTCCGACCAGATCCTGCAGGCGATCGCGCAGGGCGTTCTGCCTGAGACGACGGGCCTCGTTCAGCTGAGCGACCTCGCGCTCTGCGGCGGCTTCTCGCGCATGACCGTCTTCTCGAACGGTGCTCACAAGGATGCCGCGCTGAAGCTCGCGGCCTTCCTGCTCACCAAGGAGATGCAGGAAGCGATCATCACCGAGATCGGCGGCTTCCCGGGCGTTTCCTGGGATCACATCTCGGACGAACTGCGCAAGAAGTATGCTGACGTCATCCCGACGACCATTCCGGTCTTCCCGAGCGGCGATTGGGAAACCAACATCAATGACGGCTGGTACCGCAACGTCGCTCCGAACATCAGCCGTACCTGATGCGCAGACGGATACCAGTACAATCGCCGGCGCGTGAAGGCGCGCCGGCCAAGAGTGCCTCGGCGGGGCTGCTTCTGGTCGCCCTGCCGGTTCTGCTTCTTGGCTGGCTGATCGTCTATCCGATCATCTCGGCGGTCATGGGCACGATCTTCGTGCGCCAGGCGGATGGAAGCTCTCAGTTTTCGCTCGCCTCCTACCAGTTCTTCTTCACCGACAGCTACAGCCTCGCCAATCTCTGGGTCACGCTCTGGACGACCTTCGTCTGCGGCCTGCTGCTCGTCGTCATCGGCCTGCCGATCGCGCTCTACCTGCGCTTCTCGCAGGGACGGCTTGCCGGCTATGTCCAGGGGCTGGCGATCTTTCCGATGTTCGTGCCGTCGATCATCCTTTCCTACGCGCTGATCCGCACCATCGGCCCGAACGGCACTGTCGACATTCTGTTGAATGCCGTCGGCCTGCCGAAGCTGCCGTCGCCTTATCTGACGCCCTGGGGACCGGTGATCGGCCTCGTCTGGGACAACCTGCCGCTGACCGTACTGATGCTGACGGCCGGGCTCAGCAGCATCTCGAAAAGCTCGATCGAGGCCGCACGCGACGTCGGCGCCAAGCCTTTCCGCGTCTTCATCTCGATCATCATGCCGCGCATGGGCAATTCGCTGCTGGTCACCGCATCCTTCGCCGTTCTCGGCATCTTCTCATCCTTCACGCTGCCATATGTCCTCGGTCCCGCCTCGCCCGAAATGATGGGTCCGTTCATGCAGCGCACCTTCTCCGACATGAACGATCCGCTGAACGCACTGACGCAGGCCGTCATCTCATTCGCCTTCTGCCTCGTCTTCGGCATTTTCTATGTACGCTCGATCGCCAGGAACCGGGAGGGCCGCCGATGACGCCGGTTGAAAACACCGCTTCACGCGCCGGGATCGACTGGACCGGCATCTGCTTTGCGGTCCTGCTGACGCTCTTCATCGCGCTGCCGCTCGTCGTCGTCGGAACCTGGGCCTTTACCGAGGTCTGGCGCTATCCTTCGGTCATTCCGCAGCAGTTCGGCCTACGCTTCTGGCATCAGACGCTGTCGCGTGCCGATGTCTGGGATGCGCTGACGCTGAGCCTGCGGCTGACGGCAACCGTCACCATCCTTTCGGCGATCATCTGCCTTCCGGCGGCCTATGCCTTCGCGCGGATGAAGTTTCCGGGCCGCAACATTCTCTTCCTGTCGTTCCTCGCGTCGCACGCCTTCCCGAAATTCGGCCTGCTGGTCGCGATCGCCGGCATCTTCCTGCAGCTGGGGCTGATCAGCACCTTCTGGGGCGTCGTGCTGATCCAGTTGGTCGGCACGTTGATGCTGATGATCTGGATTCCCGTCGCGGCCTTTCAGAATGTCGATCGCCGGATGGAAGAGGCAGCGCGGGATGCGGGCGCCACGCCGCTTCGGGTCTTCTGGTCGATCACCCTGCCGCAGGCGGGACCGACGATCGCCGCCGCTCTGCTTCTGACCTTCGTCGGCACCTTCTACGAAACCGAGGGCGCCTGGCTGATCGGCGCGCCCGAGATCCGCACCATGCCGGTCCTGATGATCACCTTCATCAACAACCAGATCGTCGTCCAATATGGCGCCGTGCTTTCGGTGATGCTCTGGGTGCCGTCCTTCATCGCCTTGATGTTTGCCCGCCGCGTCGTCGGAACAGGTGCATTCGCCCGGGGCTTCGGTGCATAATATGATTGGGTTCTGCCCGAAGAGAGGCTGCAAATGGCACGTTTGACGATCAACGGCGTTTCGAAGAGCTTCGGCACGTCTTTCGCCGTGCGCGATTTCTCGCTCGATGTCGAGGACGGCGAACTCGTCTGCCTTCTCGGCCCCTCCGGCTCCGGCAAGTCGACGTTGCTGCGCATGATCGGCGGCTTCGAGCGCCCGACCGGCGGTTCGATCCTGATCGACGCCAAGGATGTCACCGGCCTCCCGCCAGAAAAGCGCCCGACCGGCATGGTGTTCCAGAGCCATGCGCTCTGGACGCATATGGACGTCTTCAACAACATCGCCTTCGGCCTGAAGCTGCGGCATTTGCCGAAGACCGAAATCCGCGACCGCGTCGAAGGCGCGCTCGAACTGGTCGGTCTTTCGAACTACGGCAAGCGCCAGACCACACAGCTCTCCGGCGGGCAGCAGCAGCGCGTCGCGCTGGCGCGTTCGCTCGTGCTCGAGCCGAAGATCCTGCTGCTCGACGAGCCCTTCGCCAGCCTCGACCAGCATCTGCGCGAGCGGTTGCGCGAAGAGGTCAAGGATATCCAGCAGCGCCTCGGCATCACCACGCTGTTCGTCACCCACGGGCAGGATGAGGCGCTGGCGCTCGCCGACCGCATCGTCGTCATGCGTGACGGCGGCACGGAGCAGATCGCGCCGCCGGATGTCATATATCGGGAGCCGCGGACTGCCTTCGTTGCCGGTTTCATCGGCTCGATGAATTTCGTCCGCACGACCATCAGGAACGGGATCAGCGAGCATCCGGCCTTTCCGCTCACTGTTCCTGTCAGCGACGGTGAGGTGGAGATTGCCTTCCGGCCCGAGGCGCTTTCGCTCTCGCCTTCCGAGAAGAAGGCTGCATCGGTGCATCGCACGATCGATTTCGGCACCCACAAGCTTGTCGATATCGATCTCGCCGACGGCAGCCGCCTGAAATCGATGACCGCGCCCGATACCAATTGGTCGAAGGGCAGTTTCGTCGAGCCGAAAGTTGCAGCCTACTTCGCATTCCGCGATAACGGCCTCGTCTATCAATCGCCGCAAGCCGGCCATCAGGGACAGAGGCAAGTATTCGGTCATGTCTGACACCAAGGGCGTAGCAATCAAGACGAACGGGCATCTCACCTGGCTGAAGTGGCACCGCGGCCACCGGCAGGCCGGTGATATCTCCTTCACGCGCCAGAGGATCGCCGAGGGCATGGCGCTTGGCGCGAGCGTCGAGATCGATCTCGTCTGCTTTGCGGGCGATGGCTTTGCCGTCCTGCATGACGACGTGCTGCATCCGGCGACGACGGGGGAGGGCGCTGTCGCCGATGCCTCGGCCGATTATCTCCGCAGCCTCTATCTTCGCGATCACGAAGGGCAGCCGACCGGTAATCCGGTCATGCTGATAGACGATCTCGGCCGCTTGCTCGAGGAGATAGATTGCCATCCGGATGCGGTACTGCAACTCGATCTCAAGGAATATTCCGTACGCATCAGCGAAGCCGATGTCGCAGTCTTCGCCAAGGCGATCGCGCCGGTGGCGAAATCGGTCATTCTGTCAGGGGGTGACGCGATTGCCGTGGAGCGCCTCTCGCGGGCGGTTCCCCATATGCCAGTCGGCTACGACCCGTGCCATGATGGCGCGATCGAGCGCCTCATGGAAAGCCGCGATTTCGCGGGCTTCGTCTCAGGTGCAATTGAAGCCTCGCCGAAGGCCACGATGATCTACCTGCATCACAAGCTGGTACTGTTTGCCGATGCGGCGGGCTTCGATATGATCGGCGCCTTTCATCAGGCAGGCCGGACGATCGACGCCTATACGATCAATCGCGCCATTCCCGATGTCCTGCCGGATGTTCGCCGCCTGCTGGCGCTGAAGGCCGACCAGATCACCACCGATGACCCGGTTGGCCTCGAGGCACTGATCGCGTCCAGTCACTAGCCTTCGCGGAAGCCGTCCACGAGCCAGGAATGGACCGCCGCGTTTGCCGCGAGGATATCGCCATTCGGCGTTACCGGGCCGCCCGAGAAGGCGGAAACCTTGCCGCCGGCTTCTTCGACAAGCAAGGCCGATGCGCCATAGTCATGCAGTGACAGGCCATCTTCGAAGAAGCCATCCAGGCGGCCGCAGGCGACATAGGCGATCGAAAGTGCGGCCGAGCCGAGACGTCTCACGCCGGCCGTATGATCCATCAGGCGCTGCAGTGCCGACAGATAGGTTTCCTTCTTCACCGCCTTGACCTGGCCGGGAACAGGAAGACCGGCACCGATCAGGACGTTCTCGATGTCGCCATTGTCGATGCAGCTGATCTTCTCGCCGTTGAGATAGGCGCCGCGGCCCGCTTCGGCGCTGAAGAGTTCGTCGAGCATAGCGTCATAGACCACGCCGGCGACGACCTTGCCATGTTCGGCAATCGAGATCGTCATGCCGAAATGCGGAATGCCCCAGGCATAGTTGGTGGTGCCGTCGATCGGGTCGATGTAGATGATGGGCGTATCCGGCCCTGCCTGACGGTTGCCGACGGCTTCCTCGCCCTGGATCGCATAACCGGGAAAGGCCTTCACCATCTCATCGACGATGATGCGCTCGACGGCCACATCAATCTCGGTCTGGTAGTCCCGTGGCGCCTTGGCGAGCATCTCGGTAATGCGGCGGCGCTTGAGCGATGATCTTGCGAGTTCACCCGCCTTGAGGACGGCGCTTGCAAGCAATTGAAGGCGTTCGGAGGCGCCTGACGGGAGGCGATGTTCGGCACTGGGAGATGTCATCGGAACCTGTGGGGAAGGATTCTATTCCATTTGCATGCCGACCCATTGCAGAGGGACATGACAGTTTTGCGACCCTAGAGCCGAAATGCCTCAAGGTCATGATCTCATTTGGAACTGAAGCCTTCGCAGTCAAGCGCCGGCGTGCCTATCCAATGCCGAATGCTGCCTGTGATACCGGCGTATTCATCTCGCGGCGGCGATGTTTTGCCGTTCTGCCGCGGGCGGTCAGCAACCGGTCCATTTCCACCTTCGAGCAAGCAAACCTGGTGAGCAGCCGCTCTGCCTCGGCGGGCTCGATTCCATATTGGAGGCCCAGCGTGCGGATGGAATAGGGTTCGGTCATTGCCTTGGTCATTTGTGTACTCCTTCGAAGGGGAGAACCGCCAAGGCATGGCCGCCGTTCCGTCAACAAATGCGACCCATTGTAACCGAGCGTCAGGCCGGTCGTTTCTTTCTGCGTTTCTCCACCACGACGGACCCTGCCAGCAGTTTGCCGATATCAGCGGCGGGCAGCGGCCGGGCGAAGAGAAAGCCCTGGAATGCGTCGCAACCCGTCTCCGCCAGAAAAGCCGCCTGCGCCTCGGTCTCGACGCCTTCGGCAATCACTTCGAGATCGAGCGTATGTCCGAGCGCAACGATTGCCGAGGTGATCGCCATGTCTCCGGGATCGCCCGGAATATCCGTTATGAACGAGCGGTCGATCTTGAGACGCGACAGCGGAAAGAGCTTCAGGGTACTGAGGCTCGAATAGCCGGTTCCGAAATCATCGATCGACAGGCTGACACCGAGCCGCTTCAGCTCGCGCATGCGGGCGATCGCGCCGTCAACGTCTTCCATGATCAGGCTCTCGGTCAGTTCGAGCTCGAGAAGCGCCGGGTCGAGGCTGGAGGCGGAGAGCGCTGCCGCCACTTTCGCGGGAAGCGACGGCTCGCGGAACTGCCTTGCGGACACGTTCACCGCCATGCGCACCGCGGGCAGGCCGCTATCCAGCCACGCCCGCAGCTGGCGGCAGGCCTTGTCGAGTACGATTTCGCCGAGTTCGACGATCAGCCCGGTCTCTTCGGCAAGCGGAATGAATTCAGCCGGGGAGATCAGCCCCGCCTGCGGATGCTGCCAGCGCAGCAGCGCTTCGACGCCCGAAATCTCGCCGCTGGCGATATGCTTCTGCGGCTGGAAATGCAGCAGGAATTGATCGTCAGTGACGGCGCGGCGAAGATCGTCGATGCGCAGCAGCTTGTGGCGGGCTGCCTCGGCCATTTCAGGTGTGAAGAGCTGGATTGCATTGCGGCCGGCATCCTTGGCGCGGTAGAGCGCCATGTCGGCATTGGCGACAAGCTCGCTCGCTGCCCGTCCATGCTCCCTGGACGAGGCGACGCCGATGCTGCAGGTCACCCTGATCTCGACGCCGTCGATGTTGCAGGGACGGGCGATCGCATCGGCAATCTTGCGCAGCCGCGGCAACGGATCGTTGCCGCTCGCTTCGATCACGACGATGAACTCGTCGCCGCCGATCCGTGATACCAGCCCCTTGCTGCAGATTTCCGCCGTGATGCGCGCCGCAACGATCTTCAGAAGCTCGTCGCCCGCCGCGTGGCCGAGGCTGTCATTGACCAGCTTGAAATTGTCGAGATCGATGAAGGCGACGGAGACCGCACTCTCGTCAACCGCGAGGAGATCTCCGAGCTTGCGGTCGAGCAGCGTGCGGTTCGGCAGGCCGGTCAGCGCATCGTGTTCTGCGAGAAAGGCGATCCGGGCGGTGTCGCGATGGCGGTCGATCGCAATGCCGATGGTCTGGGCGACGCCGGCCAGAAACTCCGAGAGCCCGGCTTCACCCGAGCATTCTCTCTCCGATACCAACAGGCTTCCGTGACTGCTGCCGTCGCGGCAGGCAATCGGGAATTCCATTCGCGGGGCTTCGATACCGGCATCCTCGACTCCGCCGAGCACGATGCTGACCGATCGCCCGGGAAGCAGCCGCTCCAGCAGTAGCTGCGCGTCCTTCAGGAAGGAATTGAGCTCGACGCCGCGCGCCACATCCTGCAGCAGCCTCGTTTGCGCCGCCATCAGCTCTTCGGCACGTTTGCGCGCCGTGATATCGCGCGAGGCGCCGACGACGCCGATGATCGCGCCGGTGCGGTCGCGCAACGGTACGCGCGACATCATCAGCCAGCCTTCGCCCTTCATGCGGCGTTCCTCGACACCGAGATCGGAGCTCCCGGTCTCGATGACGCGCTGCTCGACCGCATCGATATCCTCGGCATGGGTGTGCGGATGGATCTCGCCATCCGTCATTCCGATCAGCTGGCCGACGGTCTCGAAGCCGTTGTTCAGCACCACCGCCCGGTTGGCGAAGAGGAAACGCCCCTGCCTGTCCTTCGCATAGATGAAGTCCGGCACATGATTGATCATCGCCTCCAGCCATTCATAGCGTTCGACGAGCTCGGCATGCTGGCCGCGCAGCGCGGCAATCATGTTTTCGAGGTCGCCGGCGGCGTCGAATGCCGGTGCTGGAGAGGGTGCCGCTTGCTTTGTCATTGCCGGGGTCTCACTGGTTTCGACCGGACGATAAAGACAACCTCTTATGCAACCATGAAGGAAATCCGTCCTTTTTGGCGTGTATGGCTGCGTACAAATGTCGCCTCTACAGACACCCGCTAGCCTGCTTCGAACGATGCCGCCAGCGCCGCCTGCAGTCGCAAACGATCTCGCGCCCGGTTCATCTTCCATCCTATAATCGGCGCGCCAGGCTGCCGGACGGACTTTCCCATGCGTGAAAACAGAGCGAATTCCCTGAAGCTGAAAATCGGCTTCCTGCTTGCAAAGAATTTTACGCTCAGCGCCTTCTCGCTCTTCGTCGATACGCTGCGGCTCGGCAGCGACCAGCGCGACAATTCCGGGCGGATCGCCTGCGACTGGCTGGTCATGAGCGCCGACAAGCATTTCGTCACGTCGAGCTCTGGCGTGCAGGTGCCGCCGAATGCGCCGCTCAAGCCGCCGACGGACTTCGACTACATCGTCGTGGTTGGCGGCCGGATCAACGAGAAGGTCGAGGTGCTCGACAGCCAGGCCGTCGCCTATGTCGTCAACGCTTCGCATGCGGGCGTACCGATCATCGGCCTCTGCACCGGAAGCTTCATCCTTGCCGAGGCCGGGCTTCTGGAGGGCAAGCGGGCCTGCGTCAGCTGGCTGCATCACGGCGATTTCCGCGAGCGTTTTCCTGAGATCTCGGTCACCTCGCACGAGCTCTTCGTCGAAGACGGCAGGGTAATCACCTGCGCCGGCGGCAGCAGTGCCGCCGATCTTGCTGCCTTCCTGCTCAATCGGCATGTCGGCGAATTCGCCGAGAAGAACGCCCTCGAAATCCTGCAGATCGCCCGCCGCCGCGATGCCAAGGAAATGCAGCCGCGCAATCCGCTCGGGCGCGGCACGATCGACGATGCACGGGTCGAGAAAGCGTTGCTGACCATGGAGCAGCATGTCGAAGACCTGCTGGATATCGAGGACATCGCCGCGCAGAGCGGCTTGTCGCGGCGCCAGCTGGAGCGTTCCTTCCGCACCGCGCTCGGCGTCTCCCCGGCGTCGGCCTATCTGACGGTGAGGCTCGATGAGGCGATGCGCCTCGTCAAGACCACCAAGATCCCACTCGCCGAGGTCGCGATTCTCGCCGGGTTCCAGAACTCCTCGCATTTCATCAAGAAGTTCCGCCAGCGCTTCGACATGCCGCCGGCGACGGTGCGCAAGAACCTGAAGCTCAGCGGTCTTCTGAGCTGACGCCTGAACGGCCGCCACAGTATCGCGCGCTGCGTTGCTTCAAACCGGCATGGAAAGCCTCAGTAGCGCGTACTGCGGTGCGGTATCGGCACAGTGCCGCCGCTCGCTTTCATTTCGGGCGCTGCGCCGTTAACGGCACGTTGGCAAGACAATGTCGCGCTCGTCTCGCGCCATCCATTGGCGCTCGCCTTTCTGCAATCAATGCCTCAACCTTCGTTTGTAGTCGCGCTGGAATGCGCGAAAAGCGGCTGAAAGCCGATCCCAAGCGGCCAGCCAGAATCCACCGAAGGAGCTGAGATGACCACTTCTATCGTGAACGCCGTCGGCAGACCCCTCTATTACAGCGGCTCATCGACCGCATGGTTTTCCGCAACCAAGGCCGGCCCGGTCCAGACGGGCACGGCGGGCAATGACTCCATGTGGGGCGACAGCGCCGTTAAAGTCTCCATGCAGGGCGGCACCGGCGATGACATCTATTACCTCTATTCCGCCAAGAACACCGCGGTGGAGCAAGCCGATTCCGGCACGGACACGATCAACACCTGGATGGACTACACGCTGCCCGAAAACTTCGAGAACCTGACGGTGACGGGCAACGGCCGCTATGCCTTCGGCAATGACGGCGACAATATCATCTCCGGCGCCTCAGGCGGTCAGACGATCGATGGCGGCGCGGGCAACGATGTGCTGATCGGCGGCGGCGGGGCGGATACCTTCGTCTTCAACCACGGCAGCGGTAGCGACCTGATCACCGATTTCGGCGCCGACGACGTGATCCGGATGGACAGCTTCTCGTCCTTTGCCGATCTCGTCGCGCATTCGACGCAGGAGGGCGCCGATGTCCGCATCGACACCGGCAACGGCGAGAGCCTGGTTCTCGCCAATGCCGATATCGATCAGCTGAGCGCCGCCCAATTCCAGCTGACGCTCGACCGCTCACATCTTTCGCTCTCGTTCAACGACGATTTCAACAGCCTGTCGCTGAGAGATGGCGATCAGGGCACTTGGGACGCCAAGTTCTGGTGGGCGCCGGAGCGCGGCGGCACCCTGAGCGGCAACGGCGAGCAGCAATGGTACATCAACCCGTCCTACGAACCGACGGCATCCGCCAATCCCTTCAGCGTGAACGACGGCATCCTGACGATTTCCGCCAACCCGGCATCGGCGGCATTGCAGCAGCAGATCGACGGCTACGACTACACTTCGGGTCTGCTCAACACCCATTCCTCCTTCTCACAGACCTACGGCTATTTCGAAATCCGCGCCGATATGCCGGATGATCAGGGTGTCTGGCCAGCCTTCTGGCTGCTGCCGGAAGACGGCTCATGGCCGCCGGAGCTCGATGTCGTGGAAATGCGCGGCCAGGATCCGAACACGGTCAACGTAACGGTCCATAGCGGCGACGGCGGCTCGCACATCATCGATTCAACGCCGGTGAAAGTCGCAAGCACCGAGGGCTTTCACAACTACGGCGTCCTCTGGGACGAGGATCACATCACCTGGTACTTCGACGACGTCGCCGTCGCCCAAGCAGATACCCCCGACGACATGCACGACCCGATGTACATGCTCGTCAACCTCGCCGTCGGCGGTGCCGCAGGTTCACCCGCCGATGGTCTGGCGGGAGGCTCGGAGATGAACATCGATTATATCCGAGCCTATGAACTGACCGACAGCACGGTGCCGCCGGAGCCGGCGGTGGAGTTTTATGTATAGGTGATCAGCACCAGCCTCTAAGCGCGGGACGGCTTTCGCCATGCTGCGAGCGCTGTCTCGACGCCGAAGGCGATCTGCAGCAGGCGGTGGTCGGCGCCGAGCGGTCCGGTCAGTTGCAGACCGAGCGGCAGGTGGCCGTCCATGCCGGAGGGTATGCTGATCGAGGGCTGGCCGGTCATGTTGGCAAAGCCGCTCGAGAGCATTTCGCCTTCCTCTCCATCCTCGGTGAATTCAGGATCCTCGACCGGGGACGGGAAGGGCACGCTCGGGCCGATCAGCACATCCACCTCACCGAAAGCGGCTTCGACGGCATTGCGCAGTTCGGCACGGAAACCCTGGGCGCGCAGATAATCGATGGCTTTCGCCTCGAAACCGGCTTCGACCTGCGCCCGGGTGCGCGGTGCATAGCCCGCCGGATTTTCGGCGTGGAGTGGAGCGTGGATGACGGAAGCCTCGGGCAGGATGATGCGGCGCAGTTCGGAATTGGCGCGGGCGAGTTCCGGAATGTCGATCTGCTTGACGATGACTCCGGCCGCGGCGAGACGATCGAGCGCCCAGGCAAGATTGGCGGCGACCGCCGGTGTCAGTTCCGGGCTTTCGCAGTGGAAACGCACGGCGCCGATCCGGATGCCGGATAGCGATGGCGGGGTCAGCGGCAGGGGAGTGGCGCTCAGCGCTTCGAGCAGCAGCGCCGTATCGGCGACATCGCGGGCGAGCGGCCCTGCATGGTCGAGCGTCCAGGACAGCGGAAAGGCGCCGTCGAGCGGCACGAGGCCGAAGCTCGGCTTCAGTCCGGCAATGCCGCAATAGGAGGCCGGGATGCGGATCGAGCCGCCGGTATCCGTGCCGATCGCCAACGGCACGATGCCCGCGGCAACCAGCGCCGCCGACCCGCCGCTGGAGCCGCCGGAGGTGCGTCCGGTATCATGCGGATTGTTGGTCTGTCCGATATCGGGATGGGCAATGCCATAGGCATATTCGAGCAGGTTCGCCTTGCAGAAGATGATCGCGCCAGCCTGCCTCAGCCGCTGTACCAGCAGGGCGTCCGCGTCTGCAATGACAGGTGCCCGTACCTTGCTGCCATAGCCGGTCGGCGCGCCTTCGACCTCGATCAGGTCCTTGATCGCAACAGGAATGCCATGCAGCGGACCGCGATCGTTGCCGGCGCGCAGCTCTTCCGCTGCCCGCCCGGCTTCTGCCCGTGCCGATACGTCCAGCCGGTGGGCGACGGCGTTGAGGCCGGGTTCGAGCGCCTCGAGCCGCTGAAGCGCGGCGGTGACGACATCGACTGGCGACAGCGTGCCGGCGCGATATGCGCGCCCGAGTTCGCTCACGCTCATAAAGGCGGTTTCATCGGTAGCCATCGCATGCTCCTCCGGTGGAAACGTTCCGCCGCCCGTCGGCGGCGGAACGCGGTCTTCAGCTCTATGCCTCAGTTCTTGACGGTGTCTTCCAGGAAGAAGCGGCCGAGCGGGTTCTGGTAGAAATTCTCGACGTTCTTGCGCGCCACGTTGATGTAGGGGCTGTAGTAGAGGTCGATCCAGTTGACGTCGTCCTTCGCGGTCTTCTGCAGGTCGACATACATCTGCTCGCGCTTCTTCGGGTCGAGTTCCAGGCGCGCCTTGGCGACCAGTTCCTTCACCGCCTCGTTCTTGTAGTTGGTCGAGTAGTTGTTGTTGGAGTCATGGCCGAGCACGAAGGTGGTCTTCTGGTCCGGGTCGAGGATATCGTTGGTCCAGTAATTGACCGAGATGTCGTAATCGCCGGCCACCGTCATGTCCCATTCCTGGCTCGGATCGACCTTCTGCAGGTTGGCAGTGATGCCGGCCTTGGCGAGCTGCTGCTGCACGAGAACCGCGGTCTGCTCGTCCACTTCGTCGCCGGCGCGGATGAGATAGTTCAGCGTTAGGTTGGAAACGCCGGCGTCGGCCAGCATCTTCTTTGCCTTTTCAGGATCATAGGGGCGCTGCAGGTTGTCGGCGTAATAGTAGAGGGCGCCCTTCGGGATATAGGAATTGGCAACGGTACCCTGGCCGAAGGTCACGGCATCGACGATCGCCTTCTTGTCGATGGCGAGATCGAGCGCCTGCCGAACCTCCTTCTTGCCGAGATCTCCATGGGCATGGTTGATCAGGAGGTGATCTTCGCGGGTCGACGGATCGATAAGGACGTTGAGGTTGGCATCCTTCTTCATCTCCTCGACGCGCGAGAAGGGCACGAAGATTGCCGCATCGAGCTGGCCAGCCTGGACGTTCAGCATGCGGGTGTTGTCGTCGGGAACCGAGATCCACTCGACGCCGTCGAGCTTGACGCGGTCGGCCTGCCAGAAATTCGGGTTCTTCTTCAGGATGATACGGTCACCGCGGCGCCATTCGTCGACGGTGAAGGCACCGGATCCGATCGGCTTTTCGGCATAGGCGTCAGGCCCCAGTGATTCCATGCCTGCCTTGGAGATGACCGAGGCGTTCGGCAGTGCCAGCGTCGACAGGAACGGCGCCGATGGGTTCTTGAGCTTGATCGTCAGCGTGTGCGGATCGGTGGCGACGGCGGTGTCGATCACCTTGTAGCTGTCGCTCCAGAGCGACGCCGGATCGTCGCGGATGCGCAGCAGGCTGAAGGCGGCGTCTTCGGCCGTCAGCGGCGAGCCGTCGGAGAACTTGGCGTCGCGGATCTTGAAGACATAGGTGAGGCCGTCTTCCGAGGCGGTCCAGCTTTCGGCAAGGCCGGGCTCCAGCTTGGTGCCGGTCTTGTCGACGCGTACCAGCACATCATAGACGTTGGAGAATACCCAGTTGTCGATGTTCTGCGCTGTCTTGATCGGATCGAAAGTCGTCGAGTCCTCGCGGCGGCCGATGGTGAGGACGCCGGCTGCTTCGGCATAGCTTGCCGTCAGCGAGAGGCCGGCGATGAATGCGGCAAGTCCGATTGATTTCCACCTGTTGGTCATGTGCTGTTCCCTTCTTTGTTATGGTATGCGTTTGGCAGGCTGAGCCGGTATCGACGGCATGTCTTCTCCGAGGCCAGAGCCGCCGAGAAGCGGCCGGTCGGGATCGATGTCGGGAATGGCGGCAATGAGCGCCGCGGTATAGGGATGCTTCGGCCGCGAGAAGACCTCTTCGGATAGCCCTTCCTCGACGATTTCGCCGTGATACATGACCACGACGCGTTCGCAGAGATTGCGGACGATCGCCAGATCGTGGGCGATGAACATCAGCGTCAGGTTCATCTTCGCCGTCAGTTCGCGGAACAGCGCGATGATCTGCGCCTGGATCGTCACGTCGAGCGCGGCGACACACTCGTCGGCGATAACAAGCTTCGGATCGACGGCAAGCGCCCGGGCAATGCCGGCACGCTGGCACTGGCCGCCGCTCATGCTGCGCGGCTTGCGGTTGGCGAATTCACGCTCCAGCCCGACAAGATCGAGCAGTTCGCCAATCCGTGCCGGAATGCCGGCGACAGGCACCTTGCCTTGAACCTTCAGCACTTCGCCGAGCATCTGGCCGATGGTGAGCCGCGGGTTCAGCGCGTTATAGGGATCCTGGAAGACCATGGCCGCTTCGCGTCTCAGCTTCGCAAGGCCGGGGGTTCGCTGCTGCGCCAGATCGATGCCGTCGAAGGAGACGTGGCCTGCGGAAATCGGGGTCAGGCCCAAGATTGCCCGCGCCAGTGTGCTCTTGCCGCTGCCGGACTCGCCGACAATGCCGATCGTCTCGCCGGGCATGACGCGCAGGCTCACACCGGCAACGGCACTCACGGTCTTGGTGCTCGCCTTGAACAGGCTGCCGCCGGTCTTGAAGCGAACATGGAGATCGTCGATTTCGAGCAGCGGGCGAACGGCTGTCTCGGCTGGCGCGATCACGGCTACGGGCGGTGCCGCCTCATCGGGCATCGAGGGGTGGCTGTTGATCAGGTTGATCGTGTAGGGATCCTGCGGGCGCGACAGGATCGTCCGCTTCGGGCCCTGTTCCAGGAGCTTGCCGTTGCGCATCACCGCGATGCGGTCGCAGGTCTGGGCGACGATGCCGAGATCGTGGGTGATGAGGATGATCGACAGGCCGCGCTTGTCGCGGATATCCATCAGGAGCTTCAGGATCTGCGCCTGGATCGTGACGTCGAGGGCTGTCGTCGGTTCGTCGGCGATCAGAATTTTCGGGTTACAGGAAAGTGCCACACCAATCATGGCGCGCTGGCGCATGCCGCCGGAAAACTCGTGCGGATAGCTGTCATATTGCCTGGCGGGATCGGGAAAGCCGACCTGCGTCAGGATTTCGACGGCGGCGGCCCGCGCCTCTCTTGCGCCCAGTCCCTGATGATAGCGGATGCCTTCGGCGATCTGGTCGCCGATCCGCATGACGGGGTCGAGATGGCTGGTCGGGTTCTGGAAGATCATGCCGATCTCGCCGCCGCGGACCTCCAGCATTTCGGCATCGCTGACGGCGGTGAGATCCCGGCCCTCTAGCAGCACCGTGCCCTGCTCGATCTTGATCAGCGACGACGGCATCAGCCGCACCAGCGAGCGGCAGAGCAGGCTCTTGCCCGAGCCGCTCTCACCGACGAGGCCAAGGATTTCGCCCTTGGCGAGATCGAGCGCGACGTTGTCGATCAGCGTTCGCGTCCCGCCGTCGAGATGGACCTTGACCGTCAGGTCGCGGACGGAAAGCACGGACGCGCTCATTCGTGAACCCCAAGAAGTTCGCCGAGCGCATCACCCAGCATGCTGAAACCAAAGGCGAGGCAGACGATCGAAAGGCCCGGGAAGAGGGTGATCCACCATGCCGTGGTGATGAAGCTCTGGCCTTCCGCGACCATGACGCCCCATTCGGCGAGGGGCGGTTGCACGCCGAGGCCGAGATAGCTGACCGCTGCACCGCTCAGCAACACCAGCGTGGCGTCCGACATCGAGAAGACGATCGAACCGGCAATGGCGTTCGGCAGCAGATGGCGGAACATGATGCGCGTGCGGCTGAAGCCGAGGCTGACGGCGGCGACGGCATAGTCGGAGCTTTTCAGGACCAGCATCTGCGCGCGGATCAGGCGGGCATAGGAGACCCAGCCGACCAGCGCCATGGCGATATAGAAGCTGCTCAGTCCCGGTCCGAGAATGGCGATGATCGACAGCATCAGCACCAGGAACGGGAAGGCCAGAATGATGTCGACGATGCGCATGAAGATGGCATCGACGATACCGCCGAAGAAGCCGGCGATGGTGCCGACCGTCGTGCCGATCAGGAAAGGGAAGAGCACGCCGATGACGGCGATCCGCAGGTCGATGCGGGTGCCCCAGATGACGCGCGAGAGGATGTCCCGGCCGAAATTGTCGGTACCGAACAGATGCCCCAGCGACGGGGCCTGAAGGCGGGCGTCGGCATTCTGCAGGATCGGGTCATAGGGCGCGATGATGGGTGCGCCGATCGCCAGCAGCAGGAAGAACAGCAGCATGCCGGCGCCGATGACCAGCGTCAGGCGGCGGCCGAAGAAACGGCGCCAGGCGATTGGCGCGGGAGAGAAGGTGCCGACGCTCATAGCTTCACTCTCGGATCGACGGCGACGGTGACGATGTCAGCCAGGAAATTGACGAGAACGGTGGCGCAGGCGAATGTCATGGCGACGCCCTGAACCACCATGTAGTCGCGCGAGAAGATGGCGCGCACCAGAAGCTGGCCCATGCCGGGCAGGGCGAAGACGCTTTCGACCACCACGGTGCCGCCGATCAGCCAGCCGATATTGACGGCGAGCAGATTGATCGTCGGCACCAGCGAATTCGGCAGCACATGGCGCCAGAAGACGATGCTTTCAGGCATGCCGCGGGCGCGGGCAGCCGTCGCCACATCGGATTTCAGGGCTTCGATCATCGCCGAGCGCAGGCTGCGGGTCAGCACCGTCGAGAGCGACAGCGCCACGGTGAGGCTCGGCAAGATCAGATGCGAGAGCTTGTCGCCGAGCGTGGTCCCGTAGCCGGAGACCGGCAGAATGCCGAGTTCGACGCTGAAGAGAATGATCAGCATCAGGCCGAGCCAGAATGGCGGAAAGCCGATGCCGAAGGTGGAGATGACGCGCACTGCATGGTCGGGAGCGCGGCCGGCATTGCGCGCCGCAATCGCCGACATCGGCACGGCGATCAGGATCGACAAGATGACGCTTGTGAGAACCAGCGCGATGGTCGGCTCGATGCGGGTGGCGATCAGCGGCAGGACGTCGATCTTGTAGAGGATCGACTTGCCCATCTCGCCATTCGCGAGGTTCTTCAGGAAGTAGAAATATTGCAGCCACATCGGCTGGTCGAGGCCGTACTGGGCGCGGATATTGGCAAGGGCGGTCGGTGTGGCGCGGGTGCCGAGAATATTGCGAGCCGGGTCTCCGGGGATCAGGCGCACGAGGATGAAAGTGATAACGCTAATGCCGAAAATAACAGGCAGAAACTGAAATGGACGGGTCAATATGAATTTATAACGATGCATGGCGGCGCTGGCCCCCCTGTCTTCGCCGGGCTTCGATCTCGCTACACTGCATCAGCTTGCCCCATGCCGCGACAGGAAATCGATCAGCGCCGGATAATAATCCTGCGGGTTCTCGTAGAAGGGCATGTGGCTGGCATTGGCGAAAACCTTGAGCTCGGCATTCGGCAGGGCCAGTTTCATCCTGAGCGCGCAAGCCGGCGTCAGTTCGTCATGCTCGCCGGTGGTGATCAGCACCGGGACAGTCACGCGCGGCAGGTCGGGAATGCGGTTCCAGTCCTTCAGATTGCCGATATAGAGAAACTCGTTCGGCCCCTGCATGGTCTCGTAGGGACCCATGTTCCAGTCGTCGAGCGAGCGGCGCACGGGGGCCGGCCACTCCGGCAGGCGGCAGACATGGCGGTAGTTGAGGATCGTTACCGCCGCCAGATATTCCGGGTGATTGTAGGTGCCCTGCGCCTCATGCTTCTGCATCATCGACACCGTTTCCGGACCGAGTGCGGCGCGCAGCCGCTCCAGTTCCAAGATCAGATGCGGCATGTCGGCGACGGTATCTTCGAGGATAAGCGTCTGGAGGTTTTCGGGATAGGTCAGCGCATAGTCGATCGCCAGCCAGCCGCCCCAGGAATGGCCGAGCATATGGACCTTGTCAAGCCCGAGCGCCTTGCGCACGTTCTCCGTCTCCTCGACATAGCGGCCGATCGTCCAGAGCGAGACGTCGGCCGGGCGGTCCGAAGCGCCGGTGCCGAGCTGGTCGAAGGCGACGACGCGGTAGCCCTTGTCGATCAGACAGGAATGGGCTTCGCGCAGATAATCGCAGGGCAGGCCGGGGCCGCCATTCAGGCAGAAAACCGTTTCGCTTCCGCTGCCGAAGCTGTAGGCTACGACCTTGTGGCCGTCGACCTCGATTTCATGTCGCGCCTCAGGCTCGATTTCACGCCACATTGACCGCTCCGGCAGAAGATTTCGCTTGCTCAATAATTGGGCATGGCTAAATTTTTATCTTAAACCGCAGTCTTTGCCAGCTATAAGAAGTGATAGGTGGTGAGCCACCGATGGAGCCTGCCATGCTTGACGAGATCGGCACGATCAGACGGCAATTCTCAGCCCACCAGACGCTGGAGGGGCGGATTGACCAGGTTTTCGAGGCCATGAAGGCACTCGGTTTCGAGGCCCTGATCTACGACTATACGCCGGTGCCTTACGATCTCGACGGCGAGGTAATGATCCCGTCGCTGCTGAAGCTGCGAAACATTTCCGAGGACATGCGGGAATATTGGTTCGACCGCGGCTATTTCCGTATAGACCCGGTGCAGCAGGTGGCGCTGCGGACGTCGGCGCCGTTCTACTGGAACTATGACGCAGACGCCGACACGCCGATCAGCCGCTTCATGAGCGATGATACGGCGCCTGTGACCCGCTTTCTCAACGAACGCGACATGTCGACGGGTGTAACCGTGCCGGTCCATATGCCGGGCGGCGACTATGCGACGGTGACCGGTATCCGCTTTGGCGCCAATGGCGATTTCGAACGGCATGCGCTGCGCTATATCGCCGACTTCAATCTCCTGGCGCATGTCTTCCACGAGGCCGCCTTCTCGCTTTTCGATGCCGAGGCCCGCAGCGTTGGCAAGATCCGCCTGACGGAGCGCGAGCGCGAATGCCTGCGCTATTCGGCCGAGGGGCTATCGGCCAAGGAGATATCGCGGATCATCGACCGCTCGGTGCCGACCGTGGTGATGCATCTGAACGCCGCGGCCAAGAAGCTCGGCGCCCGTAACCGCACGCAGGCGGTCGTGCGCGCCACGCATTACCGGCTTCTCGACGATCGTCCATCCTATAACTTCTGATAGCTGCCTTCGGCTTTGCGCCGCCGCTATGCTTTTTCCATCATTGCCCCCTACGATGGAGACGCCAGTGGCCGCCGTTCAGACGACAGAAGCCTATCTGCCCTTTCGCGATTACCGCACCTGGTATCGCATCACCGGTTCACTGGATTCGGGAAAGCTGCCGCTCGTTGTTGCTCATGGCGGTCCCGGCTGCACGCACGATTATGTCGATTCCTTCAAGGGTATCGCCGCGCTCGATGGCCGTGCCGTCATCCATTACGATCAACTCGGCAACGGTCATTCGACGCGGCTCCCCGAGAAGGGACCGGATTTCTGGACGCCCGCGCTGTTCCTCGAAGAACTCGATACGCTCCTGAAGCATCTCGGCATTCAGGACCGCTACGCCTTTCTCGGCCAGTCCTGGGGCGGGATGCTCGGCGCCGAACATGCGGTGCGCCAGCCGAAGGGTCTGAAGGCCCTCGTCATCGCCAATTCGCCCGCCAACATGCATACCTGGGTCGCGGAGGCCAATCGCCTGCGCGAAGAGCTGCCGCAGGATGTGCAGGACACGCTGCTGAAGCACGAAGAAGCCGGAACGATCACCGATCCCGAATATATCACCGCCTCGCGTGTCTTCTACGACCGGCATGTCTGCCGCGTCACGCCCTGGCCGGACGATGTGGCGCGCACTTTCGCGGCTATGGACGTGGACAATACCGTCTACCGCAACATGAACGGCCCGACGGAATTCCACGTCATCGGCACGATGAAGGACTGGACAATCGAGGACCGGCTGCCGCTGATCGAGGCGCCGACGCTGCTGATCTCCGGCAAATACGACGAGGCGACGCCGCTCGTGGTCAAGCCCTATGTCGACCGCGTCAAGGGCTGCGAGTGGGTGCTCTTCGAGCATTCCAGCCATATGCCGCATGTCGAGGAAAAGGAGCTTTGCCTCGCCACCGTCTCCGCCTTCCTGTCGAAATACGATTGACGATCACGCGGTGAGAGCGTCGACCTTGCGTGCGAGGTCGGCGATATAGGCCGTGGTCGACAGATCCGATCCCGTCGCATCCATCAGCAGCTGGCTCGCGCTCTTCGAGCGGCCGAACTGGTGGACGTTGCCGTTCAGCCAGGTCTTCAGCGGCAGGTAGTCGCCGCTCTCAAGCCCGTCGGCGATGGCGCGCTCCTTGCAGGCGGCGGCGAAGAACTGCGAGGACATGATGTTGCCGATCGTATAGGTCGGGAAAGAGCCGACCATGCCGGAGGACCAGTGGACGTCCTGCAGCACGCCGAGCGTATCGGAGGGCACATCGAGGCCGAGGTGGGATTTGATCTTCTCCCGCCAGATCGCCGGCAGCTCACTCACCCGGATGTCGCCCGCCATCAGCCCTGCCTCGATTTCGGAGCGCAGCATGATGTGCATGTCGTAGGTCAGTTCATCGGCCTCGACGCGGATGAAGCCGGGGCGGGCGGCGTTGACGGCCCGCCAGAAATCCTCGGGCGTGACGTCCGAGAGCTGGTCGGGGAAGGTCTTCTGCAGATCGGCGAAATTCAGCTCCCAGAAGCGGCGCGACCGGCCGACGCGGTTTTCCCAGAGACGCGATTGCGATTCATGCGTGCCGAAGCTGGTGCCGCCGACGGCGTAGAGATTGACGAAATCGGTGGTGAAGACCGAGCGGCTGAGTTCTTCAGAGATGCCCTGCTCGTACATGCCGTGACCCGCCTCGTGCCAGACGGCAAATAGCCCGCCCGGCAGCCAGGTCTCGCGAAAGCGGCCGGTAATGCGCACATCCGAGCGGGTGAAGGAGATCTCGAAAGGATGGACGGTGTCGTCGAGGCGGCCGCGGTTGAAGTCGTAGCCGAAGCGGCTGGAAATCAGGCTTGAGAAGGCGCGCTGCTTTTCGACCGGGTATGCACGGTCGAGGATTTCGGAGCGAACGCTCGCTTCCTTGGCCCGGGCGAGCAGCGGCAGCAGGCCGTCGCGCAGCTCGCCGTAGATCGCCCGCAGCCGCGACCAGGTCATGCCCGGCTCGTAGGTGCCGACGAGCGCGTCATAGGGATGCTCGGCATAGCCGATCGCCGCAGCGATCTCGCGCTGCATCTCCATCGTCCGTTCCAGCATCGGCGCGAAGGCTGCGAAATCATTGGCGGCGCGCGCCTTGCTCCAGGCAGCCTGGGCAACGGTCTTCAACTCGGCCGCGTCGCTGACCAGCTTTGCCGGAATGCGCGATAGCGTGCCGATCGCTTCGGCGGCCTGCTCGACGGCAAGCCTGCGGCGGTCGCCGGGTTCGGTGCTCTTGAGTTCGGATCGCGCATCCTCGATGGCGCGCTGAAGGCCGTCGCCGGTCGCGAGATCGCGGGCGAGGCCGACCAGCGTGGCGATCTGCTTGCCGCGGGCATCGACACCGCCCGGAGGCATCATCGTGCGGGCATCCCAGGTCAGCAGGTTCACGGCGCAGAGCACGTCGTTGATCCTGGCGATCTCAGCTTCGAAACTGGTGTAGGTCATTGTCTCAAATCCTCATTGCGCCGGAGGAGCGCCGAAATCCTCGATGTGGCAGGCGGCGAGCTGGCCGTGGCCGCGCGGCGTCAGAAGCGGGCGTTCGATCCGGCAGCGGTCGAAAGCATGCGGACAGCGGCTGGCGAAGGCGCAGCCGGGCGGAACGTCGAGCGGGCTCGGCAACTCGCCGCGGGCGGCAACCGTTCGGCTGCGGCGCGACGGGTCGAGTTCCGGCGCGGCATCGAGCAGCGCCTTGGAATAGGGGTGGCGCGGTGCGGTGAAGAGCGCTTCGGAGGTGCTGACCTCGACCACTTGGCCGAGATACATGACCGCGACGCGATGCGAGATGTGCCGTACCAGCCTGAGATCATGGGCGACGAAGACGACCGTCAGATGCAGCCGTTCCTGAAGCTGGAGCAGCAGGTTGACGACCTGCGCCTGCACCGAGACGTCGAGCGCCGAAACCAGTTCATCCGCCACGATCACATCGGGCTCGACCGCAAGCGCCCGGGCAATGCCGATGCGCTGCCGCTGGCCGCCGGAGAACTCGTGCGGATAGCGCGCCGCGGCGTCCTGCGGCAGCCGCACCAGTTCCAGGAGCTCGGCGATCCGGTTCGGGATTTCGGCTTTCGGCCGCATCCTGTGGACGGAGAGCGCTTCGCCAAGGATCTGCTGCACCGTCATGCGCGGATTGAGCGAGCCGTAGGGATCCTGAAAGATCATCTGGACGCGCCGGTTGAAGGCACGGCGCTCGCCGCCGCGCAGGCGCGCGATGTCTTCGCCCTCGAAGCGGATCGCCCCGCCATCCGGTTCGTGAAGCCGTACGAGACAGCGCGCCAGCGTGGACTTGCCGCAGCCGGACTCGCCGACGATGCCGAGCGTCTCTCCGCGATGAATTTCCAGCGTCACATCACGCAGCGCCTGGACGGCGAGCGGCGGCTTGCCCTGCAGGCGCCGCGTCAGGGAGTAGGGGCCGGCAAAACGCTTCGAGATGCCGTCGATGGAGAGGATGGGGAGGGTCGCGTTCAAAGGATCGCCTCCGCTGCGGCCACCTGGCTGTGATGGAAACATGCGGCCGCCCGCCCTGGAGCGCCCACCGTTTCCAGCGGCGGCCGTTCCTTCAGACAGCGCTCGGTCGCAAAGCTGCAACGCGGATGAAAGGCGCATCCTTCGGGCAGGTTGGTCAGGCTTGGCGGTGTTCCCTCGATGGATTGGAGGACAGTGCGGGCCGCACCCGAGCGCGGCACGGAACCGAGCAGCCCGCGCGTGTAGGGATGGTGCGGCTGGCGGAAGACATCGGCGACCGTCCCGGTCTCGACGATCCTTCCGGCATACATCACGGCCATCCGGTCGCAGGTGGCGGCAACGACGCCGAGATCGTGGGTGACGAGCACGACGCTCATCGACAGCCGGTCGCGCAGGTCGAGCAGCAGTTTCAGGATTTGGTCCTGGATGGTGACGTCGAGCGCCGTCGTCGGTTCGTCGGCGAGCAGCAGCTTGGGCGAACAGGCGAGCGCGATGGCGATCATGGCGCGCTGGCGCATGCCGCCGGAAAACTGGTGCGGATATTCCTGCAGACGCCGCTCGGCGGCGGGAATGCCGACGATGTTCATGAGTTCGAGGGCGCGCGCCTTGCGGTCGCGGGCGCTCAATGTGGTGTGGGCAACGAGGTTTTCCTCGATCTGCACGCCAACAGGAAGAACCGGATTGAGCGCCGTCATCGGCTCCTGGAAGATCATTGCGATCTCGCCGCCGCGCACCTTGCGCAGTTCCTCCGCCGGCATGGCGACCAGATCGCGCCCGCGCCATTCGACACGGCCGCTGACATGGCCGGGTTCGCGGATCAGGCGCATGATGGAGCGCAATGTCACGCTCTTGCCGGAACCGGATTCGCCGACGAGGCCGACGACTTCGCCGGGCGCCACATCGAAATCGACATCGGCGGCAGCGATTGCCTGGCCGCGCGGCGTATCGAAGGTGGTGGTCAGGCCGCGGACGATCAAGCCGCTGTTTTCGCTTGCTGCGCCCATCATCGTCTGACCCTCAACAGTTCGGCGACACCATCTCCGGCCAGGCTGAATCCTAGGCCGGTGAGAACGATCGCGACGCCCGGAAAGACCGAAATCCACCAGGCGGTGTTCATGAAGTTCTTGCCGTCGGCGATCTGCACGCCCCATTCGGCCGCAGGCGGCTGCGCGCCGAGGCCGAGATAGCCGAGGCTGGAACCGAGCAGGATGGCGAGCGCCATGTCAGTCATCCAGTAGACGATCGCCGGGGTGATGGCATTCGGCAGCAGGTGGCGGAAGACGATGCGCAGCGGCGCATAGCCCATCACCTTGCCGGCATCTGCATAATCGAGCCGCTTCTGCACTTTGATCTCGGCGGCGACCAGCCGGGCATAGAAAACCCAACCGACAACGCCGACGGCGACATACATGTTGCCGAGGCCGGGGCCGAGCACGGAGACGATGGCGATGACCAGCACGAGGAAGGGGAAGGTGATCGTCGCGTCGACGATACGCCCGAAGATCGCCTCCCAGATGCCACCGGCATAACCGATGAAGGCGCCGACGATGGTGCCGAAGATAAAGGGCCCGATCGTCGCGAAGACGGCGATTTGCATGTCGAGCGTATAGGCATGGATGACGCGCGACAGTACATCGCGGCCGAAACTGTCGGTGCCGAAGGGATGCGCCCAGCTTGGCGGCTTCAGCAGCGCGTTGTAGTCGAAGGTGGTTGGATCGTAGGGGGCAAACAGCGACGGCCAGATCGCCACGATCAGGCTGAGGCCGAGAATGATGCCGCCCCAGATCAGCGAGCGGGGTGGCTTGCGCCACTGGACGAGGCTGTGAGCGGCTTTGGCCGCCGGCGCGCTCATCGTGCAATCCTCGGGTCGAGCCAGGCCTGGACGATATCGGTGACCAGGAAGGTGAGCGAAACCAGGATGGCCAGCGCGATGGTCAGGCCCTGAAGGACTGGGTAGTCGCGGCCATAGATGCTGTCGATCAGCAGGCGTCCGGCGCCGGGAACGGCAAAGACCGTCTCGGTAATCACGGCGCCGCCGAACAGCGAGCCGATCTGCAGGCCGAACAGCGTCACCGTGGAGATCAGCGCGTTGCGCAGGATGTGTCGGATCAGAATGACGCGCGACCGGAGGCCTTTGGCGGTGGCGAAATCGACATATTCGGCATTCATGACACCGATGATCGAGGCGCGCAGATTGCGCATCAGCACGGCAGCGAAGCTCAGCGCCAACGTGAGGGCCGGCAGGAAGAGGTGATAGAGCCGGTCGCCGAAACTGTCGCCATAGCCGCCGACCGGGAAGAGCTTCAGCTGTGCGGCAAAGACCGTCAAAAGCACGATGCCGACATAGAAGACCGGCATGGAAAGCCCGACCTGGAAGGTGCCGCGGATGATGCTGTCGGGCAGCTGCTCGCGCTTGAGCGCTGCAACGAAGGCAAGCGGCACGGAAAGGGCGAGCGCGATCACCGCCGACATCAAGGTCAGCATCAGGGTGACCGGCAGGCGCTGCAGGATCAGCGACATGACGGAGACCTTGAGGCCGATCGAGTTGCCGAGGTCGCCGGTCACGATGCGTTCTACATAATAGAGAAACTGGACGGGAAGCGGCTGGTCGAGACCGAGCTGGCGATTGATGCGCTCGACATCGGCATCGAGGGCGCGATCACCGAGCATGGCGCTGGCGGGATCGCCGGGCAGCAGGCGCACGAGAACGAAAGTGACGATGAGAATGAAGATCACCGTCGGGATCATCTGCAGTATGCGGCGGATAATAAAACTGAAAAGGGGCAATAGCCGCTCCTGGTCTTCCTCTGGTCGAAAAAGGCCGCGGGCCTCGCTATGAGGCCCGCGCAGCAGGCTGGGGTCAGGCGTTACTTGTCCTTCCAGGTCTTGGCGAAGATGTTGTTGCCAAGCGGGATCTGCAGGAAGCCATGAACCTTCTTGCTAAGAGCGACCGGATAGGGCGTCTCGTAGAGCGAAACGATCGGGCCCTGATCGTTGTAGATCTCCTGCATCTTCGCATATTGGTCGGCGCGCTTCTTCGGATCCATCTCCTTCTGCGACGCCTCGAAGAGCTGGTCGGCTTCGTCGTTCTTCCAGCCGCTATGCAGCGCGTCGATCGTCTTGGAATAGACGAAGTAGGAGGTGATCTCGTTCGGGTCGGCGATATCGTCGGTCCAGGCCGCGTTGCGCATCACGAACGTGCCGTCGCGATATTGCTGGGTGCGGGTCGGGTTGTCGACCTGCTGCAGCTCGAGCTTGATGCCGATCTGCGCCCACATCTGCTGCAGCGCCGTGGAGATGCCGACTTCGTCCTGGTTGCCGGCAAGCACGAGAATGCTGGTCGAGAAGCCGTTTTCGAAGCCCGCTTCCTTCATCAGGCTCTTCGCCTTCTCGATGTCATAGGGATAGAGCGGCTTGTCGCCGACATGCAGCGGCGTTGCCGTCGACATGTAGGAGGTCTGCGGCGTGCCGACGCCGTGGGTGACAATCTGGATGATCGCGTCCTTGTTGACGGCATAGTTCATCGCCTGGCGCACCTTGACGTTGGACAGCGGATTGTCCTTGCCACCAAGCTGCGGGCGCACGTTCAGGGTTATGTATTCGACGCGGGTCGATGGGAAGAGCTCCATGTCGAGATTGCCGGCCGACTTCAGCTCTTCGACGCGCGAATAGGGAATGAATTCGGCGCCGTCGATTTCGCCAGAGGTCAGCTTGAGAATGCGGGTGGCATCATCCGGGATGAGCTCGAAGTCGATCCCGTCGAGATAAGGCAGCGGTTTGCCGTCCTCACCCTTGCCCCAGTAATATTCGTTGCGCACCAGCTTCATGCTGGAGCCGCGATCCCAGGATTTCAGCATGAACGGGCCGGAGCCGACGGGATGCTCGGCGAAGGCCTTGGCCTTTTCCTCCTCCGTGGCACCCGGCGATGCCTCGAATGTCTTCTCGGGCAGGATGCCGGTGTTGAAGACGGTGAGCGCTGCCAGAATGGCTGGATCGGGATGCTTGAGCTTGATGATGACGGTCTTGTCGCCTTCGGTCGTCACGTCCTCAATGGACTCGATCATGAAGCCCCAGATGCCGTTGTCCTTCTTGGAGGCGCGCTTCAGCGACCAGGCGACGTCGCCGGGGGTGATCGGGGAGCCATCGGAGAACTTGATGCCGTCGCGCAGTGTCAGCGTCACGCTCATGCCGTCGTCGGCAAGCTTGTAGGCGCTGGCGAGACCCGGCTGTACGCCCTTGCCGTCATCAGTCGGCAGAAGCAGTGTGTCGTAGAGGTTGGACAGGATCCAGATATCGACATTGGCGTCGTTCAGCACCGGATCGAGAAACAGGCTGTCGGCATAACGGCCGTAGACCAGCGTGCCGCCCCGCTCCAGGGCAAATGCAGACACACCGGTGCTCAATAGAACTGCAGCGGCAATGGCCGCCCGAGCGATCATTCTCATGGCATTCCCCTTTTATATTTGGTCTGACTGTTATTATTGGCTATAACGATTTCACGCCAAAAAATGACTGTCAACCAGTTTTTATCCAGCAACCCTAAGACGCTTCGCTTGCCTGCAAGCGGATTTCGAGCTAACCGTTATATATAAATAGAACAGCTAGCCGAACGGGTTTCATGGACTTCTTCATCGACCGGGATTTGCCAGTTCCGCTGCGCACGCAGCTTCAGGGCCTTATCGAATACGGTATCGCCTGCGGTGAACTGGCGCCCGGCGAAGCGCTGCCATCAGTCCGGGATCTGGCGGAAAAGGTTGGAGTGGCGCCGATGACGGTGAGCCAGGTCTATGCCGATCTCAAGGCTGCGGGACTGATCGATACGCGTCCCGGCTCCGGCACCTTCGTCAGCGACAGCCACCAGGCGCGGCTTGCGGCGCGCGCCGATACCACCGATCTGCATCTCCATATCGACCAGTTGATCGACGAGAGCCAGCGGCTCGGCATCCGTACCGCCGACCTCGTCTCGCTCGTCAATGCGCGGGCCTTCTACCGAGACAGCATCGGTCCGCGGCTGCGGATCGTCATGATCGGCATTTTCCAGGATGCGACGGCAAGTTACGCGCGTTTCATCGCTGCCCGTCTCGGCCGCGAGGTGACGGTCGAGCCGCTGACGGTCGCCTCGATCGAGCGCGATCCGGCCGCCAAGGCGCGTGCCAATTCCGCCGACCTTGCCGTGACCTTCGCCAACCGGCATCGCGAAGTGGCGACGCTGGTTGCTAATACCAAGGTGGTGACGATCAGCTTCACGCCATCGGAGGAGACGCGCCGGGCGCTGGCCTCGCTGGATTCGCTTGCCTCGATCGCCGTCGTCTCCCGCTTCCCGGATTTCCTGCCGATCATGAAGAGCGGCGTACAGCGCTTCGCCCCGCATGTCAGCGAGATCAGCGCCACGACGCTGGAGGCCAAGGACCTCGAAGAGCTGCTCTCGAAGGTCTCGGTCGTTATCTACGCATCCGGCGCCGAGAGCGTCACCGGCCTGCTGCCCGAGGGCGTGCAGGCGATCGAATACCGCCATGCTCCTGATACCGCCGATATCGAACGGGTGATCGTGCCGATCATCCGTGCTGCGGGCGTGCAGGCGCAGGGCGAGGAAAGCCCGAAACGGAACGAAGCCGACGCGAAGGTCTAGGAAAGGCAGATGCGATGAGAGTATCGGAGACCAACTGGCAGCAGATCGAAGCCTATCTGAAGACCGATGACCGGGCGATCCTGCCGCTCGGCAGTACCGAGCAGCACGCCGGCCTGTCGCTTTCGGTCGATTCCATCCTGTCCGAGAAGGTGGCGGCCGATGCGGCGGCGCCGCTCGGCATTCCTGTCTTCCCGGTCGTCGCATACGGCATCACGCCGTATTTTCTCGCCTATCCCGGCACGATCAGCATCCGGCAGGAGACCTATATCCGGCTGGTGCGTGACATTCTCGATGGGCTGAGGCTGCAGGGTTTTCGCCGCATCCTCATCGTCAACGGTCACGGCGGCAATCAGCCGGCGGGCAGCATGGCGATCGAGTGGATGGCAGACAATCCCGACACGGCCGTCAAGTTCCACAACTGGTGGAACTCGCCGAAGACCTTCGCCAAGGTACAGGAAATCGATACGGTCGCCTCGCATGCCTCCTGGATGGAGAACTTCCCCTGGACGCGTCTTGAAGGTGTCAAGCAGCCGACGCAGCAGAAGCCGATGATCGATCTTGCCCGCATGCGGGTGATGTCACCCGATGCCGTGAAGGCCTATCTCGGCGACGGCAATTTCGGCGGCTACTACGAGCGGCCTGATGAGGAAATGCAGGCAATCTGGGATGTGGCGGTCGAAGAGACGCGCGCGCTTCTCGAAGGAGGCTGGGCGTGAGCGATCCGATCCTGATCTGGGGCGCGGGCGCCATCGGAGGCACGCTCGGCGCCGCCTTCATCCGGGCCGGCCATGAGGTGATCTTCGTCGACAACGTCAAGGACCACGTCGATGCCATCAATACGAAGGGGCTGAAGATCGTCGGCCCGATCTTCGAGGATGTGGTCCAGGCGAAGGCCTGCCTGCCCGAAGATCTCAAGGGCACCTACAGCCGGACATTCCTCTGCGTGAAGGCGCATCACACCGAGGCGGCGGCACAGATGCTGGTCGAGCATCTCGCCTCCGACGGCTATGTCGTCTCGGCGCAGAACGGTCTCAACGAGCGGGTGATCGCGCGGATCACCGGCGAAAACCGGGTCATCGGCTGCTTCGTCAATTTCGGCGCCGATTATCTGGAGCCGGGTGTCGTCCAATACAGCGGCCACGGCGCCGTGGTGATCGGCGAGCTCGACGGGCGGTTTACGGACCGCGCCGAAGATATCTACGACCTGATGAAGCAGTTCGAGCCCAAGGCGCTGATCACCAACAACATCTGGGGTTTCCTCTGGGGCAAGCTGATCTACGGCGCGCTGCTCTTCGGCACGGCGCTCACCAATGACAGCATCGCCGATGTGCTCGACGATCCGGTCGCGAGACCGGTGCTACGCAAGCTGGCGCTCGAAGTGGCGACCGTCGCCGCCATCAACAATATCCGGCCGGAAGCCTTCGACGGTTTCGATCCGGCAGCCTTCGGGCCGTTGGCGACGCCGGAGCAGACCAGCAAATCCTTCGACGACATGTCGGTGCACAACCGCAAATCGGTGAAATCGCATTCCGGCATCTGGCGCGATCTCGCGGTGCGCAAGCGCAAGACCGAGGTCGATGCGCAGGTGCTGCCGGTGGTCGAGATCGGCAAGGAATCGCGCGTGCCGACACCGCTTGCTGCCCGGGTCATCGAGATGATCCACGAGATCGAGGACGGCAAGCGGCCGCTTTCGATGGAGAATATCGAAGAGCTTGCGAGGCTGGCATGAACATTTCCTTCGAGGGAAAGACGGTGGTCGTGACCGGGGCAGCGCATGGCTTCGGCCGCTCGATTGCCGAGGGGTTTGCGAGCCGCGGCGCACGGGTCCATGTCTGCGACGTCAATGCGGCGGGGCTGGCGGAGACGGTGAAGCTCTGCGGCGACAGGACGAGCGCCCATGTGCTCGACGTCGGCAATCGGACCGATGTGCAGGCGCTGGTGCCTGAGTTTGGCGATGTTGACATCCTCGTCAACAATGCCGGTGGCGTGCGCGGCCAGGTCGGCCGGCCGATCGAGGACATATCCGAGAGCGACTGGCAGGGGATATTCGACGTCAATCTGTCGGGCGCCTTCTTCATGTCGCAGGCGGTCGCGCCTGTCATGAAGAAGCGCAAGTCCGGCCGCATCATCAATATTTCGAGCGGCGCCGGCCTTGGTATTTCGCTGACCGGCATCCAGGCCTATGCCAGCGCCAAGGCCGGGCAGATCGGCCTGACGCGGCAGCTGGCCCACGAGCTTGGCCCCTGGGGCATCACGGTCAACAATGTCGCCCCCGGTTTCGTCCGCTCCAATCCAACCACCGAGCGGCAGTGGGACGCGATGGGCGAGGAAGGGCAGGCGCGGCTGTTGCAGAACATTGCGCTGAAGCGCCTCGGCGTGCCGGAAGATATTGCCGCCATGGTGATGTTCTTTGCCTCCGATTATGCCGGCTGGGTTTCCGGCCAGGTCATCAGCGTGGATGGCGGCAAATGAGCGTCGAGACCTATCTGGAAGAGAATTATCCGGCAGCCCTCGAAGACCTGAAGGCCTTCTGCCGGATCCCGAGCGTCAGCACCGATCCGGCCTTCATCGATGGGATCCATCAGGCGGCCGCCTTCGTTGTGTCGCGGCTGCAGAAGGCAGGCTTCGCTTCCGTCGAGATGTTGCAAACCGGCGGCCATCCGGCCGTCTACGGCGAGATCATCGCTGATCCCAAACTGCCGACCTTCCTTGTCTACGGCCACTACGATGTCCAGCCGCCGGACCCGCTGGAGAAATGGCAGACCCCGCCCTTCGAGCCGGACGAGCGCAATGGCAGGCTCTATGCCCGCGGCGTCTCGGACGACAAGGGGCCGTTGCTGATCCCGATCCTCGTCGCCGAAGCCTTCATGCGCGTCGAAGGCAGGTTGCCGGTCAATCTGAAGGTGCTGATCGAGGGCGAGGAGGAATCCGGCAGCCCGCATTTTGCGCCGACGCTGGAAAAGTATCGCGAGAAGCTCCGCTGCGATCTGGTGCTTTCGGCCGATGGCGCCATGTGGCGGCCGGACAAGCCGTCCATCACCGTCGCAAGCCGCGGTCTGGCTGCCCTCGATATCACCGTGACGGGCGCGGCCAAGGATTTGCATTCCGGCCGCCACGGCGGCAGCGCACCGAACCCGATTGCTGCGCTTTCGGCGCTGCTCGCTTCGATGCATGGCCCGGATGGCCGGGTCAGCGTCGAGGGCTTTCTCGATGGTGCGACGCCTCCCGATCCGCGCATCCTGACGGCGGTCGACGCCTCGAATTTCGACAGTGCCGCTTATTACCGCGAGATCGGCGTTGCTGGCGGCGATCCGATCGATACTGGCCGCGAACTGCTGATCCGCCAGTGGCTGGAGCCGACGCTGGAGTTCAACGGCATCTCGGGCGGCTATCAGGGTAAGGGTACCAAGACGGTCATCCCGAATGCCGCTGGCGCCAAGATCACTTGCCGTCTCGTCGCGGGGCAGAAGCCGGATACGGTTATCGCTGCGATCACCCGCCACCTGCAGCAGCGCCTGCCGAAGGGTTTCCAGCTCGAAATCCATCGCCATGGGCCGGGCAGCGAGGCCGATTTCGTCGATCCTGATCTGCCGGCGCTGAAAATCTCGGAAGAGGTGCTGGGCGAGTTGCTGGGCCAGAAGCCGCTGCGCGTTGCCATGGGCGCCACGATCCCGATCGGCAGCGCCTTCCGCCAGCATCTCGGCTGTGCGGCGATCTTCTTCTCATTCTCGACGGCGGATGAGGATTACCACGCACCGAACGAATTCTTCCGGCTTTCGAATTTCAAGCTGGGCATGCGCGCCTGGACCATGCTGCTGCGACGGCTCGCCGCCGCCTGAGACGATCTAGTGATGGAGGATAAGCGATGACCGCCCTGCCAGCCTTGAGGACCGGAAAGCCCCGATCCGAGTTGGGCCATATCAAGCCGACGGCGGAACTCGAAATCCCCTATGCAATCATCGAAGGAGCCGAGGCGGGGCCGTGCCTGCTGGTGACCGCCGGTGTCCACGGTTCGGAATATTGCTCGATCGAAGCGGCGGTCCGGCTGATGAAGACCAAGCCGGAGGAGATCAGGGGCACGCTGCTCATCCTGCCGATCCTCAATGTCGAGGCCTTTCACCGGCGCAACATCTACATCATGCCGCAGGACGGCAAGAACCTGAACCGGATGTTCCCCGGCAAGCCTGACGGCACGACCAGCGAGCAGCTTGCCCACTGGCTGGTCACCGAAGTCTTTCCGAAGGCCGATGCCTATATCGATTGCCATGGCGGCGATCTCGACGAGGGCCTCGAACCCTTCACGATCTTCCCGGCCGGTTGCGAGAAATCGCAGGCGCTTGCTGCCGCATTCGGCATCAAGATCGCGGTCGCAGCCGGCGGTTCGGGCTATACGGTCGATGCCTCTCACAAGCTCGGCATTCCCAGCATCCTGCCGGAGGTCAGCGGCAACGGTCTCTGGGGCGAGGCGACGGTGACGCAGATGACCGACGGTATCCGCCGGGTGATGCAGCATATCGGCATGCTCCCGGGCACGGCGCAGGTAACCAAGCTTGACGTCGTGACCATGTGGGTACCAACCGCATCCGCCAAAGGTCTCTGGTATCCGGCAAAGGATCTCGGCGACCGCGTGATCGCAGGTGAGGTGCTTGGCGAGATCAGGGACGTCTTCGGCGGAACGCTGGCCACCATCCGCTCGGAAAAAGCAGGCTTCATTCTCTACCGGCTGACCAGTCTGTCGGTGAACGAGAAGGAAGCGCTGCTTGGCGTCGGGACACCGGTCTGACACCCGCATATCACGGAACCGTCACGCGAGATTAAATTTTCGTCATATATCGCGATATATCTTGATTGCCGATATATCGGGACGATAGGTTCCGCCGCATGACCGGCCGAGACCTGCATTTTTCCGATGATGCCCGCCCTGAAGACGAGCGGGACGATCACCCCGGGCGCCATCCGCGTGGCGGGCGCGGGCGGCGGCTGTTCGATTATGGGGATCTGCGTCTTCTCATCCTGGCGATGATCGTCGAGCGTCCGGCGCACGGCTATGAACTGATCAAGGCGATCGAGGAGCGTCTCGGCGGCAGCTATTCGCCGAGCCCCGGCGTCATCTATCCAACGCTCTCCTGGCTCGACGATATGGGCTACGCCTCCATCACGCTCGAAGACGGCGGCCGCAAGCTCTACCGGCCGACGGCGGAAGGGCGGCTCTTCGTCGATGCGAATAGAAAGCAGATCGACGATATCCTGGCGCGCGCTGTCATCGCCGGTGAGCGTGGTCCGCCGCGCGATGCGCCCGATGAGGTGGTGCGCGGCATGCAAAACATCAAAATGGCCTTGCGGATGAAATTGCGGCAAGGCGCCGTCACTAAAGAGACGATCAGCGCTGTCGCCGAGGCTCTCGATGAGGCAGCCCGCAAGATCGAGCAGAGCTGAGAGCTTGCCGTGCCGCCTGCGCTTTGACGAGCTGCGGCGGGGTGCGGACGAAACCGATTTCGCGGTCCGCCGTTATAGCGGCGGCCGCCATTGCAAATCACGAACTGCCTGCATTGCCTCCCAAGCGATCGCCAGGCGACACAGGAGCCTTGAATGCCTATCGCCAAGACCAGATGGCTTGCGAACCTTGGTTATGCCACCGCGCTCACGCTTGCGCTCGCATCCTGCAACGAGCAGGCGCCGCAGCAGCAGAAAGCCGCGGCCGATGCCAAGCCGCAGGTGAGCGCCGTGACGCTGCGTCCGCAATCGGTGACGATCACCGCCGAAGTGCCGGGCCGCACCGCTGCATCGCTGATCGCCGAGGTCCGCCCCCAGGTCGGCGGCATCATCCGCGCCCGTAATTTCAAGGAGGGCAGCGAGGTCAATGCCGGTGACGTTCTCTACGAAATCGAGCCGAGCCCCTACCAGGCTGCCTTTGACAGCTCGGTTGCCACGCTTCAGAAGGCTGAAGGTGCGGTTCCGAGCGCCCAAGCGAAGGTCGATCGCTACCAGGGCCTGACCTCTCAGGCCGCGGTCAGCAAGCAGGATCTCGACGACGCCCGCTCGACGCTGGCGCAGGCTCTCGCCGATGTCGCCTCGGCGCGCGCTGCCCTCGAGACCGCGCGCATCAACCTCGGCTATACGAAGATCCGCGCGCCGATCGGTGGCCGCATCGACGCATCGGCTGTCACGGTCGGCGCGCTCGTCACCGCCGAGCAGACGACGGCGCTCGCGACCATCAACCAGCTCGACCCGATCAATGTCGACGTCACGCAATCGAGCACCAATCTTCTCGCCCTGCGCAAGTCGATCGCGGATGGACGGATCAAGACGACGGGCGACAATGTCTCTGTCAACGTCAAGCTCGAGGACGGCTCGAAATACGACAAGCCCGGCAAGTTCGAATTCCTCGAATCCTCCGTCTCGCAGACGCTGGGAACCGTGACGGCGCGCGCGACCTTCCCCAATCCCGACCGGCTGCTGCTGCCCGGCATGTATGTGCGCGCGACGATCGAAGAGGGCGTGGCGCCCAACAGCTTCCTCGTGCCGCAGCGTGCAGTCACCCGCGACACCAAGGGCGATCCGACGGCAATGTTCGTTTCCACGGACGGCAAGGTGCAGCGGCGGACGCTCAGCGTTCAGCGCAGCATCGGCAACAGCTGGCTGGTGGCCGGCGGCATCAATGATGGCGACCGCGTCATCGTCGAGGGCATCCAGCGCGTCAGGGACGGCCAGGATGTCAAGGTCGACGACGTGACGCTCGACGACGCGACCGGCGAGATCAAGCAGGCCGATGCGGCCGAGGCTGCCCCGGTCAAGGAAGCGGCGAACACGCCCGTAACGAAGTGAGGTAAGCCCGTGTCCCGGTTCTTTATTGCCAGGCCGGTCTTTGCCTGGGTCATCGCCATCGTCATCATGCTTGCCGGCATCCTGTCGATCACGACACTGTCGATCTCGCAATATCCGCAGATCGCGCCGACCACCGTGCGCATCTCCGGCACCTATCCGGGTGCCGACGCCGAGACGGTCGAAAACTCCGTCACCAAGGTCATCGAGCAGGGCATGACCGGGATCGACAATCTCGACTACATGACCTCGACTTCGCAATCGACCGGTCAGGCCTCGATCTCTCTGACCTTCACCAGCGCCGCCAACCCCGACGTTGCGCAGATGCAGGTGCAGAACAAGCTGCAGCTCGTCGAGGCGCAGCTGCCGCAGAGCGTTCAGAACACCGGCCTGACGGTAACGAAGTCGACCTCGAACTTCCTGATGGTCATCGGCTTCGTCTCGATGGACGGCAAGCTGACATCGACCGACCTGGCCGACTACGTCAACAGCTCGCTGAACGACACGCTGAAGCGCGTTCCCGGCGTCGGCGACACGCAGCTCTTCGGCTCCGGTTACGCGATGCGCATCTGGGTCGATCCGGACAAGCTCGCGAAATACTCGCTGATGGTCAGCGATGTGACGAACGCGATCGAGGCGCAGAATACCCAGGTCGCCGCCGGCCAGCTCGGCGCGCTGCCGCAGCGCAAGGGCCAGCAGCTCAATGCGACGGTGACGGCAAAGAGCCGCCTGCAGACGCCCGAGCAGTTTCAGAACATCATCCTGAAGAGCGCCAGCAGCGGTTCGCTGGTGCGGCTGAACGACGTCGCGACTGTCGAGCTGGGCGCCGAGAGCTATTCGAGCTTCTCGACCTATAACGGCAATCCGGCCGCCGGCCTCGCGATCAACCTCGCCTCCGGCGCCAATGCCATCGATACGGCAGAGGCGGTTCAGTCGACGGTCGAGACGCTGCGCGGCACGCTGCCGCCGAATGTCGAGGTCGTCTATCCCTATGACACGACGCCCTTCGTCAAGCTGTCGATCGAAGACGTGGTGAAGACGCTCGTTGAAGCGATCGTCCTCGTCTTCATCGTCATGTTCGTCTTCCTGCAGAGTTTTCGCGCGACGCTTATTCCGACGCTCGCGGTTCCGGTCGTGCTGCTCGGCACCTTCGGCGTGCTCGCCTTCTTTGGCTACTCGATCAATACGCTGACGATGTTCGGCATGGTGCTGGCGATCGGTCTTCTGGTCGATGACGCGATCGTCGTCGTCGAGAATGTCGAGCGCGTGATGGAGGAAGAGGGGCTTTCGCCGCGCGAGGCGACCATCAAGTCGATGGAGGAAATCACCGGTGCGCTGATCGGTATCGCGACCGTGCTGTCGGCGGTGTTCATCCCGATGGCCTTCTTCTCGGGCTCGGTCGGCGTCATCTACCGGCAGTTCTCGGTGACGATCGTGTCGGCGATGCTGCTGTCGGTCGTCGTCGCCCTGATCCTGACGCCAGCGCTTTGCGCCACGATCCTCAAGAAGCCGAAGCACGGTGCCAAGAGCCGCGGCGTCTTCGGCTTCTTCAACCGCAATTTCGACCGAGGCACCCGCGGCTACCAGCGCAGCGTCAGTGGCATCATTCGCCGGTCCGGCATCTTCATCGCCATGTTCCTGCTGATTGCTGTCGCGACCGGCTATCTCTTCACCCGCCTGCCGAGTTCGTTCTTGCCGGATGAAGACCAGGGCATCCTGATCACCAGCGTCCAGCTGCCTGTCGGCGCCACGGCCGACCGCACACAGAAGGTGCTGAAGCAGGTGACGGACCACTATCTCAACGACGAGAAGGACTACGTCACCGGCGTCATGGCCGTCGTCGGCTTTGGCTTCGGCGGGCAGGGGCAGAATGTCGGTCTCGCCTTCGTCAAGCTCAAGGATTTCGACCAGCGAACGACGCCGCAGGCGAAGGCTCAGGCCATTGCGCAGCGGGCGATGGGAGCATTCTCGAAGATCAAGGACGCCAATGTCTTCGCTCTGTCGCCGCCGGCCATCCCTGGCTTCGGCAACAATGCCGGCTTCGATTTCTATCTGAAGGACATGAACGGCGCCGGCCACCAGCAGCTCATCCAGGTGCGCAACCAGCTTCTCGCTGCCGCAGGCAAGAGCAACAAGCTCGTCGGCACGCGCCCGAACGGCCAGGAGGATTCGCCGCAATATTCCGTCGATATCGACCAGGAAAAGGCGAGTGCGCTCAACCTCAACCTCTCGGATATCGACACGACGCTGTCGACCGCCTGGGGCGGCAATTACGTCAACGACTTCATCGACCGCGGCCGCGTCAAGAAGGTCTATGTCCAGGCCGACAAGGCGTTCCGCATGCAGCCGGAGGATTTCGACCGGTGGTATGTGAAGAATTCCGATGGCGAGATGGTGCCGTTCTCGGCCTTCGCCGACGGCCACTGGAAGTTCGGCTCGCCGCGCCTGGAGCGCTATAACGGCTCGTCCGCCGTTGAAATCCAGGGTGCTGCGGCACCGGGCGTATCATCAGGTGATGCGATGAACGAGATCGACGCGATCGTCGGCCAGCTGCCGGGTGGCTTCACCCATGAGTGGACCGGCCTTTCGGCGCAGGAACGTCTCTCCGGCAACCAGGCAGCGCAGCTCTACGCGATCTCGATCCTCGTGGTCTTCCTGGCGCTTGCAGCCCTCTATGAAAGCTGGGCGATCCCGTTTGCGGTCATGCTCTCCGTTCCGATCGGCGTCTTCGGCGCGCTCGCCGCGGCGCTGCTCTTCGGCCAGAACAACGACGTCTACTTCAAGGTGGGCCTGCTGACGACGATCGGCCTTGCGGCGAAGAATGCGATCCTGATCGTCGAGTTCGCGATCGATCAGCAGAAGTCCGGCAAGGATTTGGTCACGGCGACGGTCGAGGCGGCGCGCCAGCGCCTGCGGCCGATCCTGATGACCTCGCTCGCCTTCATCCTCGGCGTCTTGCCGCTGGCGGTCGCAAGCGGCGCGGGGTCGGGCAGCCAGAACTCGATCGGTATCGGCGTCATGGGCGGCATGATTTCGGCCACCGTCATCGGCGTCTTCTTCATCCCGCTGCTCTTCGTCACCGTCCGTCGCGTGTTCAAGGCGCGGCCGGTGGAAGAGGAGCCCGGCGAGGCCGTCGCCGAGGCGAAGTGATATCAGGGCCTGAGGCGCGCATCGCTGCGCCTCAGGCCAGTCCTTCAGATGTAGCCGGAATGCTCGCCGAACGGCACGTCTTCTTCATCAAGATTGCCGGTGCCGATGCGCTCGCTCTCGCCCGACAGCTTCTCGGCGTCGTCGGTCTGCTCCGGGCTTTCGGAGTGATGCAGATCGAGATGGCGGCTGCCGGCGTCTTCGGCATTACTTTCTGGATGCGGGTGCTCGCCTGACTTCCTGCGGTCCTCAAGCCCCTCGTCGATTTCCGCCTGGCGGCGCGCTGCCCATGCGATTTCGGGTTCTGCCACCGAAATGCTGTGTTCGATGCGTGTTGCGATCGGCGCCGCGGATGCGGAAATCTTCGATATTTTCTCGACCAAACGCGCCTCCGCCAACCGCTGATATCGGGACTATGCCGGAATCGGTACCGATCCGCCAGAGAGTGGGCGGATAGCGATTGAGCTTCAGGCGCTCTGCGGCTATTGGCTCAGGCAACATCTCCCTGTCGAAGGTCTTCACGTGAACATTGAATTTCTGGTCACCCATTCCGGCGGCTTCCATGCCGACGAGCTGATGTCGAGCGTCGTGCTGACGAAGCTGTTTCCTGCAGCCAGGATCGTGCGGTCGCGCAGCCCGGAATGGATTGCACCGGCAGCCGATCGCATCGTCTATGACGTCGGCGGCGCCTTCGATCCCGAGCTTCGCATCTTCGACCATCATCAGCGCGGCGCGCCGGTGCGCGAAGACGGTCGGCCGTTCAGCTCGTTCGGCCTGATCTGGCGGCAGTACGGCATGGATTATCTTGCAGCACTCGGCGTTCCTGCCGAACGGGCGGCCGCGGTTCATGCGGCTTTCGACCGGAAATTCGTGCTGCCGATCGATCTCGTCGATAACGGCGCCATCGACCCGTCGATCGCCGGCGAACTCGCCGGTCTGACGCTGCCCGCACTTTTCGACACGCTGAAGCCGTCTTTCGATGCGCGCGGCGAAGATGCCGACGAGCGGGCTTTTCATGCGGCGCTCGCCGTTGCCGCGATCTTCGTTGAAGGCGGCATCCGCGTTCAGGATGCCAAGCTTCGCGCCGAGGCGCTGGTGCTGGAAGCGATCAAGACGACGGGCGACAACCGCGTTCTGGAACTGCCGATGGGTATGCCCTTCCGTCCGGCGATCATCAAGGCGGGCGCGGAGCATCTGCTCTTCGTCGTCCATCCCCGCGAAAACGACTGGTGCGTTACCGGGATCCGCCGTGCCGACGAGGGTTTCGAGCTGCGCGCCGATCTGCCGGCGGCATGGGCGGGACTTTCGAATGTGGAGCTGGAAAAGGCGTCCGGCGTTACCGGCGCCACCTTCTGCCACAAGGGCCGGTTCATCGCCGCGGCGAAGACCCGTGAGGCGGCTCTGGAACTGGCACATCTTGCCGTCGAAGACGTCACCTCGGCCTAAAGAGGGGCTGACGTCCTAGCGGGACGTCAGCGATTTCAGAATTAGCGTCCGATAACCGGGCAGCCGCGCACATTGGCGAAGCTGATTTCGTCCTGCCCGCGGCGCGTCCAGCCCTGGACGATGACGCGGCGCGGCGTGATGTCGACGACGCGTGCACGGCGGAAGCCGAAATCACGGGCCTTGTCTTCAGCCCAGCGCGGATCGCAGCCGCGCGGCGGACGGCCGTAACCTGGCGGGGGCGGCGGCGGGCGGCGCCAATCCGGCTGCGGCGCAAAACGCGGCGGCGGCGGACGGTCATAGGGATCGTAATATTGCGCGGAAGCGATGCTCGACGTCGAGACGACGCCAGCCACTGCCAGAAGCAGGCCGAGGCCGATTTTCGTAAGATTTGTCATTCAATGATTCTCGTTTTGGGGCAGACAGGCGAAGCTAAAGTAGCGCATCGTGGCGAACTGATGGCCACGCACGAAGCCGCATGCTTTTCAGTGCGGCAGCCTGAAAGTCAATCGATGACGCCCTTGCGCAGGGCGGCCGCAACGAGCGCGGTGTCCTTGTAAACAGCAAAAATGTCCTTCAGGGCGTCGATATGGGTGCGCACCGTGTGCACGGAGCAGCCGAGAATCATGGCGATCTCCTGCGCGGTCTTGCCGGCGCTCATCAGCTCGAGGATTTCCTTCTCGCGTTTTGTGACCTGGATCGACATACCCTTTAATATGGTACGCCAGCGCCCGGATTGCACGGCCTGATCGCGCAAATGCGATCAGATTTCATGTTGCGCGAAAATCCCGATCGCCTCGCTTGAAAATCGGACGGCGCGAGCAATCTCCTCCTGACGCGAGGAGATAGGAACATGAACGTCTTGATTGTCGAAGACGAGGGCTTCATCGCCCTCGAATTAGAACGAATAACCACCGAAAGCGGCCACCGCGCCCTTGGTCCGGCGGCGACCATCGAACAGGCGCTGGCCTTTGCGCCGCGAGCGGATGTGGCGCTTGTGGATGTGGGCTTGTCCGATGGAACGAGCGGAACGCAGCTGGCGCGCCGTCTGATCGACCGCTTCGGCATCAGCGTCATCTTCGTGACGGGCGCGCCGCAGGCTGTATCGCAAGGTTTTGATGGCGCCTTCGCCGTTGTCGGCAAACCGTTCAGCGACGAGCGGATCGCAACCGCGCTGCAGGCGGCAGAAGACTGGCGGCGCGGGCATCCGGCCCGGGCGTCTGCGCTCTAGTCTCAATCGCGTGAACGCCTGAACAAATTGAATTGCGCAAGGTTTGATCCGGGCGGGCAAGGCCCCGCTCGGGTGAGGACCATGACATATTCAACTTCAGGCATCCCAATTCAGCGTTACAAGGCGTCGCTGCGCGCCATTCGCCGGGCGCTGCTGGTTGCCAGTGATTTCGGCAACACCGTCTGGCGCGTTTCCGCGCAATAGGAGTCTGCAGCCGGGCTTTGCCGCCCGGCTGCATCAGCTTCAATTGTAGTTCATGGCATCGAGATCGGCGATCAGGCCGGGGCCGGATGGGTGCCAGTCAAGCTTTTCCCGTGTCCTGGCGCTGGAGGCCGGGAAGTCCATGCCGGCGAACATCGCCATCCATCCGAAATAGCCGGGTGCCTCTTCTGCCGTCAGCGATTTGACCGGGATGCCGAGACCGCGGCCGAGCGCTTCGGCGATGGTGCGGGCATCGATGCCTTCCTCGGCGACGGCATTATAGCGTGCGCCGCGCTCGGCCCGTTCGGCGGCGAGGCGATAGAGGCGCGCGACGTCCGAGACATGGCCGGCCGGCCAGCGGTTGCGGCCTTCGCCGAGATAGGCGGCAAAGCCTTTGTCGCGGGCGATCTCGATCAGTGGCGTGATCAGGCCCTGCTTTCGCGTGTCATGCACCTGCGGCAGCCGGACGACCGAGATGTTGACGCCCTTTTCGAGCAGCTTTTGACCGGCAAGCTCGGAGGCGATGCGCGGGTTGGGATGGCTGGTGTTAAAGACGTCTTCGCTTGCCAGTTCGCCAAATTCGGCATTGCCCATGCCGGTTCCCGATGTGATCAGCAACGGGCGGTCGGAGCCTTCGAGGGCATCGCCGAGCGCCGCGATCACACGACCGTCCTTCTCGCAATTTGCGACGAAGTGCGAAAAGTCGTGGTCGAAGGCCGTATGGATGACGCCGTCGGATTCGAGCGCGCCGCGGCGCAGGCTGTCGGGTTCTTCCAGCGTGCCGAAATAGGCGGTTGCCCCCGCGGCTTCGAGCGCCCGTGCTCCGTCATCGGACCGCGTCAGGCCGACGACCTCGTGGCCGGCACTGATGAGTTCCGGCACGATGGCCGAACCGATGAAGCCGGTTGCTCCTGTCAAGAAAATGCGCACAGCATGTCTCCTCATGTTTGATCTGCGCCCATTATCGGCTACTATCCATCCTGTTAAAGTAGTGACTTTATCCTAGTATAATCGCTAACAGGATCGCCATGCCGATCAACAATGCAGGCTCGCTTGCGGCCTTTCTGAAGGATCGCCGCACCCGGCTCGACCCGGCCTCTTTCGGTTTTTCCGGCCGCCGACGCACACCGGGATTGCGCCGCGAGGAGGTGGCGCAGCGCGCCAATATCAGCCCCACATGGTACACCTGGCTGGAGCAGGGGCGGGGCGGCGCGCCGTCTGCCGACGTGCTGAACCGGATTGCGGCCGGGCTGATGCTGACCGAGCCGGAGCGCGAGCATCTCTTCATGCTCGGCCTCGGCCGTCCGCCTGAAGTGCGCTACACGCCCGTCGAAGGTGTGACGCCGCGGCTGCAGCGGCTGCTGGACTCGCTCGATTCCAGCCCCGCCTTCATCAAGACGGCGATGTGGGATGTGGTCGCCTGGAACCGTGCTGCCGCCGTGGTCCTGACCGATTACAGCACAATCCCGCCGGAGCAGCGTAATATCCTCCGGCTGATCTTCTCCAATCCGGCGATCCGCGCCAAGCAGCACGATTGGCAGACACTCGCCGGCTTCGTCGTTGCGGCATTTCGGGCAGACGTGGCGCGCGCCGGGGCGGGCTCAGAAGTCAGCCGTCTCGTGGAAGAGCTCTCGGCCTCCAGCCCCGATTTCGCCCATCACTGGAAGGAGAATGACGTCCGCATCCATGGTGACGGGGTCAAGCGGCTGCAGCATCCGAAGCTCGGCCCGATCGAGCTCGAATATTCGGCCTTTTCCGTCGATGGCCGGCCGGATCTCGGGCTGGTCATCTACCACCCCGTCGATCCCGCCACCGCGGACCGGATCCGCAAGCTCGCGAACGGGCAGGAGTGAGCGGCGCAGAAAATCTGGCACCCGTGTCGGGTGACGCCGGCGCCAGTCGTCCTTGTCTGGAATAGAGGAGGACACAATGCTCACATTGCCACGCCAGACTGAACGCGGCCCGCAGCGCTATGTCGCGGTGCGCCGCAAGGTTACGATGCCTTTCGGAGACGCCGTCGGCCCGGCCTCCGGAGAATTGTTCGCCGCATTCGCGAATGCCGGCGTCGCCGCCGATGGAATGGAGTTCATCAAATATAACCTGATCGACATGCCTGACCTCGAGATCGAGATAGGGATGACGACGGATGCGGCCATCCCGCTGTCCGGCGCCTTGATGGAAGGCGAGTTGCCGGGTGGGCGCTATATCGAGACGACCTATACCGGCCCCTATGACGATCTCTACGACGTCACGGCGATGCTGATCGGCTGGGCAAAAGAGCGCGGCATTCGCTGGGACATGGAGGAAACGTCTGAGGGAGATCGCTTCGCAGCCCGGCTGGAACACTATCACAACAACCCCGTCGATGAGCCCGATCCGGCGAAGCTGCGCACCACCTTGCTGTTCAAGCTCGCCAGCGGCTAGGATCATATCCGGGATCGCCAAAGCTCTGAACTTTCGCCGCTATCGGGCGTTTCCCCGAACGCTTTTCGAACCGAGGAAACCTGATGAAGCCGCATGTGACCTGCCTGATGATGTCTTCCATAGACGGTGGCCTGCACCCGAGCACCTGGACCGACAACCCCGATGCCGGGCGCAAGGAGTGGTCGTCGATCTATGAAGAGGCGCATGAGGCGCTGCAGGGCGATGCCTGGCTCGTCGGTCGCGTCACCATGGCGGAAATGGCGAAGGGTACGCCTCATCCGCCGGCTGTTGCCGGCGACGTTAAGCGTCCGTTCCATTTCGCCCGGAAGGATGCGCCGGTCTATGCGATCGGTGTCGATCCCGGCGCGAAGCTGCATTTCAAGGCGCCTGACATCGGCGGCGACCATGTCGTCGTGCTGCTCGGCAGTGGCGTCAGCGACAGCCATCTGGCCGAACTGGCGGGCGACGGCGTTTCCTACATGGTCTCCGATAGTCCGACGATCGATCTCAGGGCGGCGCTTCAGACGCTGCATAGCGAGCTCGGCATCGAGCGCCTGCTGCTCGAGGGAGGGGCCGGCATCAATGGCAGCTTCCTTGCGGAGGGTCTGGTCGACGAGATCTATCTGCTGGTGGCGCCTGCTATCGACGCCACCGGCGGACAGGCGATCATCGCCTTCGAGGGCGGGCTGAAAGGGAAGGCGCAGCTGTCGCTGCAATCGGCCGAGGCACGCGAGCACGGCGTAGTCGCACTGCGCTACAAGGTGCAGTCACCCGGCTGAGCGTCAGCTCTCCGTGATCCGCCGCTCTTCGTCGGTGCCGACGGAGAGCTGTTTCCAGTCGAGATCCTCCTGCAGCTCGAGATATTGCGTCGGGCCGATCTGGTCGGCATCGCGCAATTCTTCGAGACGTTGGCGCTGGGCGATCACGACCGCCATCGCCAGGTTTCGGCGCCGGTCGGAGGGCGGGCGGTCAGGCATTCTGGATGCTCGGGCGCGATGATCCTTGTATACGATGCGCAAAGCGTCGGCTTCGGCGCCGGTTTCCGGTTCCAGCCGGGAAAGTGCTGCCTCGGCCAGCGATTTGCGGGCGGCCTCCAGCTCTTCCTGGACCTCGCCCTGACGGCCGAGCTTCAGGAAGTGGATCATCGGCGCCAGCGTTGCACCTTGGATGACGAGCGTCGCCAGCACTACCGAGAAGGCGGTGAGGACGACGAGATCGCGATCCGGAAAATCGGCGGGCAGGGCAAAGGCGGTCGCGAGCGTGACCAGACCGCGCATGCCGGCCCAGCCGACCAGCAGCGTCTCGCCGCGGTTGAAGGGCGCCAGCACATGGCCGCGCCGGTGGCGGTGGACGACGAGCGCATGGAACAGGAAGGCCATCGCCAGCCGTGTCGCGATAATCGCGACGACGACGATCGCGGCGAAGCTGACCGCACGCTCCAGATCCGCCGCCGACATCGCCGCAACGATGCGCCGCGCCTGCAGGCCCATCAGCAGGAAGGCGACGACGTTCAGAAGAAAGACGACCGTCGTCCAGACGGCGAAGGAATGGACGCGCATCCGCGGCGAATCCTCGACCGTCGCCAGTGTCGCGATCGTCATGGCGCTGGCGACTGTGGCAAGCACGGCGGAGAGATGCAGGTGCTCGGCAATCAGCCATGTCGCGAAGGCATAGACGAATTGCAGAAGCGTGCCGCCGACTGTGTTTTCGGTGACCGGCCTGAGGCGCGAGACGAGAAAGCCGAAGGCAATGCCGAAGAGGATGCCGCCCGGCGCCGCAAAGCCGATCCGCAAGGCAGTTTCCGTATCGAGCCCGCCGCGCGCCTGAACCGTCAGCGCCGCGCCGAACAGCAAGAGCGCTGTCGCATCGTTGAACAGGCTCTCGCCCTTGAGCAGCGCATCGACGCGCCGCGCCACCGGCAGGTTGGAGAGCACGGCGGTCGCGGCAGCCGCATCCGGCGGTGCCACGATGGCGCCGAGCGTCACGGCGACTGCAAGCGGCAGGCCGATCGTGAAGGCATTGATGGTGACGACGACGCCTGTCGTGACCAGGATCGCGACGACGGCATAGAGAAACAGCGGCAGCAGCATGCGCCTGGCCGCGCCGAGCGGGAAATCATAGGCGGAATCGATCAGCACGGGGGCGATGAACAATGCCAGCGCCGTCGGCGGATCGATGGGGATCGTCGGGGCACCCGGCAGCATCGCGACGCCGACGCCGGCAGCGGCCAGGATGCCCGGATAGGGCAGGCGCATGCGCCGCGTGACCTGCAAGAGCAGGATGGCAACCGCAAGCAGGGCGACGAGCGTTTCGAAGAAGGTCATGGCGCATAGTAGCAGCGTTTTGGCTGCGTTGAAGCCGGTCGCCTTCCTATGTAAAGTTTGCACCATATCAAGGCGATGGCATCTCGCAGAAGCGGAGCGGCGATGGATTACGATGTGGCGATTGTCGGTGCAGGGGCTGCGGGGATCGCTGCGGCGCGAACGCTCGTGGCCGCCGGCCATTCCGTCGTGCTGCTGGAGGCGAGCGACCGCGCAGGGGGGCGTGCCTGGACGATCGAGCTTGCCGGCATTCCGCTCGACATGGGCTGTGGCTGGCTGCACTCCGCCGAGCGCAATCCGCTGGTGACGATCGGCAAGCAAGCCAATTTCACCATCGAGCAGGGGCCGACGGCCTGGAAGACGCAATGGCGCGATCTCGGTTTTCCGCCCGCCGACCAGGCGGCGGCAGACGCCGCCTGGAATGCGCTGGACGAGCGCTTGAAGTCGGATCCTCCTGCGAGTGACCGGGCTTCCGACGCCCTGGAGCCGGGCGGGCGATGGAATGCCTACTGCAACTCGCTCAGCGGCTATATGAACGGCGCGGCGCTCGACCGGCTGTCGATCACCGATTTCCTCGCCTATGACAACGCCGCCTCTGATGCCAACTGGCGGGTGCATGAAGGCTATGGAGGCCTGATTGCGGCGGCCATGCCGAAGGCCGAGCTCCGGCTCTCGACGCCCGTCCGCCGCATTCTGCTGGATGGGCAGGGTGTCAGGCTGGAAACGGATCGAGGTGCGATCAGGGCCCGCGCTGCAATCGTCACGGTTTCGACCAATGTGCTGGCGGGCGGGGCGATCGGCTTTGACGCCGGAGCTGACGACCACCTCCATGCCGCAAGCCAGCTGCCGCTTGGTCTCGCCGACAAGCTGTTTTTCGAACTCAAGGGCAATCACGGTTTTGAGGCGGAAACCCATCTGCTTGGCGATCCCCAGAACCCGGAGACCGGCAGTTACTATATCCGTCCGCTGGGGCGGCCGGTGCTCGAAGGCTTCTTCGGCGGAGCGGGTGCGGTGGTGATCGAGCGCGCCGGTCTCCTCGATGCCTTCGCCTTCGCGCTGGAGCAGCTTTCTTCGCTGCTCGGAAGCGGCATCCGCAAACATCTGCTGCCGCTTGCGGCATCGTCCTGGTGCCGGACGGATTGGATCGGCGGCTCCTATAGCCACGCCCTGCCCGGGCAGGCGAGCCAGAGGCAGGTGCTGGCGCGGCCGGTCGGCGACCGGCTGTTCTTTGCCGGCGAGGCAACGCACCGCACGGATTTTTCGACGGCGCATGGTGCATGGGAAAGCGGCATACGGGCCGCCGGCGAGGCCGTCGAAGTGCTCGGCAATCCTGCCCTGAAATGAGAAGCGGCGGGCTGTTTACCCGCCGTCCCATCTTTTATTTGCCGGCCTCTTTCGCAGCCTCTTCAATCACTTCCGCGACTTTCTGCGCTCGCGATGCGAAGACGGCGTGGCTTGCCTTGATCTCCGTCACCTTGCTGCCGGCGCGCTTGGCCATGTCCCGCTCCAGGTCGGGATTGATGGAGCGATCCTCTGTCGCAACGACGGTCCAGCTCTTCTTCGCGCGCCAGGCAGGATCGCCGACCTTGGCGGTAAAGGCTTCCTTGGCGGCGAAGACCTGCGACTTTGCCATGAAGGCTGCCTCGTCCTTGGGCAGGTCTGCGGCAAAGTCGGCGGCGAAGGCCGCGGGATCGAGGTAGAGATACTTGCCGTCCTTGGTCTCCCTGATGTTCATGCCGCCCGCCGGTTTCGAGCTTGCGAGGCCGATCAGGCTTTCGCCCTTGTCCGGCTGGAAAGCGGCGACATAGACGAGGCCCGCGACATCGGGCCGGTTTCCGGCTTCGGTGATGACCATGCCGCCATAGCTGTGGCCGACGAGGAGGGATGGACCGCTCTGCAGGTCGAGGACGCGGTTGGTGGCGGCGACGTCGTCGGCGAGCGAGGTGATCGGCTCCTGGACGATGGTGACGTTGAAGCCGCGCCTTTCGAGGATCTCGGTGGCCTTCTGCCAGCCCGATCCGTCAGCGAGAGCGCCGTGGACGATGACGATATTCTTGATCTCGGCCCCCTGGGCGGTGAAGGCGGCGGCGCTGATTGCTAAGGCGAGAGCGACGGTGGAGAGCGTGCGGTTGGTCATGGAAGAAACTCCTTTTCTGGGTTGGGAAATGCGCATTGACGGTTAGCCGAAGGTGAAGGCGTAGGCGGCGACGCCGGGATCGAGGAAGCGGATCTCGAAGTTGCGGGCTTCGACCTCGCCGCTCTGCCGGACCAGCTGGTAGAGCTTTGTCGACGTGACGATGCCGTTGCCGTTTTCGTCGGTATCGGTGCCATGATTGGCGCCCGGCGCCTTGCCGTCGACCGTCACCTGGAAGCGAACCGGCTTGCCGTCAGCGCCGGGTCCGAGAACGAGATGCAGGTCGCGGGCACTGAAGCGGTAACTGATGCCGCCATCGGCGGCATCGAGGCTGGCGGCTTCCGGACCCACGGTCCAGCGCCCTGAAAAGCTCCATTCGTTCAGGCCGAGGGAGCCTGCGCTGTAGTCGCGCGGGGTGTCCGCTGCGATACCGCCGGGGGAAGCGAAGTTCGAGGCCTGCTGGTAGCCGATATAGGTCTCGCCGGAGCGGACATGAGGCAGGTCCGGGCTTGCCTCGGCGCCCTTGGCATCGGGTGTGACGGCGGCGCTCGATGCCATCTGGCTTCCGGCCTCGTGCAGCAGGTCCTGGATCGCCTTTTCGGTGTGGCGGTAGTTGCCCTCGCCGAAATGGGTGTAGCGGATCTGGCCGTTGGCATCGATCAGGTAGTGGGCCGGCCAGTAGTTGTTCTGGAAGGCGCGCCAGATCTTGTAGTCGTTATCGATGGCAACGGGATACTTGATGCCGAAATCGCCAACCGCCTTGCGAACATTGTCGATGTTTTTCTCGAAGGCGAATTCCGGAGCGTGGACGCCGATGACGACGAGGCCCTTGTCTGCGTACTTTTCGGCCCAGGCGCGGACATAAGGCGTGGTGCGGATGCAGTTGATGCAGGAATAGGTCCAGAAATCCACGAGCACGACCTTGCCGCGAAGTGCTTCCTTAGTGAGCGGCCCGGAATTCAGCCACTGCACGGCGCCATCGAGCGACGGGGCAGGGCCTTCGACCGGCAGATCGCTCTTGAACGGTTGCCCTGTGTCGGCGACGGTATCGATCATCGCGCCGTCGCTGGCAACTTCGGGACCAGACTGCGGCTTGACGTGCAGACGGTCGAGGACGGCCTGTTCCAGAGTGGTGGTGCTGGCATAGGAGAAGCGCGACAGCAGGCTGGTATCGAGACCGAGCGCAATGATGGTGACACCGGCGAGAACGGCAGCACCCAGCGCCTGACGGATCCGTTCGCTGACGCCGAGCGACCGCTTCATGGCAGCAAAGACACGGCCACCGACGAGAAGCGCTGTCGCAAGCGAGCTGGCTGCACCAGCGGCATAGGCAAGCAACAGAAAGGTCGTCTGCAGATTGGCGCCCTGGAGGGCGGCACCCGTCAGCACCAGGCCGAGGATCGGCCCGGCGCAGGGCGCCCAGAGCAGGCCCGTCGCAACACCCAGAAGCAGCGAGCTTGCCGGAGAGGCGGTGGCGCCATTGCCCGAGGCATTGAGCAGCGTGTTGCCGAAATCGACGACGGGCTGGGTAATGCCGCCGGCAACGCGCGGCGAGAGCAGGCTGACACCGAAGATAGCGAGCAGCAATAGAGCGGCAAGCCGGCCATATTCATTGGCGTTGATCGCCCAGCTGCCGCCGACGGCCGCGAGTGTGGCGACCAGCGCAAAAGTGCCGGCCATGCCTGCCAGCATCGGCAGCGTGCTTCTGAAGAAGGGCTGGCCGGCGCGGGCGAAGACGAAGGGCAGGATGGGGAGGATGCAGGGGCTGAGGATCGTCAGCGCGCCTCCGAGATAGGCAATGATAAGAAGCGTCATGGTCGGGTCCTTCCGCTTGGTTGCTCGTGGCCTTTGCCAGCGATGCAGCGAAACTGAAGGGGCGACGTATCCCGGATGTGTCTGCAATCCGGCAGAAATGTACCGCAATGTAGCGGGCTGCAGCGAATTGTATCGGAATGTATCTGCAGGCCTCCACGCTACAAAGGCATGCATAAAACCGTGGTCCGCGACACATCGGGGATACATCCGGACTGTCTTTTGCTCATCATCAACAGTTCAGGAAACGGAGAGAAAACAATGTCCGAGGAAATCAACCACCAGCGCCGCCGCTTCTTTGGTGTAGCCGCAATGACCGTCGCAGCCGTCGAGTTCGGTATCGGCAGCGTCGCAAGTGCTGCGCAGGCCGCAGCGCCGGCTTCGCCCGCCGTCAAGGCAGGCCGCAACGGCTTTTCAGCCTTGAAGCAGATCCGCGCCGGCGTGCTTGATATCGGCTATGCCGAGGAAGGTCCCGCCGATGGTCCGGCCGTCCTCCTGCTGCATGGCTGGCCCTATGACATCTACAGTTTCGCCGATGTGGCGCCTCGTCTTGCCGCCAAGGGCTACCGGGTGATCATTCCCTATCTACGCGGCTACGGCACCACCCGCTTCGTTTCGGAAAAGACCAAGCGTAACGGCCAGCAGGCCGCACTCGCCGCCGACATGATCGCACTGATGGATGCGCTTCATATCGAGAAGGCTGTCGTCGGCGGTTATGATTGGGGTGGCCGCACCGTCAATATCATGGCGGCTCTCTGGCCGGAGCGCTGCAAGGCGATGGTCTCGGTCAGCGGCTATCTGATCGGCAGCCAGGAAGCCAACAAGAAGCCGCTTCCGCCGAAGGCCGAGCTTGCCTGGTGGTATCAGTTCTATTTCGCGACCGAGCGCGGCCGTCAGGGCTACGACGCCAACCGCCGCGAGTTCTCGAAGCTGATCTGGCATACCGCATCGCCGACCTGGAATTTCGACGACGAAACCTTCAACCGCTCGGCCGACGCTTTCGACAATCCCGATCATGTGGCGATCGTTATCCACAATTACCGCTGGCGCCTCGGACTGGTGAAGGGCGAGGCAAAGTACGATGCCTATGAAGCCGTGCTGGCCAAGGGTCCGGTCATCTCGATCCCGACCATCACCATGGAAGGCGACGCCAATGGTGCGCCGCATCCGGAACCCTCGGCCTATGCCGCGAAGTTCTCGGGACGCTACGAACACCGCACGATCTCGGGCGGTATCGGTCACAATCTGCCGCAGGAGGCCCCGGAAGCCTTCGCGCAGGCGATCCTGGATGTTGATCGTTTCTAGATCGAATATAGGGTGTCACGAATCCCGCACCATCCTGCTACCCGAGACGTTAGCGGGACGGTGCGGATTGCCCGCATTGGAGGTTGCCGAAAGCGCCATGGAGCATGTCGACCATATCCTGATCGTCGATGACGACAGGGAAATCCGCGAGCTCGTTTCGAGCTATCTGAAGAAGAACGGGCTGCGCGCCACCGCCGTTGCCGACGGGCGCCAGATGCGGAGCTTTCTCGAAGCCAATGCGGTCGACCTGATCATCCTCGATGTGATGATGCCGGGAGACGACGGTCTGGTGCTGTGCCGGGAACTGCGCGCCGGCAAGCACAAGGCGACGCCGATCCTGATGCTGACGGCGCGCAGCGACGAGATGGACCGCATTCTCGGGCTCGAAATGGGCGCCGACGATTATCTGCCGAAGCCTTTCGCGGCGCGAGAACTGCTGGCGCGCATCAAGGCCGTTCTGCGCCGCACGCGCATGCTGCCGCCGAATTTCCAGGTGAGCGAGGCCGGCCAGATGCTGAGCTTCGGCGAATGGCGTCTGGATACGGTCGCGCGCCACCTGCTCGACAAGGAGGGCACGACGATTGCGCTGAGCGGCGCCGAATACCGGCTCCTGCGCGTTTTCATCGATCACCCGCAGCGGGTTCTCAATCGCGATCAGCTGCTGAACCTCACCCAGGGGCGCGATGCGGAGCTCTTCGACCGTTCGATAGACCTGCTCGTCAGCCGCCTGAGGCAGCGGCTCGGCGACGATGCGCGTGAGCCGATCTATATCAAGACGGTGCGCAGCGAGGGCTACGTTTTCTCCGTGCCGATCGAGATTTCGGAGTTGCGGCAATGAGCGCGGCCGCCTTTGCAATGTTCGGGCGCGTCTGGCCGAGTACGCTGCGCTCGCGCATTGCCATCATCCTGCTTCTCGGCCTCGCGATCGCCTATGGCCTGTCGTTCAGCGTGCTCTATGCCGAGCGCATGATGTCGGCAAAGGCGGTCATGCTCGGGACACTCGAGAGCGACGTTGCGACCTCGATCGCCGTGCTTGACCGGCTGCCGGCGGATCAGCGGGCGGATTTGACCGATCCCCTGAGCCGCGGCAATTACCGCTTCGTGCTCGGTCCGGGCCTGCCGGGTGTTCCCGATCATTCAACACGCGGCGGCGAGATTGCGGCGACCATCAGCGATGCGATCGGCCATCGCTTTCCGATCCGCATGGAAGCGATCCCCGGCGACGTCACGCGCCTGCAGGCGCATCTGACGCTGACCGACGGCACGCCGCTGACGATCGACATCACGCCGAGGGGCGTCATGCCGCTGGCGGGCTGGCTGCCTTATGTCTTCGTCGTGCAGATGCTGCTCATCGTTCTCCTCACATGGCTTGCCGTTCGCCAGGCGACCCGGCCGCTCGCCGATCTGGCAGCGGCGGCCGATGCGCTCGATCCAAACAAGAAGGGCGAGGTGATGAGTGACAGCGGCCCCAGCGAGGTGGCGCATGCCGCGCGGGCCTTCAACGCGATGCGCGACCGCATTGCCCACTATCTCGAAGAGCGCGTGCAGATCCTCGCAGCGATTTCCCATGATCTGCAGACGCCGATCACCCGCATGCGGCTGCGCGCCGACATGGCGGACGAATCTCCGGAACGGACCAAGCTGCTGCACGATATCGGCGAGATCGAGCGGCTGGTTCAGGACGGGATCGCCTATGCCCGGAGCTCGCATGGAAATGGCGAGAAGTTCTCCCGCATCGACCTCGCGTCCTTTATCGAGAGCCTTTGCTACGACTATCAGGATACGGGAAAGCCCGTGTCCGTCCTTGGACTGGTCAGTGGCACCGCCTCTACCAAGCCGCATGCACTGCGCCGCATCCTGTCGAATTTCATCGACAATGCTCTGAAATTCGGCGGCACGGCCGAGGTGAGCGTCGAGCGTCGAGAAGAGGGGGCGATCGCCATCACCGTCATGGACCGCGGCCCGGGTATTCCCGGCGATCAGATCGAGGCGGCCATGCAGCCGTTCTTCCGTCTTGAACAATCGCGAAACCGCGAGACCGGCGGTTCCGGTCTCGGGCTTGCGATCGCGCAGCAGCTGACGGCAGCAATCGGCGGGACGATGCGCCTCTATAACCGCGACGGCGGTGGTCTCGCGGCCGAGCTGGTGATCCACTGAAGAGCGAGCCGCTTGTTGTAGCGGCTCGTATCACTTCTGCCGCCTGCTAAGCTTCGTTACAAATCCCGTACATCCGGGAAACATGCCGGATACGTCGCCGGGTCAAAACACTCCCCGTCAACTGAAGCCGCGTCGCGCGGCAGAAACCAAGGAGTGTTACATGACCACGATCGAAAAGGTTCTCTATACCGGCAAGACCCACACCACCGGTGGCCGCGAGGGTGCTGCCCAGAGCAGTGACCGCGCCCTGGATGTCAAGCTCTCGCCTCCCGGCAGCGGCCGTCCGGGCACCAATCCGGAGCAGCTCTTCGCCGCCGGCTGGTCGGCCTGCTTCATCGGCGCGATCGGCCTTGCCGCCGGAAAACGCAAGATCCGTCTTCCGGCGGAGACTGCCGTCGACGCCGAAGTCGATCTCGGCCAGACCGACGGCGCCTATTTCCTGCAGGCCCGCCTGAATGTCAGTCTTCCCGGTATCGACGCCGAGCTGGCGCGCGAGCTTGTCGAGGAAGCACACCAGACCTGCCCTTATTCGAAGGCGACGCGCGGCAACATCAATGTCGAGCTGAAAATCGTCTGATCGCCAGTAAGAACAAACGGGACGAGGCCTTTGCCTCGTCCCTGGAGCATCCCATGAAATTCATCATCATCGGCATCCTGACAGCCAATGTTCTCGCCGCATCCTGCATCTACGACGCGGCCTCCAACGAGCCTTCGCCGGTTGCGGGACTTGTCGCCGTCGCACAGACGATTGCGGCTCAGCCGGCGGGCAGCAGGTTCTTGAAATAGATCGACAGAAGCTGCGTCTGCGAGGAAATCCCGAGCTTGCGGTAGACGTTGCGGCGGTGGACCTTCACCGTGCCTGTCGAGATATTGAGCTTCAGTCCGATCGACTCGGATGAATGGCCCTGCAGCACAAGATCGACGATCGCGGTTTCGCGGCTCGTCAGATTGAGGTCCCGCCAGACGGTATCGGCCGGGGCAAGGTTCGGGTTGCCGCCGGTCTTGCGGTGTTTCTTTCCGCCGGCTGCAAGTTGCGCGTCGAAGCGCGGGGCGAGGCCCGCCCAATAGTGCCGCACCATGTTGGCTATCAGCGGTTCGGCTTTCTTCAGCGTTGCGAAATCGGCCGGCGGAAAGGCGCCGGTCTTCTCGCGCCGCATTAGCGACAGGACGATGGTTATGTCCTTGTCGGCATTGATGAAAAATCCGATCTCTTCGGCGAGTCCCGTCTGGACGTAGTAGGTGCGGTAATATTCGCTGGAGAAGAAGCGGTCGGGCGCCAGTTCTCGCATCCTGAGCACGCCTTCGCGCCGCTCCCGGGCCGTATGGTAGAAGGGGTCGAGCAGGTAGGGACCGGCCTGGTAGAGCGTGACGAAGACCACATGCTCTTCGGTATCGAAGGTGGAGTAGAGGTCGATCGGCCGTTCCTTGCCGCGATAGGCGAAGACCACGACGTAGTCGAAGCGCACCAGCGCCGCCATCATCTGCCGGAAGGTCTCGCCGAACTCGGCATCACCCATGGCAGGCCTGCCGACGGTCGCGTTGAAGGCGCCGAACAAGGCTTCCAGATCGGTGCTCATGTGACGGTCTCCCTCTGCCGCCGGCGCGAAATTCTGCGCATCCCCATATACACCTTCCACGAAGCTTAATCCGCTTAAATACCTCTCTCGGGGTATATACCGCGCCGGAAGCTCAGGCTTACTCTTTCCTTAACGACGGTGGCAATAAGGCAGCAAAAACTGCCAATTCCAAACCAACCGCAGGGAACAGACGTGGCATCCGCTTCGACGAACGATATCGAATTCCGTTCGGTCACCAAGAACTATGGCGCCGTGACCGCCGTGACGGACATCAATCTCAATGTGCCCAAGGGCGCCTTCCTGGCGCTGCTTGGCCCTTCCGGCTGCGGCAAGACGACCTGCCTGCGCATGATCGGCGGCTTCGAACAGCCGAGCGAGGGCACGGTGCTGATCGACGGGCGGGAGATGAACGGCGTCCCAGCCTACCGCCGCCCCGTGAATATGGTGTTCCAGCACTACGCGCTGTTTCCGCATTTCAATGTCGAGCAGAATGTCGCCTACGGGCTGAAGCAGATGCGCCCGAAGATCGAGGCGCGCGAGATCGACCGCCGGGTGGCGGAAGCGCTGGAAATGGTGCGCCTCGGCGGCTTTGCGAAGCGCCGCATCCACGAAATGTCGGGCGGCCAGCAGCAGCGCGTGGCGCTGGCGCGCGCCATCGTCAACCGCCCGTCCGTTCTGCTGCTCGACGAGCCGCTTGCCGCCCTCGACAAGAAGCTGCGCTCGGCGATGCAGATCGAGCTGCAGACGTTGCAGCGAGAGCTCGGCATCACCTTCGTGCTCGTCACCCACGATCAGGAAGAAGCGTTGTCGATGGCCGATATCGTCTGCGTCATGAGCGCCGGGCAAATCCGCCAGCTCGGCTCGCCGCAGGAAGTCTACGATCGCCCGGCCGACCTCTTCGTTGCCGATTTCGTCGGCAAGACGAACCGCATCGCCGCGACGATGGAGGCCGATGGCACGACGCTGCGGCTCGCCGACGGCTCGGCGATCGCATCCGGCAAGCAGCTGGCGCCCGGCCAGGCGATTGCCGCCCTTCGTCCTGAAGCGATCCGCCTGACGCGCGGGCAGGCTATCGGCGGCGCCGCGTTCAAGGGCACGGTCACGCACCGGATCTTCCTTGGCTCGTCGGCGGAATATGCCGTCAGTGTCCCCGGCCTCGGCGATTTCCTGATCACCGCCGACCGCCGCAGCATGAACGAGAGCGATCTCGTGGAACCGGGCGAGGAGGTATTCCTCGGCTTCGACCCATCCACCATCCATGTCTTTCCAGCATCGAATGCATAAACCAAAACAAGGGTACAGCATCATGAGCAAGGATTATAAGGACAATCTCCCGATCTCCGCCGAAGGCTTCATGGACGAGTTCATGCGCCTCAAGCGTGGCTCCGTCAGCCGCCGTCATTTCCTCGGCATCACCGGCCTCGGTCTCGCGACCGCCGTCATGTCGCGCTTCCCCGGCGTGCTTTCGACGCCTGCCTATGCCGCCGGCGAACTCGGCACGCAGATGTCGATCGCCACATGGCCGAACTACCACGACCCCGCGACCTTCGAGAACTTCAAGGCCGCCACCGGCGTTGCCGTCGAAGTCAACGTCTTCGGTTCCAATGAGGAAATGCTGGCGAAGCTGCAGGCGGGCGCTTCCGGCTGGTCGCTGTTCGTGCCAACCAACTACACGATCTCCACCCATCACAAGCTCGGCCTGATCGACGAGCTGGATCTCTCCAAGATCCCGAATTTCAGCCAGGCGACCGAAAGCCCGCGCTTCACCAAGGAAGGCCAGATCGACGGCAAGACCTATGCCGTGCCAAAGAACTGGGGCACGACGGGCTTCTCGGTCAATACCTCGAAGATCAAGACCAAGCTTTCGAGCTGGAAGGACTTCTTCGAGATCGCCCAGACCGAAGGCGACGGCCGCACCATGGTCCATGACTACCAGCTGACGACGATCGGTAGTGCGCTGGTTTCGCTCGGCTACGACTTCAATTCGATCAAGGCTGACGAGCTTGCCAAGGCCGAAGAGCTGCTGATCAAGGTCAAGCCGCACCTCTTCGCCATCAATTCCGACTACCAGCCGTCGATGCGCTCCACCGATGCGTGGCTGACCATGTGCTGGACCAATGACGGCGCGCAGCTGAACCGCGACATGCCGGAGCTCGCCTATGTGCTCGGCACCGATGGCGGCGAGATCTGGACCGACTATTACGCGATCCCCAAGGATGCGCCGAACAAGGCGGCCGGCTATGCGCTCCTCAACTACCTCATGGATCCGCAGAACGCCGTGAAGGAGCACATCGCCAATGGTGCGCCGACCACGGACAGCCGCGTCATCGCGCTGCTGCCGAAGGACATCACGTCGAACAAGATCGTCTATCCGGACGAAGCGGCCCTGACACCGCTGGAATTCGGCGCTGCCGTGACGCTCACCGATCCGGGCCGCGCCGAGCTGATGGCGCGCTTCAAGTCGGCCTAATCTCCGTTGAGAGCTCCGGTCCCTTCGCGGGGACCGGAGCCGGACGCTGCGGAAACAGACGTATGCCCCTGACCCTTGCCACGAAACGGCGCCTTGTCACTGCTGCCCTTGTTGGACCGGCCAGCATCTGGCTGTTCGTCTTCCTCGTCCTGCCCTTCATCGCCATCATCGTCTTCGCCTTTGGCGAGCGGGCGCCGGAGGGCGGGTATCAGGCGGCGTTCACCTTCGCGCAGTTCGCCAATCTCGGCTCGCGCTCTGCGGCCTTCGTCAACACGCTGATCCTGGCGCCGATCGGGGCTGCCGCCTGCCTGCTGGTTGCCTATCCCGTCGCCTATTATCTTGCCGTCAAGGCAAGCCCGAAACGGCGCCTGCTGCTGGTGTCGCTGGTCGTCGTGCCGTTCTGGACCAGCCTTCTCGTCCGCACCTATGCAAGGATGTATCTGCTCGGCGCCCGCGGCATTCCGCATCTCCTTGAATTCGTCGGCATCGAGAACGTCCGGCTGATCAATACGCCGGGCGCGGTGCTGCTCGGCATTGTCTACGGCTATCTGCCGCTGATGATCATGCCGATCTATGTTTCCCTTGAAAAGCTCGACCGGCGCCTGCTGGAGGCCTCGGCCGATCTCGGCGCCAAGCCGGTCTCGACCTTCTTCGGGATAACCTTGCCCCTGTCACTGCCCGGCGTGATGACCGGGGTGGCGCTGGTGACGATCCTGCTGCTTGGCGAATATCTGATCCCGCAGCTTCTCGGCGGCGGCAAGGTGTTCTTCATCGGCAATGCGCTCGTCGATCTCTTCCTGCAGTCGCGCAACTGGCCGTTCGGGTCGGCGATTGCAGTGACCCTCGTGGCCGTCGTCGTCGTCATTCTGCTGGTTGCGATGCGTATTGCCTGGCGTGTCGCCGGTACCCGTCAGGTGGATCTCGTCTGATGCGCGCGCTGGTAACCTTCGTCTATCTCTTCCTCTACACGCCGATCGCGCTCGTCGTGCTGTTCTCGTTCAACTCCGGCCGCAATGCCAGCGAGTTCGTCGGCTTCTCGACGGAGTGGTATGGGCGGGCGCTCTCGAACACCTTCCTGATGGAAGCGCTGCAGAACAGCCTGATCATCGCCTTCACCAGCGCCGGGCTTGCGGCGATCTTCGGAACCATGGCGGCGATCGGCATGGAGCGGCTGGGCACCCGGATGCGGGCCCTGTTCGATGGTCTGTTTGCCGCTGCTATCGTCGTACCCGGCGTCGTCATCGGCATCGCGACGCTGGTGGCCCTTGTCGAGGTCTTCGGTTTCATCAATCCCGTCATCGCTGCAATCTGGCCGGGCGATCAGCCGCCGAAGCTGGCGCTCGGTTACGGCTCGATCATCGCCGCGCATGGCCTCTTCACGATGGCGCTGGTGACGATGATCGTCAAAGCCCGGATCGCCAGCCTTGGCCGGGATATCGTCGAGGCGTCGAGCGATCTTTATGCGACGCCGCTCACAACGTTCCGGCAGATCGTGCTGCCGCAGATCATGCCGTCGATCCTTGCCGGCTTCCTGCTCGCCTTCACCTTCTCCTTCGACGATTTCATCATCGCCTTCTTCGTCGCCGGGTCGAACACGACATTGCCGATCTATGTCTTCGCCTCGATCCGCCGCGGCGTCACGCCGGAAATCAATGCGATCGCGACGATGGTGCTGATCGCCTCGCTAATCCTCATCCTGATTGCGCGCTTCCTGATGCGCGAAAAGGCAACAACAAACTGACCGGGGAAATGCCATGATACTTAGGGATCGCGTTGCAATCGTCACCGGGGCGGGCTCCGGCATCGGCCGGGCAGGGGCGCTGATCATGGCCCGCGAGGGCGCCCATGTGATCGCCGCGGACATTGATTTCATGAATGCCGAGGAAACGGTGAGCCAGATCACCGAGGCGGGCGGCAGCGCGGAAAGCCTGGTGGTCGACGTAACGGATGACAAGGCGCTGGAAAGCGGCATCGCCGCCGTCGTGCTGCGTCACGGCCGCATCGACATCCTCCACAACCATGCCGGCGCCCAAGTGGCGGGCGATCTGGAACAGGTGACCATCGACGGGTTCGACAGGTCTTGGGGACTGAATGTGCGGGCGCATTTCATGGCGTCGCGGTTGGTGATGCCGATCATGAAGAAGGCAGGCAAGGGCGTCATTCTCAACACCTCTTCGTCGTCGGGCGTGCTCTACGACCGCGAGATGATCGCCTATACGACGACGAAACACGCCGTCATCGCCATGACCCGGCAGATGGCCGGCGACTACGCGAAATTTGGCATCCGCGTGAACGCGCTCTGCCCGGGCTGGGTGGATACGCCGTTCAACGAACCCTTCATCGCGCAGATGGGCGGGCGCGGCGCCATCGAGAGCTACATCGCTGACAAGGTGCCGCTCGGCCGCTGGGCCGATGTCTCGGAGATCGCCGAGCCGATCCTCTTCCTCGTCTCCGACCGGTCATCCTACATGACCGGCCAGATCCTTGTCGTCGATGGCGGCGAGACGGTGGTGTAGCGGGACGCTAGGCCCGCTCGGGGATCAGCGGCGGAACCTGGATGATTCCCGGCTTGTTCGAGCCTGATTCGATGAGCTCGAAGACCTTGGTCAGCATACCCGGCACATCCTGGCGTACCATCTCGATGCCGTTGCCGAGCAGGGTGACGAAGGGATCCCAGTCGAAGCAGCCGAGCACGAGATTGCGGTCGTCGAGATGGCCGGAGCGGCGGATCCAGCGGATGACGCCTTCAAGCGAGATGGTCGAATTGACGAACATGCCGCGGGCCAGCGCATTGCCCTTCATGGCGAGATCATCCAACGCTTTCTCAGCTTTCTCAGGGGCATAGCCGCAGGCGAGGATGTGATCCTCCTCGACCGCGACGCCAAGATCGGCATGCGCCTGGCGGAAGCCGCGGATACGCTCAGCGGTATTGTGATCGCTGCCGCGGCCACCGATGAAGAGCAGCGGCTCCTTCTTGCCGAGCCGCTCCTCGCAATTCATCAGGATGCGGCGGGTGAGCTCGCGCGCGCCGGCGAAATTGTCGGAGATGACGGATGGTGCAAGGGCGCCCGGAAGGTCGAGATTGAGGCTGCGCACACCGGCGGCGGCGCACATTTCCGTGATTTTATCGGGGTCCGTCGCACCCGTCGCGATCAGGCATTCGACCTGATAGGAGAGCATTGTACGCGCCGCCTCGATCTCCAGTTCGGGATCGCGCCGCGTGCAGGTGATGATCGGAAAAAGGCCGCGGGCGCGCGCCATGTCTTCGAACAGTTCGACGATCGAGCCGAAGTAGCGGTTATCGTATTTCGGCACGAGCATGCCGATGATGTGAGACTTTTCGCGCCTTAGAAGGCTTGCCTGCATGTTCAGCGCATAGCCCTGTTCCTCGGCGATTTTCATGATCTTTTCGGCAAGCTGCGTGCTGATCCGGCGCTTCTTCCAATTGCCATTGAGAACGGCGCTGACGGCGCTGGCGGAGGTGCCCGCGAGCTCCGCCAGATCGTAGATCGTCGTCCTCTTGGCCTGCTTTACGTGATTCAAAATTTGCTTCTCCATTTCGACGTAACTTGACACCAATCGAGAGAAGTGGCAATTCTTGCTTCATCGATTGAGCAAGCTTGCGCAATCGATGTTACAAGCTGGCCTCATTGCCGGCGCAGGGAGGTATTTCTAAGAAGCTGCGGACTCCGGGTCCTTTCGCAGGGGTGTTTCGCTTTGCCTTTCGTGGGGCGGCGGGGACGGTGGCGAATGCGCGGTAACCGTGGCGACTGGCAGCAATGCCTGGGCCTGTTTTCGAACACACCAAGGAGGAGAAAATGAACTATCGCAATTTGCTTTTGGCCTCGGCGACCGTCGTCATGGGCTTTGCCGGTGCGGCGTCCGCACAGGAAGCGTCCACCGTTGCCTTCCTGATGCCCGACCAGGCATCGACGCGCTACGAGCAGCATGACTTCCCGGGCTTCAAGGCCGAGATGGAAAAGCTCTGCGCCAAGTGCACCGTCGTCTATCAGAACGCCAATGCCGATGCCTCGCTTCAGCAGCAGCAGTTCAATTCCGTGATCGCCCAGGGCGCCAAGGTGATCGTCCTTGACCCGGTCGATTCCGCGGCCGCAGCCGGTCTCGTCGAGATCGCCCAGTCGCAGGGTGTCAAGGTTATCGCCTATGACCGCCCGATCCCGGACAAGCCGGCCGACTTCTACGTTTCCTTCGATAACGAAGGTATCGGCTACGCGATCGCCAAGTCGCTGGTCGAGCACCTGAAGAAGGAAGGCGTTGCCGATGGCGCAGGTGTTCTGCAGATCAACGGTTCGCCGACCGATGCCGCTGCCGGCCTCATCCGCGACGGCATTCATCGCGGTCTGAAGGAATCCGCCTACAAGACGCTCGCTGAATATGACACGCCGGAATGGGCGCCGCCGAAGGCTCAGGAATGGGCTGCCGGCCAGATCACCCGCTTCGGCGCCGATATCAAGGGCGTCGTGGCCGCCAATGACGGCACCGGCGGTGGCGCAATTGCCGCATTCAAGGCTGCTGGCGTCAAGCCGGTTCCGCCGATCACCGGCAATGACGCAACGATCGCTGCGCTGCAGCTGATCATTTCAGGCGATCAGTACAACACGATCTCGAAGCCTTCCGAAATCGTTGCGGCGGCGGCTGCCAAGGTGGCCGTGCAGATGCTGAAGGGTGAAACGCCGGAAGCCAAGACGACGCTCTACAAGACGCCGTCCGAGCTGTTCATTCCTGCCGTCGTGACGCAGGAAAACATCAAGGCTGAAATCTTCGACAAGAAGATCCAGACGGCTGATCAGATCTGCACCGGCGAATATGCCGACGGCTGCAAGAAGCTCGGCATCACCAACTAAATCTGCCTATAGTGTCCGGCCGCGATCGCCGCGGCCGGACGTTTCCCGGGCAAGAAGGGCTTCAGCCAATGGTTACCGTTAAGGGTATGCCGGAGAAGGGACAGACGATCCTCCGGCTCAGCAATGTTTCCAAGAATTTCGGCGCGGTTTCGGCGCTGACCGATATCGACCTCGAGGTCAAGGCGGGCGAGGTCGTGGCGCTGGTCGGCGACAACGGCGCCGGCAAGTCGACGCTCGTCAAGGTTCTCGCCGGTGTGCACCAGCCGTCGTCGGGCAGCATCGAATTCTGCGGCCAGAACGTGACGCTCGACAGTCCGGGCAGGGCGCTCGAGCTCGGCATTGCCACGGTCTTCCAGGATCTGGCGCTCTGCGAAAATCTCGATGTCGTCGCCAATCTTTTCCTCGGCCACGAACTGTCGCCCTGGAGCCTCGACGAGGTGGCCATGGAAGTGCGCGCCTGGACGCTGCTTCGCGAACTCGCCGCCCGCATCCCCTCGGTACGTGAGCCGATCGCCTCGCTCTCCGGCGGCCAGCGCCAGACGGTGGCGATTGCCCGCTCGCTGCTGCTCGACCCGAAGATCATCATGCTCGACGAGCCGACCGCCGCACTCGGCGTGGCGCAGACAGCCGAAGTGCTGAACCTGATCGAGCGGGTGCGCGAGCGCGGCCTCGGCGTCATCATCATCAGCCACAACATGGAGGACGTGCGCGCTGTCGCGGACCGCATCGTCGTTCTCCGCCTCGGCCGCAACAACGGCGTCTTCACGCCCGATGCGTCCAACCAGGAACTCGTCGCCTCCATCACCGGCGCGACGGAAAACTCCGTATCCCGGCGCCTCGAGCGCAAGAGCAGCACGGCCCAGGAAAACAGCGGGAGCCCGGCATGAGCCAGAAACCATCCACGGCAGCACCGGCTGCCGCACTCGACCGCAGCGATGAGCGCGTCCGTCACGACGACAGCATCGGCGCCATGATCAAGGCCTTCTTCGATCGTGTCCGTTCGGGCGATCTCGGCATGCTGCCGGTCGTTGTCGGCCTGATCGTCATCTCGACGGTCTTCTCGATCCTCAACCCGGTCTTCCTCGCCCCGAACAATCTCGTCAACCTGCTGTTCGACTGTGCTACCGTCGGCGTCATCTCGCTTGGCATCGTCTGCGTGCTGATGCTCGGCGAAATCGACCTCTCGGTGGGATCGATGAGCGGCCTTTCCTCGGCAATTCTCGGCGTCCTCTGGGTCAATACCGGCTGGCCGCTGCCGCTCGCAATCGCCGTCGCCATCGTCGCCGGCATCGTCGTCGGTTCGCTCTACGCCGTGCTCTATAACAGGCTGGGAATGCCGAGCTTCGTCGCGACGCTGGCCGGTCTGCTGGCACTGCTCGGCATGCAGCTCTACATCCTCGGTCCGACGGGCAGTATCAACCTGCCTTTCGCCTCGTCGCTCGTCCGCTTCGGCCAGATCCTCGTGATGCCGGCATGGCTTTCGCATCTGCTCGCGCTGCTGCCCGGTTTGATCCTTGTTGTCAACGGCCTGCGCAAGCGCCAGCAGCGCCAGTCCGTGAACCTTTCGCAGGCGCCGCTCGGTGCGCTGGTCGTCAAGGCGGTGGTTCTGACCGCGGCGCTCGAATTCGCCGCCTATTATCTCAATCTCGGCCGCGGCGTGCCGTGGATGTTCGGCCTGTTCGTCGCGATCGCCGTCATCCTCAACTACGCGCTGACGCGCACTCAGTGGGGCCGCTCGATGTTTGCAGTCGGCGGCAATCGTGAAGCTGCGCGCCGCGCGGGTATCAACGTACGCCGGATCTATCTCAGCGCCTTCGTGCTCTGCTCGACGCTGGCGACGATCGGCGGTATCCTGTCTGCCTCGCGTCTTGCCTCGTCCAGCCAGCAGGCCGGCACCGGCGACGTCAACCTGAACGCCATCGCCGCGGCCGTCATCGGCGGCACCAGCCTCTTCGGCGGCCGTGGCAGCGCCTATTCCGCGCTGCTCGGCATCATCGTCATCCAGGCCATTTCCAACGGCCTGACGCTTCTCAATCTTAGCTCGTCGCTGCGCTACATGATCACCGGCGCCGTTCTTGCGATCGCCGTCATCGTCGACTCGCTTGCCCGCCGCTCACGTGTCAGCCACGGCCGCGCCTGATCCGCATTTTATGAAGGAGTATTTGCCATGACTGGATTGATGAAGGGCAAGGTTGCCGCCATCACGGGTGCCGCATCGGGTATCGGGCTGGAATGCGCCCGCACGCTGCATGCCGAAGGCGCAACCGTCGTGCTCGTCGACCGCGCCAAGGACAAGCTCGAGGCGCTCTGCAAGGAGATCGGCGAAGGCGCCCTGCCGCTCGTCGTCGATCTGCTCGACGGTAAGCAGGTTTCCGGCATGCTGCCGCGTATCCTGGAGATCGCCGGAAGGCTCGACGTCTTCCATGCCAATGCCGGCGCCTATATCGGCGGACAGGTGGCAGAAGGCGACCCTGATGCCTGGGACCGGATGCTGAACCTCAACATCAACGCTGCCTTCCGTTCGGTTCATGCGGTCCTGCCGCACATGATCGAGCAGAAGTCGGGCGACATCCTGTTTACGAGCTCGATCGCCGGCATGGTGCCCGTCGTCTGGGAGCCGATCTACACGGCCTCGAAATTCGCGGTACAGGCCTTCGTTCATTCCACCCGCCGCCAGGTGGCGCCGCATGGCGTGCGCGTCGGCGCGGTTCTGCCGGGTCCGGTGGTGACGGCTCTGCTCGACGACTGGCCGAAGGCCAAGCTCGACGAGGCGCTTGCCAATGGCAGCCTGATGCAGCCGAAGGAAGTGGCCGACGCCGTGCTCTTCATGCTGTCGCGTCCGCGCAACGTGACGATCCGCGATCTGGTGATTTTGCCGAACAGCGTCGATCTCTGAACATCGCAAGGCCCGCTCAAGGGCCGCGATCGACCCTGTTCCGCCTGACCGAAACGAGAGACCATGAGCGACACATCTCACACGCCACAAGCGGGTGCCAAACACGTCATCGGCGTCGATGTCGGCACCGGCAGTGCCCGCGCCGGACTGTTCGACCTCACCGGCCGGATGCTGGCTTCCGCCAAGCGGGACATCACGCTGTTCCATGAGCCGGGCTCGATGGTCGAGCAGTCGAGCACGGAGATCTGGGCGGCGGTCTGTGCCTCCGTGCGCGAAGCCGTGTCGCTGGCCGCTGTCGATCCGGCTTCCGTCGTCGGTCTCGGCTTCGATGCCACTTGTTCGCTCGTCGTTCTAGGCGAGGGCGGGAAGCCGCTCGCCGTCGGGCCCTCCGAAAATCCTGATAGGGACATCATCGTCTGGATGGACCACCGCGCAGTTCCGCAGGCGGAGCGGATCAACGCGCTGGGTCACGACGTGCTCCGCTATGTCGGCGGCAAAATCTCTCCTGAAATGGAGACGCCGAAGCTTCTCTGGCTGAAGGAAAACCGCCCCGAGATTTTCGACAGGGCCTGGCAGTTCTTCGATCTCGCCGATTTCCTGACATGGCGGGCGACCGGCGACCTCTCGCGCTCGACCTGCACCGTCACCTGCAAATGGACCTATCTGGCGCATGAGAAGCGCTGGGATGCTGGCTATTTCGAAGAGATCGGCCTCGGCGCTCTGGCTGACGAGAACTTCCTCCGCATCGGCCAGTCGATCGTCGAACCCGGTTCGCCGCTTGGCCATGGATTGACGGCCGCAGCGGCAGAAGAGCTTGGATTGCCTGTCGGTACGGCGGTCGCCGCCGGTCTGATCGACGCCCATGCCGGCGGCATCGGCACGGTCGGGATCGGCGGAGGCCCGCAGGCCAATCTCGCCTATGTCTTCGGCACCTCTTCCTGCACCATGACATCGACCTCGGAGCCGGCTTTCGTGCCAGGCGTTTGGGGGCCGTATTATTCCGCCATGGTGCCGGGGCTCTGGCTCAACGAAGGCGGCCAGAGTGCTGCGGGTGCTGCGATCGACCAGCTTCTCTCCTTCCACCCGGCCGCAGCCGAAGCGAAGGAACGCGCCAGGAGCGCCGGTGTGCCGCTCCCCGTCTTCCTGGCGGATCAGGCGGCCGGAAAGGTTTCTTCCGCATCGGACGCCGTAGCGCTGGCCAAGGGGCTCCACGTCGTCCCGGAATTCCTCGGCAATCGCGCGCCCTTCGCCGATCCGCATGCGCGGGCGGTCATCACCGGTCTCGGCATGGAACGGGATCTGGACAATCTCGTCTCGCTCTATATCGCTGGCCTCTGCGGCATCGGCTACGGCCTCAGGCAGATTGTCGATACGCAGGCCGCCGCAGGCGTCAGCGTCGAAAACATCGTCATCAGCGGCGGAGCGGGCCAGCATGACTTCGTGCGCCAGCTGCTCGCCGATGCCAGCGGCAAGCCCGTCATCGCCACCAAGGCGGACGAGCCGGTGCTGCTGGGGGCGGCAATCCTGGGTTCGGTCGCGGCAGGGCTGTTTAGCGATGTCCGCGAGGCAATGACCGGTCTGACGGCCGTCGATACGACTTTTGCCCCCGCCGGTGGCGCCCATGCAGCCACGCACACGGCTCGCTATGAAGGGTTCAAGACGCTGCAGAGCGTCGCCAGCAAGCTTCGGCAGTATTGATGGCAAGTATTTCGCCGAATACTGCGGATAAAGGCAGTCCTAAATTAGCAAATAAATAACGGAAGAAACCGAAGATGCTCCGCGATCAGGTGGAGCATCTTGCGATGACGCGGCGGTTTGGCAGACGATCGATGCTGACGGGGCTGGCGGCGGTAGCCGCAGCCGCTGCCTTTCCGCGTGCGGCAGCCACGGCATGGAGCCCTGCTATGTCCGGTTTGAACGCCCATCTCGCGCCGCAGGGCCGGTACTTCGGCACGGCAGTCAGGATCGACCAGCTGCGCGAGCGTTCGGCTTTACGCAACGCGGTGCTGCAGAATTGCGGCGCGGTGACGCCGGAGATCGATCTGAAATGGGCAGCGCTCGAATGGAACCGCGGCGCCTATAATTTCCAGCCGGTCGACGAGCTGATCGGCATGGCAAACGAAAGCGGCATCGCGGTGCACGGCCACACGCTGCTCTGGGGCCAAAGCGTACCGCCCTGGGCGATGGAACATATGGCCGCCAATCCGGGCGACTGGTCCGTCATCTCGACTTACATGCAGGCAGTGCTCTCGCATTTCGGCGGCAGGATCGGCCGTTGGGATCTGCTGAACGAGGTCGTCGACACTGCCGAAAGCGACAGTCTTCGCCGAAACATCTTCTACAAAACTTTCGGCCCCGACTATGTCGAGCGCGCGCTGGCGGAAGCCCGCCAGCATGCGCCGCAGGCGAAGTTCCTGATCAACGAGTACAGTCTCGAGTATGACAATCCTGTCGATGCGGCGCGCCGCGTTGCGGTGCTGCGGCTTCTCGAGCGGTTGAAGCGGGCAGAGCTACCTTTTGACGGCCTCGGCGTTCAGGCGCATCTCGATCTCACCAAGGGCAGGGTGAAGCGCAGTACGATCAAGCCGTTCCTGGAGGCGGCGGCCGATCTGGGGCTGGAGATATTCGTCTCGGAGCTGGATATTCAGGAAGCCGATCTCAGTGTGCCCAAGGCGGTGCGTGACCGGAAGGTGTCGGACGAGGTTCGCCGCTATTTGGACATCGTGCTCGAAGTCCCCGCGGTCAAAGGCATCACCTCCTGGGGGCTGTCGGACGGTCTCTCCTGGCTCAATTCGGACGAATACAGGCGCCGTGACGTCAAGGGTGCCGCGACGTCGAGCAATCGCGGTCTGCCCTTCGATGCCGAGATGCGGCCGAAGGAGCTCTATTACGCGATGAACTCCGCTTTCTCCGAGGCGAGCATCGGCTGAAAGGGGAGCCGGCGGACCGGCTCCCGCAGGCGTCAGACCATCAGCTTGCTGCTGCTGAGTTCGGCCATGCTGACCGCCGTCTTGTCTACCGGCTTCTTGGCTGTCTTGACCCATTCGATCAATTCGGCCATCCCTTCCTCGAAGTCGCGCTGCGGCGTTACACCGAAGACATCGCGGATTTTGCTGATGTCTGCGAAGCAGTGGCGGATGTCGCCGACGCGGTACTTCTGGAGGATATCGGGAGCGATATTCTTCTGCAGCAGGCGGGCGAGCGTCCGGGCAATGTCATTGACGGTGATCGACTTGCCGCTGCCGACGTTGAACACGTCCCAGACCCGCTTGTCGCTTTCCAGGATCGTCGCGAATGCATTGGCAACGTCCATGACATGGACGAAGTCGCGCTTCTGCTCGCCGTCTTCGAAAACCAGCGGAGGCTGGTCGTTGAGAAGGCGGGAGATGAAGATGGCGGCGACGCCGGTATAGGGGTTGCTGAGTGCCTGGCGCGATCCATAGGCGTTGAACAGGCGGAGCGCCGATGTCGGGATATTCAGCGCGCGGCCGACGGAGAGGAACATCTCCTCATGGTCGCGCTTGTTGACGGCATAGATCGAGGCCGGCTGAAGCAGCTTCTTCTCAGTCGTGGGGATCGGGATGAGCTTGGCGCCATCGCCGGTAAAGAGCTCCCAGCTGCGTTCGGCCAGCTGCTCATGGCTGCGCAGCTCGGGCGCTGTGCTGTCACCGGTGCCTTCGATCTCGTATTCGCCTTCGCCATAGATCGACATCGAGGAGGCGACGACCATGCGCTTGATCGGATGGTTGCCGGAGGCATCAAGCGGCATTCTCGAGAGAACTTCGAGGATGACGGCTGCTGCCATCGTGTTGTTGCGGGTATATTCGACGATGTTGGTCATGCTCTGACCGACGCCGACCGAGGCCGCCAGATGGGCGAGGTGGGTGATGCCCGTCAGGCTCGCTTCGAAGACGCCGTCATCGAGGATGTTGCCCTTGATGCGGCGGGCCTTCTTGTTGAGATAGACCGGCCAGCCCTGCGCGTCCTTTTCGGCATCGCCGTGGACCTGATCCAGCAAGCAATCGAGAACGGTGACTTCGAAGCCGCGCCCGAGGAGATAATCGACAAGGTGCGATCCGATGAAGCCGGCGCCACCTGTTACCAGTACATGTCCTTTCGTCATTTTCCCTACTCCTTACATTGAGGTTGATTGCGGGTCATTCAGCCGCGATTTGCGTCATGATCAGGTCTTCGTTTGCATTGGTCTTGACCGTGCGCTCCCAGACGAGGCCCTGATCCTTGATGTACATGCGCAGCCCGATGTAGAGCGGGATGAGCCAGATCAGCCACCAGACCATCAGCGATACCGGATTGATGCGCACGAGGTACCAGACCCTCGTCCAGACGCTCTCGGCGACCAGTTTGCTGCGCGTCCAGACGCTGATGTAGAGACGCAACAGAAGCAGCGAGAACATGCTGAGATTGAGGATCGGGAAGATCGCGGCCGCGGCCGGCAGATTGCCCTGTCCGCTGAAATACTGCCACATCGCCCATATCCCGATCGGGATGCCGATCGTGTTGATCGACATCGACAGGCACGGCAGGAAATTGAGCCAGGCGCGGAACTTCTGCCAGCGGGTCATGCCCATCGACGTCAGCGGCGAGGTCAGGCTCTGGAAGAAGCCGCAGACCCAGCGCTTGCGCTGCGTAATGCCGTGCATCAGCGTCGAGGGCACTTCCTCGATCAACGGGTTTTCGATGACGCCGAGCTTGCGGCCGTTGGTCCAGAACCGCATGCCGACCTCGGGATCCTCGATGGTGATCCACGGGTGGAAGCCGCCGAGTTCGATCAGGTCCGAGGCGCGGAAGAACAGACCCTTGCCCAGCACCCAATAGGGCTGACGGCCATTGGCTGTCAGGTGCGGGTAGGTGAGCCCGTCCCAGGACATGTGATCGGCCGCATGCCAGGTCGCCGCCATGCTCTCGTTGAGATTGCCGGCGATGTTCTGTGCCTGCAGCACATCGTATTTCTTCATGCCAGCGGCACCGGCCAGGAAGTGATCGGCGGGCGGGCAGCTGTCGGCATCGATATAGTTGACCAGGAAGTCCTCGCGGCCCTCGAACTTCTTGGCGACGTTGTAGAAGGCATAGACCAGCTGGCGCGTCTTCTTCGGCGGCAGGTCGCGATTGTAGGCGCGGTGCCCCTCATGCCACCAATAGGCCTTCCGCGTGGAATCCCAGCCGTCCCAGACCGCCTGCCAGCTCGGATGCGTGGTCGGCGGCACCTCGACGATTTCGAGGAAGGAGAATTCCTGCTTGAGACGGCGGAGCGAAGCCACCGTCTCGTAGTCGTTCTCGTTGGGGATCGCCACGACCTTGTAGCGATGCTTCGGGTAGCGAAGCTGCGAGAGCGAGGTGAAGGTCGTGCGCATCGTTCCTTCCAGCTCGCGCAGAACCGGATAGAAGAGAACGATGAAGGGGCATTCCTCCTCAGTCACCGCATCGATATCTGCCTGCGTCACCATGTTCGTCGGCAGGCTGGCGAAGAAGAAGTTCAGCCCGAGGCTGAGGCTGTAGGCGATCTGCACCACGAAGAAGAGCGTGAGCAGGGCATACTGGCCGGTTATCGAGATCATATCCATCGTACGCTAAACCTTTGATTGGATATAAATATTACACTGCAGCAGGCTGTGGTGCCGGGCGCACCGAACCATTGGCCGCCGGATGCTCCCGCTCGACGCGGCCTGCATTCTTGGGCTTCAGGAGGCGCGGGGTGACCTGGATCGATGCGGTCTCGGTGCGGCGCGGCGAGCCGATCCGGTGAAGCTCGAAACCGGCAGCCTCGACCTTGCGGCTGTCGAGGATGTTGCGCAGGTCGACGATGACAGGATGACTGACCAGCGAGCCGAGGCGGGCAAAGTCGAGCCCCTGGAATTCCTTCCACTCGGTCGCGACGACGATGCCATCGGCGTCGGCGACGCAGTCATAGGCGTTCTCGGCATAATCGACATTCTGCAGATAGTGACGCGCCTGCTCCATGCCCTCCGGATCATAGGCGCGGACACGGGCACCCATCTTCTGCAGGGCGGCGATGATGTTGAGCGATGGCGCCTCGCGCATGTCGTCGGTATTGGCCTTGAAGGTCAGGCCAAGGATGGCGATCGTCTTGCCGCGTACCTGATTGCCGAGCGCCGTGATGACGCGCCGGCCGATGCCACGCTTTCTGGCATCGTTGGCGGCAATCGAGCTCTCGACGACGCGCAGGCTGACCGAATGGCTCTGCGCGGTTGCCAGCAATGCCAGCGAGTCCTTCGGGAAACAGGAGCCGCCATAGCCTGGACCCGGGTTCAGGAAGGCGCGGCCGATACGGGTGTCCTGGCCGATCCCGTTTGCGACTTCCGAGACATCGGCGGAGACCGCCTCGCAGAAATCGGCGATCTCGTTGATGAAGGAGATCTTGATGGCAAGGAAGGCGTTTGCCGCATACTTGATGACTTCAGCGGCATTGCGGCCGGTATAGAGGATCGGAGCGCCCTGGGCGCGCAGCGGCTCGTAGAGCATCTTCATCTTCTCGGTCGCCCAGGGAACATCGCAGCCGACGACGACGCGATCCGGGCTCATGAAGTCATCGATGGCGCTGCCTTCCTTCAGGAATTCCGGATTGGAGACGGCGGCGAAGACGAGATCGGGCCGCGAGGTGCGGATGATCGCCTCGACGGCATCGCCGGTGCCGACTGGCACGGTCGACTTGGTGACGACGACGAGGCCGTCTTCGGCGCTGAGCGCGATTTCGGAGGCGACGGCATAGACGCTCGTCAGATCCGCTTCGCTGCCACCCTGGCGGGTCGGCGTGCCGACGGCGATGAAGGCGAAATCGGCGCCTTTGAGCGATGACTTGAGATCGGTCGAGAAGGTCAGCCTGCTCTCATCGATATTGGTCTTGATCAGCGCGTCGAGACCGGGCTCGAAGATCGGCACGCCGCCGGAGTTCAGGAGGTTGATCTTCTGCGCGTTGCTATCGACGCAGACGACGGAGTGACCGAGGGCGGAAAAGCACGCACCGGAAACCAGGCCCACATAGCCGGAGCCAACAATTACGACTTTCATGTTTCACCTATAATCTGATGGTTATTCAGCAGCGCTGATGACAGCGGCGGGCTGCCGTCTGAGTTCGCCGTCGAAATATTCGATGGTCTTGAGCAGCCCCTCGCGGAGGCTCACTTCAGGGCGCCAGCCGAGAAGCTCGCTCGCCTTGCTGATATCGGGCTTGCGGCGCTTCGGATCGTCGACCGGAAGCGGCAGGCGGACGATCGGCGAGCGGGAGCCGGTGATCTCAAGCACGAGATGCGCCAGTTCCTCCATGGTGAATTCGCCGGGATTGCCGAGATTGACCGGGCTGTCGGCGACTTCGCTGCGCATCAGGAGATCGAAGCCGCGGATCAGGTCGTCGACATAGCAGAAGGAGCGCGTCTGGCTGCCGTCGCCATAGACGGTCAGCGGCTGGCCGAGCAGCGCCTGGATGACGAAGTTCGAGACAACGCGGCCATCGTCCGGCTGCATGCGCGGCCCGTAGGTGTTAAAGATGCGGACCATGCGGACCGTGACGCCGCGGGTCTTGCCGAAATCGGTAAACAGCGTCTCGGCAAAGCGCTTGCCCTCATCGTAGCAGGAGCGTGGGCCGACGGTGTTGACGTTGCCCCAGTAGTGTTCCGGCTGCGGGTGGATTTCGGGATCGCCGTAGATTTCCGAGGTGGAGGCGTGGAAGACGCGGGCGCCGTCGCGTTCAGCACGGCGCAGCACGTTCCAGGCGCCCTTGCAATTGATCATTGCGGTCGAAACCGGATCGGCCTGATAGTGGACGGGCGAGGCCGGGCAGGCGAGATTGTAGATCTCGGCGAATTTCGGCAGCGTATCGGGCAGTTCGTCGGTGACGTCATGCTGCACGACGCTCAGGCGGTTGCTGAACTGGAGTCTGGAGAGATTGGACGCACGGCCGGTGTGGAAATTGTCGAGGCAGTAAACGTGATTGCCACGGGAAACGAGCAGATCTGCAAGATGAGATCCGAGGAAACCGGCGCCGCCGGTTATCAGGATATTCGCGCCCTCAAGAGCGGGACGCAGCGACCCGGTCGCATGATTAAACTCTATCACCTTAGGACTCCATACAATAGCGCTCCGAAGAACAACGCTCTTCAGCAAGCAGTTGATAGAATGTCCTTGAGGCTTCCCCCTATTTCTTGTTGTTAACGGTCCATTAATATAGCTTTTCCGAAAATACAATTACATATGATAACCGGAAATTGCGGTTTTAATCTTCTGAAGGCCTTATTTCTGTGAAAAGCAGAAGCCGTTACCTGGGGAAATACAATGCCAGAGTTGTCGAGGCGGGGCTTCTTAAGGAATATTGCAACCGGAGCTATGGGCGCAATTGCAGCCGCTTCATCCTTAAAGCCAGCGTACTCATCCCAAAGGAGTAGGCCTATCCCTTTCGGGTCAGCCGCCCGTACCCAATTCATCGAAGCGGACGGGCAATACCGGGATTCTCTGCTGCAATATTGCAGCCGCCTGACGCCCGAGATTGAGTTCAAATGGGACCAGATCGAGCCGCGGCAAGGGCAGTTCTCGTTCGAAGCCGCAGATACGGTGGCGAATTTCGCCAGGGATCACGGCAAAGAAATCTACGGCCATACGCTGCTCTGGCACCGCAGCATGCCGCCCTGGCTGCCTGACCATCTCCGCGAGACCCGCGACTGGAGCACCGTCACGGGTCATATCGGCCGGATGGTCGGCCGCTACGCGGGTGTCCGCTATTGGGACGTCGTCAACGAGCCGATCGATACGGGATTCCGGGACGACGGCCTCAGGCCATCCGTCTTCCTGGACTGTTTTGGCGCCGATTACATCGCGACGGCACTTCAGGCGGCGTGGGCGGCATCACCGGGTGCCGAGCTGCTGATCAACGAATATGGGCTCGAATATGATCTGACCGTGGAGCATGACCGGCGCTACCACTTCCTGCGGCTGCTCGAGCGGCTGAAGAAGGGTGGTGCCCCGATCGGTGGTATCGGGCTGCAGGCCCATCTCGACCTGCGCAAGGGGCCGGTGTCGCAGGCTGCCATTTCGAGCTTCTTGAAGGAGATCCGTAATCTCGGTCTCTTCGTCTTCGTCACCGAGCTCGACGTCACCGAAGCCGACTATGTCATGTCAGCGGTAGAGCGCGATGCGAAAGTCGGCGCAGAAGTGGCGCGCTATCTCGATGTGGTCTGCGATTTCGAGGATCTGCGCGGCGTTGCCACCTGGGGGCTGACGGATCGCTATTCCTGGCTTGGGCTACCGCCCGAAGAGGTCGAGGCCTACAAGCAGCATGGCTACTGGCGCGACGGAACCTCGCCCGGCTTCAACCGCGGCCTGCCGCTCGATACCGACCTGCGGCCAAAACCGTTTCTCGATGCGCTGAAGGCGCACGGCGTAGGACAGTTCTGAACCATCTCAGCCGGCATTCTCCATCTTGCGGGCAGCGGCCGTCTCCAGAACCGCCTGTGTCACCTGCGCCGGTTGCGGCCGGCCGAAGGCGTATCCCTGCAGCGTATCGGCGCCAAGCCCGGCCAGCAGGCGGGCGTGATCCAGCGTCTCGACACCCTCGGCGACGACCTCGATCTCGAGCGTGCGGGCAATGTCGATCAGCGAGCCGATCAGCCGCCGCTGAGTCTCGCTCTTCAGGATCGGCAGCACGAGGTGGCGGTCGATCTTGACGCGATTGGGCCTGAGCTCGAGCAGGCCGAGCAGCGAGGCATGGCCGGAACCAAGATCGTCGATCTCGATATCGATGCCGAGCTGGCGGATGCGCTCGATATTGCGCTTCACCTGCTCGCTAAGCGTATCCAGGAAGATGGTCTCGATGAATTCGAAGCTGATTTGCCCGGGTGCAATACCGAGCGCGCTAACCTTGCCGGGCAGCGACGGATCGCCGAGCCGGGCGGCCGAGAGGTTGACGGACACCGTCGGAACCTTGATCCCCGCCATCGACCAGCGATTGATATCGAAGATCACGCGGCGGAAGACAGCGTCATCGACGGCGTCCATCAGGCCGTTAGCGGCAGCAAGCTCAAGGAAATCGCCCGGCATTCGCAAGCCCTTCGGGCTCTCCCAGCGGGCAAGTGCTTCGAGACCGCAGATCGCATAATCGCTGGCTCGGACCTTTACCTGATAAAAGGGCACGATCTCGCCGATGTGCAGGCCGCTGCGCAACTCCTGCAGCATCTGCTTTTCAGCGTTGCGCTTCTCGGCAAGTGCCGGCGTAAACAGCTGGTCGCGATTGCGGCCGTTCTTCTTCGCCTCGTAGAGCGCGATGTCGGAAGACGTCAGCAGCGCGGCAACATCGGCGCCGCTCGCATGGGCATAGCCGATCGAGCATTCGACGGTGAAAGGCTCGCCATCGATAAAGACCGGCTTGTGCAGGTCTTGGCGGATCCTCGCGACGATCTCGCGCATACGATCTGGCTCAGGCGAAAGCGACAGAACCGCAAATTCGTCACCGCCAAGGCGCGCTGCAATCTCTCCACCGGCGATCCCCGAAGCAAGCACGGAACCGACGTGCCGCAACACCGTATCGCCGCCGCCATGGCCGAAGCGGTCGTTGATCTCCTTGAACCGGTCGATATCGATATGACAGAGCGAGGCAACGGGTTCGGACGCCTGCAGCAGGCGCGCAAAGGCATCGTCGAAGGCGCGGCGGTTCAGCAGGCTTGTGAGAGAATCGTGATCGGCCGCATAGCGCGCTTCCGCCCGGCTCTGCTCGGCGGCTTCGCGCTGCTTGGCGAGTTGCTGGTTGCGCAATGCGTCTTCGGTCACATCCCATTCGGCGCCGATGAAGCAGGCCTCGCCCTGGCCGTCCACGAAATACTGTGCCCGTGATCGGATATGGCGGATCTCGCCATCCGGGCGGATGATGCGAAACTCCGAGGCATAGTCGCTCTTGTTGGCAATGGCCGCCTTGAAGATCGTGCTGGCACCCGGACAGTCGTCGGGATGCACGCTCTCCAGCCAGATGACGTCGTGTTCGCCCTTGGCAACGCCGTAAATGCGCTGCAGCTGATCGTCCCACCGGGTCTGGTTCTTGGCGATATTGTGCTGCCAGATCCCGATGCCGGATGCCTCAAGCGCAATGCCGAGCTGCCTGACCAGGTCTTCAAGCTCGTTATTCGTCCACGTTAATTTATTGCCCACTGACGCGTGCCCGCCCCTCTTTGGCGAGCATTATGCCGGGGACTCCTTAGTAAAGGCTGAAGCCTGCACTTGGGCGTTGCTTGGTGCGACGTTCTGACACTTGCCGCGCGAGCGCATTTCTACGGTCGATTGCATCGGATCGACTCGAATATTCAAAGAGTTGATCTTTGCCGCCGATACGCAGCGAAATCCTCATCACAAATCGTTTGAAACTTCGGCGCCGCTTTCTAGGTCCCTTGGGGTGAAGTTTCAAAAAACCGTCAGCGCATAAGGAGAACGCTTATGCAATTCACCATCAATGGCGAGCCGATCGATGTCACTGCGGATATCCGCACGTCGGTGCTCGATCTCTTGCGAAACTATGCCGGCCTCATGGGCACCAAGAAGGGCTGCGACCAGGGGGCGTGCGGCGCCTGCACCGTGCTTGTCGACGGGGAGCGCATCAACTCCTGTCTGGCGCTCGCGGTCCAATATCAGGGGCGCAGCATCACTACGGTCGAGGGCCTGGCCAAAAATGGCGATCTTCACCCGCTGCAGAAGGCGTTCATCGAGCATGACGGCTTTCAATGCGGCTATTGCACGCCGGGACAGCTCTGTTCCGCCATCGGCATGGCCGCGGAAATCGCCCGCGGCGTGCCGAGCGCCATCACCCGGGATCTGGCTGCTGAGCAGATCGCTCAGACGGAAACTGAATTGCGCGAGCGCATGAGCGGCAATCTCTGTCGATGCGGAGCCTATAACGGCATCATCGAGGCAATCGCCGAGACCTATTCCGGCCAGGCCGCCGCCGAGACGAAGGAGAGGGCACGCGCATGAACCTCTTCACCTATGAGAAGGCATCCACCCCATCCGCCGCGATCGAGCTCTCCGGAAAGAGCAGCGCCGCCAGATATCTCGGCGGCGGCACCAATCTCGTCGACCTGATGCGGGAGACAGTCGAATGTCCGCAGACACTGATCGATGTCACCGCACTCGCCGATGGCATCGATCAGACCGGCGATGGCACGCTGATGATCGGTGGAGCGGTCAAGAACACGGCGCTTGCGGCCGATATGCGGGTGCGATCTGCCTATCCGGTGCTGTCTCGTGCGCTTCTCTCCGGCGCCAGCGCGCAGATCCGCAACATGGCGACCGTCGCTGGCAATATCCTCCAGAGAACGCGCTGCCGTTATTTCTACGACAACGCCTCTCACTGCAACAAACGCGAACCGGGTGGCGGTTGCGACGCGATCGGCGGCTTCAATCGCTATCATGCCGTTCTCGGGGCCTCCTCATCCTGCGTGGCGACACATCCGTCCGATATGTGCGTGGCGCTTGTGGCGCTCGATGCCGTGGTTCATGTCGAGGGTCCGTCGGGCCGGCGCGCGATCCCGCTTGCGGAACTTCACCGGCTACCCGGCGATCGTGCCGATCTCGAAACCGAATTGCGGCCCCGGGAGCTGATCACGGCAGTGGAAATCCCGCAGCTGTCCTTCGGCCGGCGTTCGACCTATCGCAAGGTGCGCGATCGGGCGAGCTATGCCTTCGCGCTCGTCTCGGTGGCGGCCGCGCTCGACATCGATGATGCCGGCAACATCCGCGATGTCAGGCTGGCGCTTGGCGGCGTCGCGCCCAAGCCGTGGCGTGCTTCGAAAGCGGAGGCAGCGCTGAGAGGGCAACCGGCCACGGAACAGACCTTCCGGGCCGCGGCAGAGGCTGAGCTCTCATCCGCAAAGGCACTTCGCGATAATGGCTTCAAGATCGAGCTCGCCAAGCGAACGATCGTTGCCGTCCTCAACGAACTGAAGGGAGAGGGCGCATGAGCACCCAGCCGGAAACCACCACCGCAAAATCCGGCCGCTGGCAGCCCGCCGTGACATCGGATCCGATGCTGCGCCGGCATGGAGCGCTCGGGCGCCCGGTTTCGCGCATAGACGGACCGCTGAAGGTTCAGGGTGGCGCCCGCTATGCGGCCGAATATCCCTATGACAACATCTGCTACGCGGCCTTGAGTTTCAGCACGATTGCGCGCGGGCGCATTCTGTCGATCGAGACGGTGGCAGCAGAAAAGGCGCCGGGCGTCATTCTCGTCATGACTTATCACAACGCCCCGCGGATGAAGGCGCCATCGCTGATGATGTCGTCGCCGACGGCCGCAGGCGCCAGCGACCTGCCGGTGATGCAGAACGACGAGATACACTGGAACGGCCAGCCGGTTGCCTGTGTGCTTGCCGAGACGCAGGAGCAGGCGGATTATGCGACAAGCCTGATCAAGACCGAATACGCGACCTTGCCGGCTGTCACCTCGTTCGACGAGGCGAAGAAGACGCCGAGGCAGCTTGAAACACTGCTCGGCCAGCCACCGATCCTGGAGATCGGTGACGCCGAGGCCGCTCTGAAAAGTGCCGAAGTCAGCGTCGACCAGATATACCGGACGCCCAGGCATAATCACAACGCCATCGAGCTGCATGCCGCGACCGTCGCCTGGGATGGCGAGCATCTGCGAATGCACGATGCCAGCCAGCTCCTGGATCTGACCGCCGGGCAGCTCGCCGACATCTTCGGGATCGACCCGCAGAATGTGCACGTCACATCGCCCTATGTCGGCGGCGGGTTTGGCGGAAAATGCCTGTGGGACCACCAGATCCTTGCCTGTGCGGCAGCGAAGCTCGCCGGGCGGCCGGTGCGCATTGTGCTCTCCCGCGAAGGCGTCTTCCGTCTTGTCGGCGGGCGCACCGTCACCGAGCAGCGTGTCGCGCTCGGCGCCAAGGTGGATGGGACGCTCGACGCCCTGATCCACACCGGCATCGTCGCGATGACGCTACACAATTCCTGTCCCGAGCAGTTCACCTTCCCGGCCCGTCATATGTATGCGGCCGGATCCTTCCGGCTCGCGCAGGAAGTGGCCGACATGGATATGCTCGCCAACACCTTCATGCGCGCGCCCGGCGAATCCGTCGGCACCTTCGCGCTGGAATCGGCAATCGACGAGCTGGCAGAGAAGCTGAAGCTCGACCCGATCGAACTCCGCCGCCGCATCGAGCCCAAAAGGGACCCGACCAGCGGCAAGCCCTTTTCATCGCGGCGCCTCATTGAATGCTATGAGAAGGGTGCCGAGAAATTCGGCTGGAGCGGGCGCAGTATGGTGCCGCGCCAGAAGCGCGACGGCGAATGGCTGATCGGCATGGGATGCGCAACCGCGACCTATCCCTATCACCGCTTCCCCGGCGGCGCCGTGAGGATGCGGCTGACGGCCGAGGGCAAGGTGACGGTTTCCACTGCTGTCCACGATATGGGCATGGGCACGGCAACCGCCCAGGCCGAGCATATCGCGCTCCGCCTCGGCATCCCATTCGAGGACGTGACCTTCGACTATGGCGACAGCACCCTGCCGCGCGGCGTGATCGCTGGCGGCTCGACGCAGACGGCGTCGATCGCAGGCGCGGTGATCGCGGCCACGGAAATCTTCGTCGACGAACTGCTGAAGCTCGCCGGAAACGACTCGCCGCTTGCCGGCCTTTCGCTTGCCGAGGTCGAGCCGAGAGACGGTGGTATCGGCCATCGCGACGAGAAAGGACGCTTCGAATCCTATCCGTCGATCCTGCGACGCGCGGGGAGGGACGAGCTTGTCGTTCAGGGTGAAGCACCGCCACCGGCGGAAATGGAGGCCTTCTCCATGCACTCCTACGGCGCGCAATTCTGCGAAGTCAGGGTCAGCGAAATCACCGGCGAAACCCGCATATCGCGCTTCCTGGGCTCCTTCGACGCCGGAGTGATCCTCAACGCCAAGACGGCGATCAGCCAGTTCAAGGGCGGCATCATCATGGGGATTGGACTGGCGCTGACCGAAGAGACCAATTTCGACGAACGCTACGGCCGCGTCGTCAACGCATCGCTCGCCGAATATCACGTGCCGGTGCAGATGGACGTCCCCGAGATCGACATCATCTACACGAACGAGCCCGACCCGCAGGCGCCGATGGGCGCCCGCGGCATCGGCGAAATCGGCATCACCGGCGTCGCCGCCGCCGTCGCAAATGCCGTCTACAACGCCACCGGAAAGCGCATCCGCGATCTGCCGATCACCCTGGACAAGCTGCTGTAGGCAGCTTGTCCAGGCTTTTTAAAGTATCTGACAGTTCCGCTGCGGCAGTTGCCGGGGAGGGGTGTGAGACGCTAATGATATCTGCATGTTGGATAATATCGATGAGCGTCTCGGCGCACGGGTGAGAATTGAGCGGGAACTGCGCGGCTGGTCTTTGACGGAGCTGGCGAAGCGGTCGAGCGTGTCGCGGGCGATGATCCATAAGGTCGAGCGTGGCGAGGCGAGCCCGACAGCGATGCTTCTGGCGCGGCTTGCGGGTGCGTTCGAGATGAGCATGTCGACGCTGATGGTGCGTGCCGAGATGCAGGAGGGGATGCTGCTGCGCAAGGGCGAGCAGCCCGTCTGGATCGATCCCGTGACCGGCTATGCGCGTCGCCATGTCTCGCCGCGGTCGGCGACGCCGATCGATGTCATCAATATCGATTTCCCGCCCGGCAAGGAATCGTCCTTCCCTGCGGCGTCCTATATCAATCGCAAGCACATCATCTGGGTGCTCGATGGCGAACTGGTCTTCCTCGAAGGCGAGGCGCGCCATGAGATGAAGGAAGGCGACTGCCTGGAACTCGGGCCGCCGAACGACTGCACTTTCCGCAACGAGAGCGACCGGCCCTGCCGCTACGCGGTGATCGTGCTACGCGATTCCTGATCGAGCGGTCCTGATTTTCCAGGCCGCCTGAAGGCGGAGCATGTCTATCCGCAACTTTCTTGTGTGTTCCGTACTCTTATAGTGGCGGCTTTGCGTCGCCAGGCGAAGCCTTTCTGCCCGCGTTCTGGCGTGCTTGTGCAGTGTTGCCGGCGTTCTGCGGCGTGATCACACTTTTCAGAAAATTCCTTGACATAGATCAATCGCTCATCATAGTGACACAGAAAGTCCAGTATGGTGGACAGATAGAGCGAACATTTACGAGGGGGAGCCAATAAATGCCTCGCCAAATCCATCTCAACGCATTCGATATGTTTTGCCCGGGTCACATCCAGCAGGGGATGTGGACGCATCCGCGGGATCAGTCGGTGCGCGTCAATGATCTACAATATTGGACGGAATACGCCCGCAAGCTCGAGGCCGGCCTGTTCGACGGCATCTTCTTCGCCGATGTGGTCGGCGTCTATGACGTCTATGGCGGCAGCCCGGACGCGGCGGTGCGCAGCGGCGTGCAACTGCCGGCCAACGATCCGACGATCCTCATCCCGGCGATGGCCGCGGTCACTAAAAACCTCGGCTTCGGCGTCACCTGCAACCTGACCTACGAGCAGCCCTTCCTGTTTGCCCGGCGCATGTCGACGCTCGATCATCTGACCGGTGGGCGCATCGGCTGGAACATCGTCACCGGCTATCTCGACAGCGCGGCGCGCGCCATCGGCCTGCAGGGCCAGGTCGCCCATGACGACCGCTACGATCTCGCCGACGAATATATGTCGCTGGTCTACAAGCTGTGGGAAGGCTCCTGGGATGACGACGCCGTTGTCATGGATCGCGCCAACGCGGTCTTTGCCGATCCGAGCAAGGTGCGCGTCATCCATCACGAGGGGCCGCAATACAAGGTCGATGCGATGCATCTCTGCACGCCGTCGCCGCAGCGTACGCCGGTTCTCTATCAGGCAGGTTCTTCGCCACGCGGCCGCGAATTTGCCGCGGCCCATGCGGAATGTGTCTTCGTCAACGGCCAGAAGAAGGAAGATGTCCGCGGCATCACCGACGACATCAAGGCGCGCGCCGTTGCAAAGGGCCGCTCGGCCGATGACGTTAAGCTGTTCCTCGGCGCCACGCTGGTGCTCGGCAAGACGACAGCCGAAGCGCAGGAGAAATTCGAGGAATACAAGCGCTATGTCAGCTCCGAAGCGGCACTGGTGCATGCCGCCGCCTCGCTCGGCATCGACTTCTCGAAATATGACATCGACGAGCCGATCGAGACCGGCAAGAGCCAGGCGATCACCTCGAATGTCGAGATCATGAACAAGGCTGCGGGTCCGAAATGGACGCGCCGCAAGCTCCTGGAGCAGATGGTGCTCGGCAGCCGCCAGGCGCCCTGGGTTGGCTCGGCTGAGGAAGTGGCGGACACCCTTATCGGCTGGAGCGAGGAAACCGGCGTGGCAGGCTTCAACCTGTCACGCACGGTCGCCCCCGAAAGCATCGACGATGTCGTCAACCTGCTGATCCCGGTGCTGCAGGAGAAGGGCGCCTACAAGACCAGCTATGCCGACGGCACCTATCGCGACAAGCTGTTTGGCCATGCGCGCCTGCCATCGACACATTCGGCCGCGCAATATCGCGGCGGCGTAGCCGCCCGCTAAGGCTTGCAGGGATCTGGAGGAGGATTGAACGTGGTCGACAAATCCGCGTATCGCGATGCCATGGCCGGCCTGGCGGCCGCCGTCAACATCATCACGTCGAATGGCGAAGCCGGTCTCGCGGGTTGCACGGTTTCGGCCGTCTGCTCGGTGACCGATGAGCCGCCGACGCTGCTCGTCTGCATCAACCGTTCGAGCGCCAATAACGAGATCATCCGCAAGAACGGCAATCTCTGCGTCAACGTGCTCTCGGCCGAGCAGAAGACGGTCGCCATGCAGTTTGCGACCAAGGGTCTGTCGATCAGCGAGCGGCTGGCCTGCGCCAGCTGGGGCACTCTCGAAACCGGCGCTCCGGCGCTGGACGGCGCGGTTTGCGCCATCGATTGCGAGGTCGATTCCGTCTCCGAAGTCGGCACGCATACCGTCTTCTACTGCCGCGTGAAGGCGGTCCGCAACCAGCTCGACCGTGACGGGCTGATCTATTTCGGCCGCGACTTCCATCGGGTCGGCAAGCCTGCTCCGGCTGCCGAGGCGAGGGCCTGATCCGATGAGCGGGCGAACGACACCCCCCGGCGCCAACCCGCTCGCCGCGCCAGGCACTGGCAAGGCTCTATCGTTGGCACTGATCCTCGCCGCGCAGGTGGCGGCGATGAGCGTCTGGTTTTCTTCGAGCGCGGCAATCGCCGGCATCAAGCAGCATTATACGATCGGCGCCTCGCAAGAGGCGCTGCTGACGACGGCGGTACAGATCGGCTTTGTCGCCGGGACCATCGTCTCAGCCCTGCTGTCGCTCGCCGACCGTTTCGACCCAAGGCGGCTGTTTGCGCTCTGCGCCGCGATCGCCGCGGTTGCGACCGCCTGCCTGATCTTCCTGCCGCCGACCGGTGGCGCGGTGATCCTGCTGCGCTTTCTGACGGGCGTCTGCATGGCGGGCGTTTATCCCGTCGGCATGCGGATGGCGGCGACCTGGGCCAATCGCGATCTCGGCCTGCTCATCGGCCTGCTGGTCGGGGCGCTGACGCTGGGTTCGGCAAGCCCGCATCTCTTGGCTGCGACCGGCGATGTCGAGTGGCGGGCGATCTATGGTGTTGCCTCAGCTTCTGCTCTGGCAGCAGCGGTGCTGATCGGCTTCGTCAAGCTCGGCCCGAACATTCGCCGTGCCAGCGCGGTCGACATGAGCAAGATCGCCCAGAGCTGGCGCCGCACGTCGCTCAGGCGCGTCAATCTCGGCTATCTCGGCCACATGTGGGAGCTCTACGCCATGTGGGCATGGCTGCCGGTCTTCCTGCACCAGTCCTTCGCCGATCGCGGCATGGAAAATTCGGATGCGAAGGCGGCGTGGCTGACCTTCGCGGCCGTCGCGGTCGGCGCAGTCGGATCCTGGTTCGGCGGCATGCTTGCGGATCGCCGGGGGCGTACCTTCGTGACGATCACGGCCATGGCCGCAAGCGGCATCTGCGCAGCGCTGATCGGCTGGCTCTATGCCGCGCCGCTCGCCGTGCTGATCCCGGTCGCGATCATCTGGGGCATCACCGTGATCGCCGATTCCGCACAGTTTTCGGCATCGATCGCCGAGCTTGCCGAACCAAGCTCGGTCGGAACGCTGCTGACGGCGCAGACCTGCGCGGGATTTTTGCTGACCATGGCCAGCATTCATCTGGTGCCCGAAGTGCGGGATCTCTTCGGCTGGCCCGGCGCCTTCACCATGCTGGCAATCGGCCCCTTCGCCGGCTGTATCGCCATGTGGCGATTGCGGCGGGATCCGGAGGCCAGGCTGCTCGCCGGCGGGCGGCGCTAGAGGCCAAACACGACATCACAAGAATTACCGAACCATCTCTCAGGAGGAGAGGGGTGCGGGAGCAATCCGCCGGAAGAGCGGGACAATCGACCAGTCGCTTCATAGAGGATGGAACATATGCGACCCATACATTTACTTAGTCTGATACCGATCTGCGGGGTTCTCGTTGCCCCGTTCTTTCTGAACCAGGTGAAGCCGTTCATTCTGGGCATGCCCTTCATGCTTGGATGGTATTCGCTGATGCTGGTGGCGACTTCGATCGTCATGGCCTGCATCTATTTCTCCGACAAGGCATCCGGCGCCCATGCCAGCGATGCAGCTGAAGGAGAGCGGAAGTGAACAGCGCCCTTTTCTTCATTTTCGGCATCCTCATCGTCGCCCTGGTGCTCGGCCTTCGTGCCCGCCGCGGCAAGGACATGAACCTCGAGCAGTGGACGGTCGGTGGCCGCGGATTCGGCGCCATGATCATCTTCCTGCTGATGGCAGGCGAGATCTACACCACCTTCGTCTTCCTGGGCGGCAGTGGCTATGCCTATGGCAAGGGCGCGCCGGCCTATTACATGCTGGGCTATGGCAGCCTGTGCTTCGTGCTTTCCTATTGGCTGCTGCCGCCGATCTGGCGCTATGCCAAGGAGCGCAAGCTCATCTCGCAGCCGGATTTCTTCGCGGCCAAGTATGAGAGCCGGTCCTTCGGTGTTCTCGTCGCCGTCGTCGGCGTCGTGGCGCTGATCCCCTATCTCATCCTGCAGCTCAAGGGTCTCGGCATCATCATCAACGTCGCCTCCTATTCGGCGATCTCGTCGACGCAGGGCATCTGGATCGGTGCCGTGATCGTTGCCGCCTATGTCTTCGTCTCCGGCATCCATGGCTCGGCCTGGACCTCCGTCGTCAAGGACATCCTGGTGATGTCAGTCGCCGTGTTCCTCGGCCTTTACCTGCCGTACCACTATTATGGCGGTATCGGCGCGATGTTCGAGGCGATCGATCAGGCAAAGCCCGGCTTCCTGGCGCTGCCGGAAAGTGGCCAGAGCTCGACCTGGCTGGTCTCCACCGTGCTGCTTTCGACCCTTGGCTTCTACATGTGGCCGCATATGTTCACCGCAACCTTCGCTGCGAAGCGGGAAGATGCGCTGCGCAAGAACGCCTATGTCTTGCCGATCTACCAGCTGATGCTGCTGTTCATCTTCTTCGTCGGCTTTGCCACCGTGCTCCAGGTTCCCGGCCTGCAGGGCGGCGATATCGACCTGGCGCTGTTCAAGATCTCGCTGCAGACCTTCGACCCCTGGTTCGTCGGCGTCATCGGCGCTGCCGGCGTGCTGACGGCCCTGGTGCCGGGATCGATGATCCTGGTGACGGCGGCGACGCTGGTGGCCAACAACATCTATCGCCCGCTGCGTCCGCAGGTCAGTGAAGCCCATGTCGGCTTCGTTGCCAAGCTGATGGCGCCCTGCGTCATGCTGGTTGCGGTCTATTTCACGCTTGGCGGTGGCGATACGATCGTCGCGCTGCTGCTGATGGCCTATGCCTTCGTCACGCAGCTCTTCCCGGTCCTGCTGGCGAGCCTGATGCGCAACAACCCGGTGACGCGCACGGCTGCCTTCGCCAGCGTCATCGTCGGTGAGGCGACCGTTGCCTGGGTCACGCTGACGAAGAGCACGGTTGCGGCGCTCTTCCCCTTCCTGCCGACGCCGCTGGCCGATCTCAATGTCGGCATCGTCGCGCTCGTCCTGAACGTCGTCACGCTCGTCGTCGTCACGCTCCTGACCCGCAATCTGCAAGGCAGCCAGACGCCGCGCGTCAAACAGGCCTGATCGAACGGCCGCGGGGTTTGCGCCCCGCGGTCATTTGCCTTTCCGGCGGCCATGCGCCGCCGTCTCTTTTCAGTTCCATTTCCTGACGGTTTTGCCATGACGATTTCCTTCGATCCCGATCGCATCGAACTTCCCCTCGGCCACTGGATCGGCGACAGGCTTGTCTCTGGCGCACCGGAGATCGAACTGCTGCGCCCGTCCGACGCCGTCAGCTATGCGATCTGCCCGATCGCCAGTGCCGATATCGTCGATCAGGCCGTCTCGACGGCAAAGAGCGCACTGAGATCGAGCGGCTGGGCTACATGGCGTCCGCGCCTGCGCGCCGAGGCGCTGCATCGCTGGGCCGATCTGATTATCGCCGAGGGCGAAAAGCTCGGGCGGCTGGAATCCCTTTCCTCGGCGCGTCCGATCGCGCAGTCCGTATCGATCGATGTCGCGGTGACCGCCGAGCAGATCCGCTTCTTCGCCGAAATGGCCGACAAGGAGGGCGGAGACGTCGTGCCGACGGACGGCAACCATCTCGGCATGATCCTCAGCGAGCCCTATGGCGTGGTCGGGGCTATCACCCCCTGGAACGTGCCGCTCTCGATGGCCGGCTGGAAGATGGGACCGGCGCTCGCAGCAGGCAACGCAATCGTGCTGAAACCGTCCGAACTGACGCCATTCTCGACACTCTATCTCGCGGAACTGGCCGTTCGCGCCGGTATACCGGCCGGCATCGTCAATGTCGTGCTCGGGGACGGTCCGACGACCGGCGCCAGCATCGTCGCGCATCCCGATATCGCCAAGGTGAGCTTCACCGGGTCGACCGTTGCGGGTGGCGCGATCATGAAGACGATCGCCTCGTCGCAGATCAAGCCAGTGACGCTGGAGCTTGGCGGCAAGAGCCCGCAAGTGGTCTTCGCGTCTGCCGATCTCAAGAAAGCCGCCGGCTGCATCGCGCGCAGCATTCTCCTGAACGCCGGGCAGACCTGCGTCGCCGGTACGCGGGTGATCGCCGACCGGCGCATCGCGGAGCCACTGCTGGCAGCGCTCACGGAGGCGATGTCCACGCACCGCGCCGGGCCGACCTGGGACGCTGAAAGCGACTATTCGCCGGTCATTTCCGAACGTCAGCTGCAGCGCATCGAAACCATCGTCGATGCCTCGATTACAGGTGGCGCCGAATGCGTCATCGGTGGCAAGCGAATGGAACGGCAGGGCTATTTCTACGAGCCGACGATCCTTGCGAACCTCGCCGCGAATTCGCCGGCGCTCGCCGAGGAGATCTTCGGCCCGGTACTGACGCTGCAGACTTTCGACGACGAAGAGGAAGCCTTCGCGCTCAGCGATCACCCCTCCTACGGCCTTGCCGCCGGTGTCTACACGACGGACCTGTCGCAGGGGTTGAGAGCGGCGAAGCGGATCGAGGCGGGCACTATCTGGGTCAACCGCTACGGCCGCTCGCGCGACCACATCCTGCCGACCGGCGGCTACAAGAGCTCCGGCATCGGCAAGGACCTCGGCAAGCAGGCTTACAAATCGAACCGCCGCCAGAAGAGCGTGCTGATCGAGCTTTAGGGGAGGGGCGAAGATGACGGCGGATGTGCAGGAGATATTGGCCGGGTTGATCGGTTTTCCGTCGGTCGTCGGCACACCCAATGCGGCAATCGTTTCCTATGTCAGGGACTATCTTCAGGCCTTCGGCGCGAGCGTGCATGTCCTTCCCGGACCGGAAGGTGACCGGTCCAACCTGTACGCCAGTTTCGGCCCTGTGGAGCGGCCGGGACTGATCCTGTCGGGCCATATGGACGTCGTTCCGGCAGAAGGTCGGACATGGTCGTCCGATCCCTTCACGCTCCGCGTCGAGCAAAACCGTCTATACGGACGGGGAACGAGCGACATGAAAGGATTTCTCGCGGCAGCGATGTCGATCGTGCCCGAAATAGCCGCCATGCGCCTCGACCGCCCGCTGCATTTCGCCTTCTCTTACGATGAGGAAGCGGGCTGCCGTGGCGTGCCGCATATGATCGCCGCGATACCGTCGCTCTGCGCCTTGCCGTCCGGCTGCATCGTCGGCGAACCGAGCGGTATGGCGCCGATCCTTTCGCATAAGGGCAAGGCGGCGGCGCGCATCTCGATCAGGGGAACGGCAGGCCATTCCTCGCGCCCCGATCTCGGCCGTAATGCGATCCACGCGCTCGCCAGCGTGTTGTCGGAGGCCGTCCGGCAATCGGAGCGGCTGGAACAGGCCGATCAGAACATGTTCTTCGCGCCGCCTTATTCGACACTTCAGGCTGGAATCGTCAGCGGCGGCGTGGCGCTCAACGTCATCCCGGAACATGCGCGGCTCGACATCGAGGTACGCGCCGTACCGGGCATCGAACCCTCCGCGCTTTTACAGCCTGTGCTGGCCGCGGCATGCGAGATCGAGGCGACGGGCTTCGAGGTAGCAACGGAAACGATCTCCGATTATCCGGGCATGGCGCTCCCGGTAGATAGCCCACTCGCCGCGTTGGTCGGCGATGCCTCAGGCGTGGCAGCCGTCCCGGCGGTGAGCTACGGAACCGAGGCCGGCCTCTTCGAGCGCGCCGGCATTCCCGCAATCATCTGCGGCCCCGGCGACATCGCCCGCGCTCATAAGGCCGACGAATTCATTCTGACGTCGGAACTCGAAGACTGCCGCCGCATGCTTCTCAACGTCGCCGCCAGCCTGCAGGGCTGAACGCTTTTTCGCGCCACCATATGGGTCGGCGCGCCATCCCCAATTCATGAACCAATTCTTTCGTCACCGCCCTTGACGGCGAAAGATTCTTACGGAATGCTAAGATGTCAGACCAATTTAAGGTCGACTGCCTGATAAAGAAAAATGGGGAACCATGAAGGCAAATGTGGGCGACAGGCCGGTAATCCGGCCGCTTCCGGCGATCGATCGTGCGCGTCAGGTGACCGAGGCGCTGGCGCATTACGTCGAGGATGCAAAGCTGAAGGCGGGCGACCGGCTTCCGGCCGAGCGCGAGCTGATGTCCGCCCTTGCCGTCGGACGTTCGACCATTCGCGAAGCCATCCGCCACTTCCAGGCGCTCGGTGTCATCGAGACCCGGAAGGGCAGCGGAACCTATCTACTGAAACCGGTTTCGAAGGCGACCATTCACGTTCCGCTCTCGTTCGAGGGCGCCAATCTGCGCGATGCCTTGCTGCAGACGCTGGAAGTGCGCCGCGGCATCGAGTGCGAGGCGGCAATGGTCGCGGCCCGCAAGCGCACGGCCGAGGATGTCGTCAACATCGAGACGAAGCTCAACGAGATGGAGCGCGTCCATATCGCCAAGGGCACATCGGGCCCTGAGGACCTCGCCTTCCACATGGCGGTCTACGATGCCACGCATAATCCGATGTTCGGCCAGCTTCTGGAACAGATGCGCGAGACCTTCGTGCGCTTCTGGTCGCATCCTTTCGACCGGCAGGACTTTGCCCGCCGCTCGTTTCCCTTTCACCGTACGCTTTTCAACGCGATCGCCGCTCAGGACCCCGAAGCGGCGCGCTGCGAAACATTGAAGATCCTCGACGTCGTCGAGGAAGACATCAAGGAAATGTCCAAATGACTGACGGCTCCGAACCGTTCGATTTCGCTTCGCTGATCACCGCTCATGACGACGGCAATTTCGCCGAGGCCGTGGTGCCGCCGATCTTCCAGACGTCGCTGTTCACCTTCTCCGGCTACGACGACATGATCGCCTCCTATCGCGGCGAGAAGGTGCGGCCGATCTATACGCGCGGCCTCAACCCGACGGTGCGCATGTTCGAGGAGATGCTGGCGAAGCTCGAAGGCGCCGAAGACGCGCTCGGTTTTGCAAGCGGCATGGCGGCGATCTCGTCCGCCGTCCTGAGCTTCGTCGAGCCGGGCGATCGCATCGTCGCCGTCAAGCATGTCTATCCCGATGCCTTCCGCCTGTTCGGCACCATCCTGAAGCGCATGAAGGTCGAGGTCACCTATGTCGACGGCCGCGACGAGGAGGAAGTCGCCAAGGCACTTCCGGGCGCCAAGGTCTTCTACATGGAAAGCCCGACGAGCTGGGTGATGGAAGCCCATGATGTCGGCGCACTGGCGGCTCTTGCCAAGAAGCATGGCGTCGTCACGATGATCGACAACAGCTGGGCAAGCCCGATCTTCCAGCGGCCGATCACGCTGGGCGTCGATATCGTCATCCATTCGGCTTCGAAATATCTGGGCGGCCATAGCGATGTCGTCGCCGGCGTCGTTGCCGGTTCGAAGGAGATGATCGCTCGCATCAAGGCCGAGGCCTATCCCTATCTCGGCGGCAAGCTTTCGCCCTTCGATGCCTGGCTGTTGATCCGCGGCCTGCGCACCCTGCCGATCCGCATGAAGGCCCACCAGACGGCGGCGATGACGGTTGCCCAGCGCCTGCAGGCGCTCGATTGCGTCGAGCAGGTCTGCCATCCGGGCCTCGCCAACCGCCTGCCTTCGGGCCTCAACGGCACGTCGGGCCTCTTCTCCTTCATCTTCCGCGAAGGCGTGGACATCCGCACCTTCGCCGATCACCTCAAGCTCTTCAAACTGGGCGTGAGCTGGGGTGGACATGAAAGCTTGATCGTACCGGGCGAGGTCGTGCTTCAGCAGAAGGCACAGCCGAATTCCGCGCATGCCTTTGGCATTCATCCGCGGTCCGTACGCCTCCATGTCGGCCTCGAAGGAACCGAGGCCCTGTGGACGGATATCGAAGAGGCGATCGCCGCCGCTTCGTGACGACAATAGTGAGAGAAACACCTTCAACAAAAGGGGAACTGAGCATGAAAAGACTTATAACCGCTACGCTCTTCGCCACCATGATGGCAGGAACGGCCTTCGCCGACACGACGCTGAAACTCGTCGAAGTCATCACCAGCCCGGAGCGCACCGAGACGCTGAAGTCGATCGTCGGCAAGTTCGAAGCCGCCAATCCGGGCACCAAGGTCGAGATCATCTCGCTGCCCTGGAACGAAGCCTTCCAGAAGTTCGCAACCATGGTTTCGGCCGGCGATACGCCTGACGTCATGGAAATGCCGGACACCTGGCTGTCGCTCTACGGCAATAACGGCATGCTCGAAAGCCTCGAGCCCTATCTCGCCAAGTGGGAACACACCAAGGACCTGACACCCCGCGCCCTCGAACTCGGCCGCGACGTCAAGAACACCGCATACATGCTGCCCTATGGCTTCTATCTGCGCGCCATGTTCTACAACAAGAAGCTGCTCGCCGAAGCCGGCGTCAAGGAACCGCCGAAGACGATGGAGGAGTTCACCAAGGCTTCCGAAGCCGTCTCCAAGATCTCCGGCAAGTACGGCTACTGCATGCGCGGCGGCCCGGGCGGCCTGAACGGCTGGATGATCTTCGCCGCCTCGATGGCCGGCTCCAACAAGTATTTCAACGACGACGGCACCTCGACCATGAACAGCGAAGGCTGGGCCAAGGGTCTGGAATGGATGGTCGATCTCTACAAGAAGGGCTATGCGCCGAAGGATAGCGTCAACTGGGGCTTCAACGAAGTCGTGGCCGGCTTCTACTCCGGCACCTGCGCCTTCCTCGACCAGGATCCGGACGCGCTCATCGCCATTGCCGAGCGCATGAAGGCCGAAGACTTCGGCGTCATCCCGCTGCCGAAGGGCCCGGATGGCAAGTCCTTCCCGACCATCGGCTATGCCGGCTGGTCGATGTTCACGACGAGCCAGAACAAGGATCTGTCCTGGAAGCTGATCGAAACCCTCGAAAGCCCGGATGGTAACATCGAGTGGAACAAGAAGATCGGCGCTCTGCCGGCCTATACGGCAGCCGAGAAGGATCCGTTCTACGCCGGTGACCAGTTCAAGGGCTGGTTCCAGGAACTCGCCGACAAGGACACCGTCCCGACCGTGATGCCGACCTACCTCGAAGAATTCGCCTTCTTCAAGGACTCGCTGGCGATCAAGACCTCGCAGCAGGCCCTCCTCGGCGACATCTCGCCGAAGGACCTTGCCGACCAGTGGGCTGATTACCTGACCAAGGCTCAGCAGAAGCATCTGGCGAAGTAAATCGGGTGGGCTCCGAACCCGGAGCCCCCTCATCCGCTTGCCGGCACCTTCTCCCCGCCGGGGAGAAGGGGTTTTGCGGGAACCTCTCCGTTCCCTTCTCCCCTCGGGGAGAAGGTGGCCCATCGGGCCGGATGAGGGGCCGCGTGCGCAGCAGGTTAATGGTGTAAACACACGGAAAGCCGACCACCGATGACTATGACCGCCGATACGCTCGATAGGCGCCGCGACCGCAGGCCGTGGCTGAAGCGTCTCGCCGATGCCTCGGAACCCTATCTCTATAGCGCCCCTTCGCTGATCCTCATCATCGGCGTGATGATGGTGCCGCTGGTGATCGGGATCTCCTATGCGTTCCGCGACATCCAGCTCCTCAATCCGTTCTCCGGCGGCTTCATCGGGCTCGAGCATTTCCGCGACCTTTCCAAGGACGCCGCCTTCTACGGCGCGCTCAAGAATACGCTGTGGTGGACCGGTGCTTCCGTCATCCTGCAGTTCGTCTTCGGCCTGATCCTCGCCTTGCTGCTCGACAAGCCGTTCTGGGGCAGGGGCATCGTCCAGGCGCTGGTCTTCCTCCCCTGGGCTGTGCCGTCCTTCCTCGCCGGCCTCAACTGGGCCTGGCTCTTCAATCCGGTCATCGGCCCGATCCCGCACTGGCTCTATGCGATGGGCCTGATGAGCGAGCCGGGCAATATCCTCTCCGACCCGCAATATGCGATGTGGGGGCCGATCATCGCCAATGTCTGGTGGGGCATTCCGTTCTTCGCGATCACGCTGCTTGCCGCCCTTCAGGCGATCCCGCGCGATCTCTACGAGGCCGCCTCGATCGATGGCGCCGGCTGGTTCCAGCGTTTCGGCTCGATCACGCTACCGTTCCTGGCGCCGACGATCGCCATCACCGTGCTGCTGCGCACCGTCTGGATCTCGAATTTCGCCGACCTGATCGTCGTCATGACCGGCGGCGGCCCGGCGGACCGCACCCAGATCGTCGCGAGCTACATCTTCACCCAGGCCTTCAAGCGGCTGGATTTCGGCTATGCCTCAGCGATCGCGCTCGTCCTGCTCGCGCTTCTACTTGCCTATTCCATGCTGATCATCCTGCTGCGGCAGACCCTGCTGAACAAGGATTGAGACCATGAAGCGATCCGTCATCCCCACTATCGCGCATCGTCTGGCAATCCTTTGCTACATCCTCTTTGCGCTCTTCCCGCTTTTCTGGCTGCTGAAGGTTTCGGTGACGCCGAATGATCTTCTCTATTCCGAGGGCGTTCGCATGTGGCCGTCGCGCACGACCTGGGAGCACTATTCCTTCGTCCTGCAGCACAGCGCTTTTCCGACCTTCTTCAAGAACAGCCTGATCGTGTCGGCCTCGACGGCGATCACGGTTACGATCTGCGCTTCGCTCTCAGGCTATGCGCTGTCGCGCTTCAACTTCCGGGCCAAATACTGGATCGTGGCGCTGATGCTGCTGACCCAGATGTTCCCGCTCGTCATGCTCGTCGCGCCGATCTTCAAGATCCTGACGCCGCTGCATCTGACGAACAGCCTGACGGGTCTGGTGATCGTTTACACCGCCTTCAACGTGCCCTTCGCCACCTTCCTGATGCAGTCCTTCTTCGACGGCATTCCGAAGGATCTGGAGGAGGCGGCGATGATCGACGGCGCGACGCAGTTCACGGCGTTTCGGCAGATCATCCTGCCGCTGACGCTGCCCGGCATAGCGGCCACGCTCGGCTTCGTCTTCACCGCGGCATGGAGCGAGCTGCTCTTCGCGCTGATGCTGATCAACGGCAATGATGCGGCGACTTTCCCGGTCGGGCTTCTCACCTTCGTTTCGAAATTCTCCGTGGATTTCGGGCAGATGATGGCGGCAGGCGTCATGGCGCTCATTCCGGCCGGTCTCTTCTTCCTGCTCATCCAACGTTATCTTGTGCAGGGCCTGACGGCCGGCGCGGTCAAGGGTTAAACACATGGCATCGATCGATATCCAGAACGTCAAGAAGGCCTATGGCCACGTGCAGGTCCTGCACGATGTCGACCTCAAGATCGGCGACGGCGAATTCGTCGTCCTCGTCGGCCCATCCGGCTGCGGCAAGTCCACGCTGCTGCGCATGATCGCCGGCCTCGAGGACATTTCCGGCGGTGAAATCCGCATCGGCGGCAATCGCGTCAACGAGCTGCATCCGAAGGACCGCGACATCGCCATGGTGTTCCAGTCCTACGCGCTTTACCCGCACATGAACGTCGCGGGCAACATGAGCTACAGCCTGAAGCTCCGGAAGACGGCCAAGGAGAAAATCGCCAGCGCCGTGGGTTCGGCCGCGTCGAAGCTCGGCCTCGATCCGCTGCTGGAGCGCCGCCCAAAGGCATTGTCCGGCGGCCAGCGCCAGCGCGTCGCCATGGGCCGCGCAATCGTGCGCCAGCCGAAGGCCTTCCTGTTCGACGAACCGCTGTCGAACCTCGACGCGCGCCTGCGCGAACAGATGCGCGCCGAAATCAAGAAGCTGCATGGCGATCTGAAGGCAACCTCAATCTACGTCACCCACGACCAGATCGAAGCGATGACGCTCGCCGACCGCATCGTCGCCATGCATGGCGGCGTCGTGCAGCAGGTCGGCAGCCCGCTGGAACTTTACGACCGCCCAGCAAATCTGTTCGTCGCCGGCTTCATCGGCTCTCCGGGCATGAACTTCCTCGACGCGACCTATGAGAATGGCGGCGTGAAGCTGAAGGACAGCACGATCGTCCCGCTTTCTGCACCGCTATCCGTTGCCAACGGCGCAAAGGTCACGCTCGGCATCCGCCCCGAGCATGTCGTCATGTCATCCGATGGCAACGGCATGAGTGCCGATGTCGAACTCATCGAACCGACCGGCTTCGGCATCATCCTGCACCTGTCGCTGCACGGCCTGCCGTTCAAGGTCTTCACGCTGAACCGCGAGGCGCTCTCGGCCGGCCCGAAGGTCAACGTCACCTTCCCGGCGCAGCACCTGCATGTTTTCGACGAGGCAGGCAACCGGGCGAGCTAACTCGCCCGGGACACTTTAGCTCCGTAGACCCGGCGCTTCCTGGCCGGTGCGCTCGACATATTCCGTATAGCCGCCGCCATACTGGTGGATGCCGTCAGGGGTCAGTTCCAGGACGCGGTTGGAAAGCGCTGCGAGGAAGTGGCGGTCGTGCGAGACGAAGAGCATGGTGCCTTCGTAATCGGCGAGCGCCTTGATCAGCATTTCCTTGGTGTCGAGGTCGAGGTGGTTGGTCGGTTCGTCGAGGACGAGCAGGTTCGGCGGGTCGAACAGCATCTTGGCCATGACCAGGCGGGCCTTTTCGCCGCCGGAGAGAACGCGGCACTTCTTCTCGACGTCGTCACCCGAGAAGCCGAAGCAGCCGGCCAGCGCGCGAAGCGGTGCCTGGCCGGCGAGCGGGAAGGAATCCTCCAGCCATTCGAGGACGGTGCGCTCGCCATCGAGCAGGTCCATGGCGTGCTGGGCGAAATAGCCCATCTTGACGCTGGCGCCGAGCGCGACGCTGCCCTGATCGGGGTCAGTCGAACCGGCAACGAGCTTCAGGAGCGTCGACTTGCCGGCGCCGTTGACGCCCATGATGCACCAGCGTTCCTTGCGGCGGACCATGAAATCCAGGCCTTCGTAGATGCTGCGGCTGCCGTATTTCTTATGGACGTTCTTGATGTTGATGACGTCTTCGCCCGAGCGCGGAGCCGGCAGGAATTCGAAGGCGACCGTCTGGCGGCGGCGCGGCGGCTCGACGCGTTCGATCTTGTCGAGCTTCTTGACGCGGCTCTGTACCTGCGCGGCATGCGAGGCGCGGGCCTTGAAGCGCTCGATGAACTTGATTTCCTTGGCAAGCATCGCCTGCTGGCGCTCGAACTGCGCCTGCTGCTGCTTCTCGTTCTGCGCCCGCTGGTTTTCGTAGAAGGCGTAGTCGCCCGAGTAGCTGTTGAGCGAACCGGCGTCGATCTCGATGATCTTGGTGACGATGCGGTTGAGGAATTCGCGGTCGTGCGAGGTCATCAGCAGCGCGCCGTCGAAATTCTTCAGGAAATCTTCGAGCCAGATCAGGCTTTCGAGGTCGAGATGGTTCGACGGTTCGTCGAGCAGCATCACGTCGGGACGCATCAGCAGGATGCGGGCGAGCGCCACGCGCATCTTCCAGCCGCCGGACAATTTGCCGACATCGCCGTCCATCATTTCCTGCGTGAAGCTCAGACCGTCGAGCACTTCGCGGGCGCGGCCTTCCAGCGCGTAACCGTCGAGCTCTTCGTAGCGGGCCTGCACTTCGCCGTAGCGCTCGATGATCGCGTCCATCTCGTCCATGCGGTCGGGGTCAGACATGGCGGCTTCGAGATCGCGCAGTTCGGCGGCGACTTCGCTGACGGGGCCGGCGCCTTCCATGACTTCCGCAACGGCGCTGCGGCCGGACATCTCGCCGACATCCTGGTTGAAATAGCCGACGGTCATGCCCTTCTCGACGGAGATCTGACCTTCATCCGGCGTCTCGTCGCCGGTGATCATGCGGAACAGCGTCGTCTTGCCGGCGCCGTTCGGTCCGACGAGGCCGATCTTCTCGCCCTTGTTGAGCGCGGCGGATGCCTCGAGATAGAGAATGCGGTGGCTGTTCTGCTTGCTGATATTTTCGATGCGGATCATGGGAAAGCGGGTACCTGATAAGAAGCTGCGGCGCGCTTATCATGCGCCGCAGCATTTGTCGCGGTTTTCCTTCGTCAGGAGCCTTAGAAGACCTGGCGAAGGATGATGAAAAGCACGAAGGCGATGGCGATCGAAGCCGGCAGCGTCACCACCCAGGCCATCAGCATGTTGCGGACCGTCGACCATTGGAGCCCCGAGCCATTGGCGGCCATGGTGCCCGCAACGCCTGACGATAGAACGTGCGTCGTCGAGACAGGCAGGCCAAAATGGTCGGCCGCGCCAATCGTCGCCATGGCGACGATTTCGGCGGCAGCACCCTGACCGTAGGTGAGATGCGTCTTGCCGATCTTCTCGCCGACGGTCACGACAATGCGCTTCCAACCAACCATGGTGCCTAGCCCAAGCGCCAGCGCCACGGCGACCTTCACCCAGAGCGGGATGAACTTCGTCGCGTTGTCGACGGCCTTGTGGTAGTTGGTGACAGCCTGCAGGTCCGTTGCGTCCATCGGCAGGAGCTTCTGCTTGTCGATCAGCTTCAGCGATTCACCGATGAGATAGATGTCGTTGCGCACATTGCCGACGAGATTGGTCGGAACCGCTTCCAGCGTCGGGAAGGCGGCGACTTCGGCGCTCGTCTGGTGGATATATTGCTGCAGGGCAGGCGTCGTCGCGTCCGTCCAGGTCTTTGTCTTCACCGCATTGCTGACCTCGGCCTTGTAGTCGGTCACGGTCACGCCCGGCTTTACATATTTGCCGAGCGCGGTTTCGACCTGGGCTGAGGCCTGCTTGTAGGCTTCTAGGTAGTTGACGTCAGGCGTGCGGTTCAGCGCGAAGGCCGTCGGAACCAGACCGATCAGGATGAGCATGATCAGGCCCATGCCCTTCTGGCCGTCGTTGGAGCCATGGGCGAAGCTGACGCCCGTGCAGGTGAAGATCAGGATTGCCCGGATCCAGAGCGGCGGTGGCTGGTTGCCTTTCGGCTCCTCATAGAGCTCCTTCTTGCGTACAAGGAACTTCATGACGAGGAGAAGCACGGCCGAGAGAGCGAAGCCGATCAGCGGAGAAATCAGCAGCGACAGGCCGATATTGGTTGCCTGCGACCAGTCGACACCGCTGGTGGCGCTTCCCGCCGGGGCGAGAAACTGGTTGGCGAGGCCGACGCCGATGATCGAGCCGACGAGCGTGTGCGAGCTGGAGGAGGGCAGGCCGAGATACCAGGTGCCGAGGTTCCAGAAGATCGCCGCGATCAACAGCGCGAAGACCATCGCAAGGCCCGATCCCGAGCCGACCTGCAGGATGAGCTCCACCGGCAGAAGTGCCAGAATGCCGAAGGCGACGGCGCCCGTCGATGTCAGCACGCCGAGGAAGTTGAAGAAGCCGGACCAGATGACGGCGAGCTCGGCGGGCATCGAGCGCGTGTAGATGACGGTGGCGACGGCGTTAGCCGTATCATGGAAGCCGTTGACGAACTCGAAGCCGAGCGCGATCAGCAGCGCAAGGCCAAGCAGGATCCACGGAACCGCGGAGGCTTCGGTCAGATCGCGGCCGAGCGCATAGGCGACATATCCAAGGCCGCAAAGAAGAATGACGAGAAAGACCGGCACGAACCACTTGCCTGCACTCGACGAATGCAGCGGGTGCTTACCGGACTCAGGCAACAGGTGATCGGGGGCAATATCAGCCATGTCCTTGTCCTTTCATGGAAAAGCAACCAAAACTACGTCCGCCCCGTGAACCTTGCGTGACACAACTTTGCGGCATCTCCGGCGGCCTTCCTCGCGCGGCTCGCATTGTCACATTACTGTCGTCAAACCCTGTTGATGTGGCGCCGATCAGAGGGACAGGACCATGACTCAGGAAGAAATCGACCAGCTCCGCCGCATCAAGGATGAGATTGCAGACAGTTTCGACGAGGAACTGGAAATGCAGATGGAGGAGGACCGGCTCGACGAGCTGGTCGCCGAAAACATGCCTGGCGGCCTTGAGGATGTGCTCGACCGCAAGACCTATTTCCGCGAGCTCTTCCGTCTCCAGCACGAGCTGGTGAAGCTGCAGGACTGGGTGCAGCACAAGAAGCTGAAGGTCGTCGTGCTTTTCGAAGGCCGCGATTCAGCCGGCAAGGGCGGTGCCATCAAGCGTGTCACGCAGCGTCTGAACCCGCGCGTCTGCCGCGTCGTCGCACTTCCAGCGCCGACCGAGCGTGAGCGGAACCAGTGGTATTTCCAGCGCTATGTCCCGCATCTGCCGTCGGCAGGCGAAATGGCGCTCTTCGACCGCAGCTGGTACAACCGTGCCGGCGTCGAGCGTGTGATGGGTTTCTGCACTAAGGATGAACTCGACGAGTTCTTCCGTTCGGTTCCGGAATTCGAGCGCATGCTGGTGCGCTCCGGCATCATCCTCGTCAAATACTGGTTCTCGATCACCGACGAGGAGCAGGAGTTCCGCTTCCGCATGCGCATCCAGGATCCGCTGAAGCAGTGGAAGCTGTCGCCGATGGACCTCGAAAGCCGCGTGCATTGGGAAGAATACACCAAGGCCAAGGAAGAGATGCTGGAATATACCCACATCCCCGAGGCGCCGTGGTGGGTCGTTCAGGCCGTCGACAAGAAGCGCGCCCGCCTCAACATGATCAACCACCTCTTGAAGCAGATCCCCTATGAGGACGTGCCGAAGGATCACATCGTCCTGCCGCCGCGCGTACGTCACGACGATTACTCGCGCGTTCCGGTTCCGCCGGACATGTATGTTCCGGAAGTCTATTGAATGTGAGAGCGGGCGGTCTTGCCGCCCGCAGCCGTTGCGGATGCTCGCGACAAGCCCGAGCATGACGGCGTAGAGGGGTCAGTCCTTCCGGAACAGCTTCCAGCGCGTCGGCCGGAAAGCGATATGCTTGCTGTCGAGGACCTCGGTGTGCGAGGGCGGAACTTCCAGCTCGATATGCTGATGCGCGGTACCGATATCGATTTCGATATGCCGTGTTCCGGCAACGCGGCGGCTGGAGGCCAGCTTGCCGGGAATGCCGCCGCGATTTGCGTCCAGCAGTTCGATGTCGTGCGGGCGGAAGTAGAGCTGGGCCTCGCCATCAGGCTCCCCATCCGCCTTCAGGCCGAGCGTGCGGCCCTCGAACAGAATGTCGCCATTGGCGATCTTTACGTTCAGACAGTTGGACTGGCCGACGAAGCCGAAGACGAAGGGTGAGTTTGGCCGGTCGTAGACTTCATCCGGCGTGCCGACCTGCTCGATCGCACCCTGGCTCATGACGACGACGCGGTCGGCGAGTTCCATCGCCTCGTCCTGGTCGTGGGTGACGAAGACGGTCGTATGGCCGGTGCGGTCATGGATTTCGCGAAGCCATTTGCGCAGGTCCTTGCGAACCTGGGCGTCGAGCGCGCCGAAGGGCTCGTCGAGCAGCAGCACGTTCGGCTCGACCGCCATGGCGCGGGCGAGCGCTACGCGCTGGCGCTGGCCGCCGGATAGCTGCGCCGGATAACGCTTCTCAAGGCCGGAAAGCTGCACGAGGTCGAGCAGCTCGAGCGCCCGCTTGCGGATCTCGGCCTTCGGCGGACGGCGCGCGCCGCTGCGGACCTTGAGGCCGAAGGCGACATTGTCGAGCACCGTCATGTGGCGGAACAGCGCGTAATGCTGGAAGACGAACCCAATATTGCGCTGCTGTACCGTCTTCTTCGAGGCATCTTCGTCGCCGAAGAACACCTTGCCGTCGGTCGGGCTTTCGAGGCCTGCGATCAGGCGAAGCAATGTCGTCTTGCCGGAACCGGAAGGGCCGAGCAGCGCGATCAGCTCGCCCGAGCGGATATCGAGCGAAACGTCATGCAGGGCCGGAAACCGGTCGAATTCCTTGCGTATGTTTTGAACGCGAACTTCCATTCTCAATCCTTCAGTGCCGCCGGCTGGCGGCGATTTCCGCGCTGTATCGCATTTCGAGCAGCGTCTTCAAAACAAGGGTCACAAGGGCAAGCAGGGCAAGCAAGGTCGCGACGGCGAATGCGCCGGTGAAATTATACTCGTTGTAGAGGATTTCCACCTGCAGCGGCATGGTGTTGGTCTGGCCGCGGATGTGGCCGGAGACGACCGAGACGGCGCCGAATTCGCCCATGGCGCGCGCGTTGCAGAGCAGCACGCCGTAGAGCAGACCCCATTTGATGTTCGGCAGCGTCACATGCCAGAAGGTCTGCCAGCCGCTGGCGCCGAGCGACAGCGCCGCCTCTTCATCCGCTGTCCCCTGTTCCTGCATCAGCGGGATCAGCTCGCGGGCAACGAAGGGGAAGGTGACGAACATGGTGGCGAGCACCAGACCCGGAACGGCGAAGAGGATCTTGATGCTGTGGGCATCGAGCCACTTGCCGAGATAGGTATTGGCGCCGAACAGCAGCACGAAGACCAGGCCCGAAATAACCGGCGAGACCGAGAAGGGCAGGTCGATCAGTGTCGTCAGGAACGCCTTGCCCTTGAACTCGAATTTGGCGATCGCCCAGGCGGCGGCAACGCCGAAGACCAGGTTCAGCGGCACGCTGATACCGGCGACGATCAGCGTCAGCCGGATCGCCGAGAAGGTTTCCGCATCCTGCAGCGCCTCGAAAAAGGCGACGACGCCCTTGCGGAAGGCTTCGACGAAGACTGCCGCCAGCGGCAGGAAGACCATCAGCAGCAGGAAGAGCAGCGACAGGACGATCAGGCTCCAGCGCGCCAACCGGCTTTCGGTGACGACGGAGCGGACTTTGGGAGCGGCGTTGGCCGTATCAAGCGCCATGTCCGTACCTCCGTCTGCGCCAGCTCTGGATCAGGTTGATGACGAGCAGCATGGTGAACGAGATGATGAGCATGACGGCGGCGATCGCCGTGGCGGCCGCGTAATTATACTCTTCGAGCTTGATGACGATCAGAAGCGGCGCGATCTCGGACTTGAACGGCAGGTTGCCGGCAATGAAGATGACCGAGCCGTACTCGCCGACGCCACGGGCAAAGGCGAGCGCAAAGCCCGTCAGCACTGCCGGCGCAAGGCCGGGCAGCAGGACGCGGGTGATCGTCTGGAAACGGTTGGCGCCGAGCGTCGCCGCGGCTTCCTCCACTTCCCTGTCGATTTCTTCCATGACCGGCTGGACTGTGCGCACCACGAAGGGCAGGCCGACGAAGATGAGGGCGACGACGATACCGGCGGGGGTGAACGCGATCTTAATACCGAGCGGCGTCAGGAACTGGCCGATCCAGCCGTTCGGCGCATAGAGCGTCGTCAGCGCGATACCGGCCACTGCCGTCGGCAGCGCGAAGGGAAGATCGACCATGGCGTCGATGATGCGCTTGCCGGGAAAGCGGTAGCGTACCAGAACCCAGGCGAGGATGACGCCGAACACGGCATTGATGCAGGCGGCGATGAAGGCGCCGCCGAAGCTGATGCGAAGCGCATTGACCGTACGCGGATCGAGCGCGATCGACAGGAATTTCTCCCAGCCGAGCTCGCTCGAGCGCCATGCAAGGCCCGATAGCGGGATAAGGATCAGAAGGGTGAGCCAGGTCAAGGTTAAGCCGAGCGCCATTCCGAAACCCGGAATGACACTCGGCCGCTTGAACCGCCACCGCGCGTGGCTATGTGCGTTCATGAACTCTATTATTGGGCCGGCTTGTAGATCTGGTCAAATACCCCGCCGTCGGCGAAGAACTTGGGCTGAGCTTCCTTCCAGCCGCCGAAGTCGTCGATGGTGGCGAGCTTCAGGTCGGGGAACCGGGCGATGTCGGCCTTGTCGGCGGCTTCCGGCTTGATCGGACGGTAATAGTGCTTGGCCGCAATCTTCTGGCCTTCGTCCGAATAGAGATAATTGAGGTAAGCTTCGGCAACCTTGCGGGTGCCCTTCTTGTCGACATTGCCGTCAACGATCGCGACCGGCGGATCGGCGCGGATGGAGAAGCTCGGGGTGACGATCTCGAACTGGTCGGGGCCGAGTTCTTCGAGCGAGAGATAGGCTTCGTTTTCCCAGGCAAGCAGAACATCGCCGAGACCGCGCTGGACGAAGGTGGTGGTGGCGCCGCGCGCACCGGTATCGAGAACCGGAACATGCTGCAGAAGCTTCGTCACATATTCCTGTGCCTTGCCTTCATCGCCGCCATTTGCCTGCTTGGCCCATGCCCAGGCCGCCAGGAAGTTCCAGCGGGCGCCGCCCGAGGTCTTCGGGTTCGGGGTGATGACCTGGACGTCGTCCTTGACGAGATCGCCCCAGTCCTTGATGCCCTTCGGATTGCCCTTGCGCACCAGGAAGACGATCGTCGATGTGTAGGGCGTCGAGTTGTTCGGGAACTTGGTCTTCCAGTCGGTCGGGATCTTGCCGGTCGCCTTGGCGATGGCGTCGATATCGCCTTCGAGAGCGAGCGTCACGACATCGGCTTCGAGACCGTCGATAACCGAGCGGGCCTGTGCGCCGGAGCCGCCGTGGGAGGCTTGGATGGTGACCGCTTCACCGGTATCCTTCTGCCACTTGGCAGCGAAGGCGGCGTTGAAATCCTTGTACAATTCACGCGTCGGGTCGTAGGACACATTGAGAAGCTGCTGGTCGGCGAATGCCGGCGCAACGGCGCCGATTGCTACGCTGCCGGCGAAGACCGCGGCGGCGAGAAGCCGTGTGATCCGAGTTGACTGCATGAAAACCTCCTTCGTTTCTGCGTAAACTCTATCAACTTGGTCGTATAATGAAACGAAAGTTCTTCCGTTTAAAGAGCTGCTTTCTGGAATGTCGTTTCATTTACATTCAGTTTCTGAAACGGACGTACCGGGCTTGACCTGCAGACCGGCCATACCTCGCGGTGTGCCAATAATGGCACACGGTATGAGATAGATGTCAGGGAAATGAAACAAATACGGTCACTCGCCCGATCGCTTCCTACATGAGGCCTTGCCGACTGCAACTGCGGCATTGCCCCACCCTGTCGAAGGGATCGATCGACATGCATATCAAGACCGTCCTGTTTGCCTCCGCCGCGGCCCTTGCTGCTGTTTCCGGCGCCCATGCTGCCGACGCCATCGTCGCGGCAGAACCCGAGCCCGTGGAATATGTCCGCGTCTGCGATGCCTATGGCAGCGGGTATTTCTACATTCCGGGTACCGAGACCTGCCTCGCGATCGGCGGTTACCTCAGAAGCGAAGTCCGCTTCGGCGATGCGGCCAACAATGACGAGGACTGGAGCTTCTTCAACCGCGCCCAGGTGACCTTCAGCTCGAAGAGCGACACGGAATATGGCACGCTGACCGGTGTCATCACCTACCGCATCGAATATCAGGGTGGTGAAAGCGATCCGACGCTCGACGAAGGCTATATCGAGCTCGCGGGCTTCCGCTTCGGCAAGCAATATAGCTGGTGGGATGACGATGCGACCGGCGAGACCGACATTCTCGCCAGCAACGAGACGACGATGAACTCGATCCGCTATCAGTATGAGAGCGGCGACTTTGCTGCCGGCATCTCGCTCGACGAGATCGGTACCAACTACATCCACTCGGAACCCGGTTCTTTCGGCGGCAACGATCTCGGCATCGCCAGCCAGGTCTCCGGCAAGTTCGGCGCCGTGACCGGCTACCTGCTCGCAGGCTATGACACCGATGAGAACAACGTCGCGATCCGCGCCATCGCCTATGCCGATCTCGGCCCCGGCACGCTCGGCCTCTATGGCGTCTGGACGAGCGGCATCAACTATTACTACGAAGCATCCGAATGGACCGTCGGCGCCCAGTACGAATACAAGCTGACCGACAAATGGGCGGTGACGCCGGGGTTCCAGTATTTCGGCAATGTGATTGCCGATGCCGATGACGACGGCGTTGCCGATGGCGGCGGATACAGCAACCGCGATGCCTGGGCGGCCGGCGTGACCGTCGACTACAAGGTTGTCGAGGATCTGAAGGCCAAGCTCAGCCTGCAATATCGCGATGAAGACGACGGCGATGACGGCATCTTCGGCTTTATGCGTCTGCAGCGGGACTTCTAACTAGGGCCGCGAGTCCGCGATGAAATCGGAATAAAGCTCGTCGGCGCTGCGCGCCTTGCGCATCGATTCCAGCACGCCCGGCGCTTGCAGGCGCCGGGCGATGGCGGCCAGCACATTGAGATATTCGCCGCGATTGTTCTCGCCGAAGAGCAGCATGAAGGCGATATCGGTCTTGATGTCGTCGATCGCCTCGAAATCGAGGGGATGGGCGAAGCGGATGAGCAGTCCGCGCGGGCTCGTCATGCCGGGGATCGCCGCATGCGGAACGGCGATACCGTTGCCGATCCCCGTCGAGCCGAGGCTTTCGCGGCTTTCGAGCGCGCGGATGATCGGCTGCTCCTCGATAGCGAAGGCCTTGCCGGCCTTTTCCGCCATGGCCTGCAGAGCGCGCCACTTGGTTGCTGCGGAAACGCCGATGAAGGTGTGTTCCGGCAGGATGATATCAGCGAGATTCATGTCATTTCCATAGATGTTCGCAGAAGCGGCGGGACCACTCAGTCCGGTTCCCGAAGCCGGTAGCCGACCCCGGTCTCCGTCGTAATATAGTGCGGCTGGTCCGGAACCTGCTCGACCTTTTGCCGCAGCTGCCGGACATAGACGCGCAGGTACTGCACATCGGCCGCCGGCCCCCAGACCTGCTTCAGCAGGAACTGGTGGGTCAGCACCTTGCCGGCATGCTGGGCGAGCACGCGCAGAATGTCATACTCCTTCGGCGACAGCTTGATCTCCTTGCCGTCAACCTTGACGATGCGCTTGACGATATCGATCGACAGCCCGCCGGTCTGGAAGATCGCCTTTTCGCCCTGCTGCTGCAGCCGGTGGCGGAGCGCGACGCGGATGCGGGCACCGAGTTCGGCAATGCCGAAAGGCTTGGTGACATAGTCGTCGGCGCCGGTTTCCAGCGCCTTGACGATCCCGGCTTCGTCGGTGCGGCTGGAGAGGATGACGACGGGCATGGTCAGGCCGTCATCGCGCCATTCCTGCAGCAGGTCGTGGCCCGGCGTATCCGGCAGGCCGAGATCGAGAACGACGAGGTCGGGGAGATCATCGACCACGGATTGCCGCGCCGCAAGGGCGTTTGCCGCTTCCTGCACTTCGTAGCCCTGTGCCGTCAGACCGACGCGCAGCAGCTTGCGGATGGGAGGCTCGTCGTCGACGACGAGGATCTTGATGGGCGAACCGCTCATTTGAGTTCATCCAGTTTGAGACTATCGGTTGGTCTTGGAAGCCGGATGGTGAAGACCGCGCCTGAGCGGTCCTTCCGGTTTCCGGCAGTGATGGCGCCGCCCATCGCCTCGATGAAGCCGCGGCAGATGGAAAGCCCGAGCCCGGTTCCGGCGCGCACCTGGTCGCCTTTGCGGACACGGTAGAAGGTGTCGAAGATGCGGTCGAGATCGCCTTCGGGAATGCCGGGGCCTTCGTCGGAGATTTCGAGCGCAACGCTGAAGGCATCCGCGGAGCCGCGGATGCGGATCGTCGAGCCCTCGGGGGCATATTTGGCGGCGTTGTCGAGCAGATTGAAGAGCACCTGCTCGAAAAGCACGGGATCGACCTTCACCATGGGAAGATCGCCGGGGATGTTCATCTCCGTTCGGTGCCGCTCGAGGATCTTGGCGGCGCGACGCAGCGCGCTTCCGGCGATATCGCCGGCATAGTGGAGCGCGTAATTCGGCTCCATGGCGCCGGATTCGATCTTGGTCATGTCAAGCAGGTTGGCGATGAAGCGGTTGAGGCGCTCCGATTCATCAACCACGGTGGAGAGGAGATCGTTGCGGTCCTCCTCCGGCATCGAGCTCAGATAGTCGCGAAGTGTTCCGGCCGCGCCGAGAATGGCGGCCAATGGCGTTTTCAGGTCGTGCGAGATCGAGGTCAGCAGCGCCGAGCGCAGCCGGTCGGCTTCCGCGGCCAGCTTCGCGCGGTCGACATCGGCGACGAGCTGGACGCGCTCGATGGCGAGTGCCGCCTGATCGGCGAGCGCATCGAGCAGCCGCTGCTGCTCCGGCGTCAGCAGCGGGCCGTCGCGGCGGTCGCTGTCGAGGCCGATGACGCCGACGGCGGTGCGGCCGGTCCGCAACGGCACGTAGAGACGCCTTGCGCCGGGCAGGGTATCGGCGCCGCGGCCGGCCGCGTGATTGTGCTCCCAGGCCCAGCGCGCAGCGGCGATATCGGCATCGTCGAGCGTATCGTCTGGCGGATAGCCGGCCTTGACGGCAATGCCGCCGTCTTCCGGCAGCAGCAGGACGACGCGGACCTTCAGCATCGATGCGATCTGGAAGGCGGTCGCCCAGAGCACGTCGTCAAGCGTGCCGGTTCCGGCAAGCTTCTTGGAGAAGAGATAGAGGTCCTCTGTCGTGCGCGCTCTCTGGCGGGCAGCGGCTGCCTGGCGCTGCACTGTTGCCGTCAGGTTCGAGGCGATGATGGCGACACCGAGGAAGAAGAACAGCGCCAGCACGCTTTCGGGGTCGCTGATCGTCAGCGTATAGCGCGGCGGCAGGAAGAAGAAATTGAAGGCGAGGGCGCTGATGATGCAGGTGTAGAGCGCCGGGCGCAGGCCATGGAGAACCGCCGAGGTCAGTACCGCCATCAGGAAGACGAGGGCGAGGTTGCGGACATCGAGCACCTGATCGAGCACGACGCCGACGCCAAGCGCGATCGCTACATAGGCCGTCGCCAGCACATAGGCGCGCAGATCGAACAGCGGCGCCGTCGGGGCGGCCTTGATGCCGCGTTGGGCGGTCTGCTCCTTCTCGTTGCCCGATATGACATGGACGCTGATATCGCCCGCCTGACGGATCAGCTGGTCGGTCGCCGAAGGCTGCAGCCATTCGCGCCATGTCGGCTTCTTCGGCGAGCCGATGACGATGTGGGTGACATTGTTGGCGCTGGCATGACGCAGCAGCTCTTCGGTGACTTCGCGTCCGGGCAGCGTCAGTGCCTCGCCGCCGAGCTGTCCGGCAAGCCGCAAAGTGGCGGCGATATTGTCGCGCTGCTCTTCCGAAAGGCTGATCGAGCGGTTGGTCTCGATATAGACGGCCGACCAGGGCGCGCGCAGCCGCGAAGCCATGCGGGCGGCATAGCGCACCAGCGAGGCCGAGCGCGGATGATGATCGATCGAGACGAGCACCCGCTCGCCTGCAGCCCACGGGCCGGGAATCGCATGCGCCTGCATATGGGTCAGTAGCTGGTCGTCGACGCGCTGGGCCGTCTTGCGCAAGGCGAGCTCGCGTAGCGCCGTCAGGTTGCCCGGCGTGAAATAGTTGGTGAGCGCCCGCTCAGCGGTGCGCGCCACGTAGACCTTGCCGTCATGCAGCCGCTTGATCAGGTCATCAGGCGTCAGGTCGATGATCTCGATATCGTCGGCCATGTCGATCACCGAGTCGGGCACCGTCTCACGCACGCGGATGCGGGTGATCTGCGAGACGACGTCGTTCAGGCTCTCGACATGCTGGATATTGAGTGTCGTATAGACATCGACGCCGCGGTCGAGCAGCTCCTTGACGTCGAGATAACGTTTCGGATGGCGGCTGCCCTGGGCATTGGTATGCGCCAGTTCATCGACGAGAACGAGATCGGGTTTTCGCGCCAGGATGCCGTCAAGATCCATCTCCTCCAGTTCCTGACCGCGATAGGCGACCTTGACGCGGGGGATGATTTCGAAACCGGCCAGCAGCGCCTGGGTTTCCTTGCGCCCATGCGTCTCGACGACACCGATCACCACATCCATGCCGTCGGCGATCTTGGCGCGGCCGGAGACCAGCATCTCGTAGGTCTTGCCGACGCCGGGGGCGGCGCCGAGGAAGATTTTCAGACGGCCGCGCGTTTCCCGTTCGGCGCGCTCAAGGAGAGCGTCGGGGGAGGGTCTGGCATCGGTGTCACGACTGTTGTCGGGCATGCGGGCGGTCTTTCTTTGCTGTCCGCGCAAGCGGCCCCTCATCCGACCCTTCGGGCCACCTTCTCCCCGTGGGGGAGAAGGGAAGTCCGCGCCGTTGCCGCTCCTCCTCTCCCCTCAGGGAGAGGGTGGCCGAGCGTAGCGGAGGCCGGGTGAGGGGGCTGCTCGCGCCGACATTCATCGTGTCATAGGTGCATCAAGCGCCATATTCAACGCAAGCACATTGACAACAGGCTCACCCAGGAACCCGAGCTCACGCGCCTCAACGGCCGCATCCACCAGCGCCTTGACCTTGGCCTCATCCATCCCCCGCGCCTTCGCGACGCGCGCCACCTGGAAATAGGCGGCCTCCGGCGAGATATGCGGGTCGAGACCGCTGCCCGAAGCCGTCACGAGATCGATCGGAACGTCGGCGGCGGGATTGCTGGCCTTGGCGGCCTCATAGTCGGTCTTGACGCGGTCGATCAGCTTCTGGCTGGTCGGGCCGAGGTTGGAGCCGGAGGAGGCGGCGGCGTTGTAGCCGTCGCCGGCGGCCGAGGGGCGGCCGTGGAAATATTTGTCGCTCGTGAAGGCCTGGCCGATCAGCGAGGAGCCGATCACGGTGCCGTCCTTCTCGATCAGGCTGCCATTCGCCTGTTTCGGGAAAAGCGCCTGGGCGGCACCCGTCATGGCGATCGGGTAGAGAAGGCCGGTGATCGCGGTGGTAGCGACGATCATGACGATTGCGGGACGAAGTTCTTTCAACATGGATTGTACTCCTTAAGCGAGACCGATGGCCGTGATGACCATGTCGATCGCCTTGATGCCGATGAACGGCACGACGATGCCGCCGAGGCCGTAGATCAAGAGATTGCGGGACAGCAGCGCGCCGGCGCCGATCGCCCGGTATTTGACGCCCTTCAGCGACAGCGGGATCAGCGCGACGATGATCAGCGCGTTGAAGATGATCGCCGAGAGAATTGCGCTCTGCGGGGTTGCGAGGCCCATGATGTTCAGGACGCCGAGCTGCGGGTAGAAGGTCAGGAACATCGCCGGGATGATGGCGAAATACTTGGCGATGTCGTTGGCGATCGAGAAGGTCGTCAGCGCCCCGCGGGTCATCAGCAGCTGCTTGCCGATCTCGACGATCTCGATGAGCTTCGTCGGATCGCTATCGAGGTCGACCATGTTGCCGGCCTCGCGAGCCGCGACCGTACCGGTGTTCATGGCGACGCCGACATCGGCCTGGGCGAGCGCCGGGGCGTCGTTGGTGCCGTCGCCGCACATGGCGACGAGCTTGCCCTTGGCCTGCTCCTCGCGGATCAGCGACAGCTTGTTCTCCGGCGTTGCCTGGGCGAGGAAATCGTCGACACCGGCTTCGGCGGCGATGGCGGCAGCGGTCATCGGGTTGTCGCCGGTGATCATGACGGTGCGGATGCCCATGCGGCGCAGTTCGGCGAAACGTTCGCGGATGCCGCCCTTGACGATATCCTTGAGCTGGATGACGCCGAGCAGCTTGCCGTCACGGGCAACGGCGAGCGGAGTGCCGCCGGCCTTGGCGATCTCGTCGGCGATCGCCTGAAGCTCGCGGATGACATCGGTTTCCGGTCGCAGCGCGATCGCGGCATTGCCGTTCGACGGCGCATTGTTGGCACCGACATAGGCGAGCACCGCCTCGACGGCGCCCTTCCGGATCGAGGAACCGCCGACATCGACGCCGCTCATGCGGGTCTGCGCTGTGAAGGGCACAAAGGTTGCCTGCAGGCTACCCATATCACGGCCGCGGATCGCATATTTCTCCTTGGCGAGAACGACGATCGAGCGGCCTTCCGGCGTCTCGTCGGCAAGCGAAGCGAGCTGGGCCGCATCGGCCAGTTCCTGTTCTGTAATGCCACGGACCGGGCGGAAGCTGGTGGCCTGGCGGTTGCCGAGGGTGATCGTGCCGGTCTTGTCGAGGAGCAGCGTATCGACGTCACCGGCAGCTTCGACGGCGCGGCCGGACATGGCGAGCACGTTGAAGCGGACAAGACGGTCCATGCCGGCAATACCGATCGCCGAAAGCAGCGCGCCGATCGTGGTCGGGATCAGTGTTACGAAGAGCGCGACCAGCACGATGATCGGGATCGAGCCACCGGCATAGGCCGCAAAGCTCGGTATCGTCGCGGTGGCAAGAACGAAGATCAGCGTCATGCCTGCGAGCAGGATGTTGAGGGCGATCTCGTTCGGCGTCTTCTGGCGCTCGGCACCTTCGACCAGTGCGATCATCCGGTCGATGAAGGTGGAGCCGGCAGCCGCGGTGATGCGGACGCGGATCACATCCGACAGAACCTGCGTGCCGCCGGTGACGGCCGAGCGGTCGCCGCCGGATTCACGGATCACGGGAGCGGATTCACCGGTGATCGCGGCCTCGTTGACGGAGGCTACGCCTTCGACAACTTCGCCGTCCGACGGAATGATGTCGCCGGCTTCGACGAGAACGAGATCGCCGACCTTCAGGCTGGTGCCCGGCACCATGCGGTAGCCGGAGCCGTTATTGGCCGTCAGGAGCTTTGCCTGCGTTTCGGTGCGGGCCTTGCGCAGCGAATCCGCCTGCGCCTTGCCGCGGCCCTCGGCGACGGCTTCGGCGAAGTTGGCGAAGAGCACGGTGAACCAGAGCCAGAGATTGATCTGGAAAGAGAAGCCGAGATTGCCGCCGCCGGTCGCGACGTCGCGGAGGAAGAGAACGGTGGTCAGCGCTGAAACCGTCGCCACCACGAACATCACCGGGTTCTTGGCCAGGGTGCGCGGGTTGAGCTTGGTAAAGGCGGCGCCGATCGCCGGGATGAGAATGCGACTATCGAGGATACTCGCGGATTTTGCCTGGCTCATAAGAGACTCCAGCTTGAAAGAGTAAGGCGGAACCGGTCTGTCCGGTCAGCCATGAAACAGTCTGAGAACGGCGGCCACGACGAGGATGGCCGCCAGCAGCACAAGGATCGCGTCGGTCGCGCGCAGGGTCTTGCGTGCCCCACGCTCCGGTTGCCCGAAGCGTGGGTGGATCGACTTACGGAAGGCGTGACGGATGATCATCGGCGCGCCTCAGAAGGTCTGGCCCGCGGTCATCAACAGATGCTCGACGACAGGACCGAGTGCCAGTGCCGGCATGAAGGTCAAGCCGCCGACGATCAGGATGGTGCCGACGAGCAGGCCGACGAACAGCGGACCGTCGGTCGGGAAGGTGCCGGCGGAGGCCGGAACGGTCTTCTTGGCGACCAGCGAGCCCGCGATCGCAAGGGCAGGGATGATGACCAGGAAGCGGCCCATCAGCATGCCGATGCCGAGTGTCACATTGTACCAGGGCGTATTGCCGGTCAGGCCGCCGAAGGCGGAGCCGTTATTGGCCGCAGCCGAGGTATAGGCGTAGAGGATCTCCGAGAAGCCATGCGGACCTGCCGTGCCGACGGAAGCGACCGCCGAGGGCAGCACGCTGGCGATGGCGACGAAGACCAGCATGGCGAGCGGCAGGCAGAGAATGGCGAGCACGGCCATCTTCATCTCCTTCGCCTCGATCTTCTTGCCGAGATATTCAGGCGTACGGCCGACCATCAGGCCCGCCACGAAGATGGCGATGATGATGAAGAGAATGATGCCGTAGAAGCCCGCGCCGACACCGCCGACGATGACCTCGCCGAGCTGCATGTTGATCAGCGGGATCAGGCCGCCGAGCGCCGTGAAGGAGCCATGCATGGCATTGACCGCGCCGCAGGAGGCCGCCGTGGTGATGACCGCGAAGAGCGAGGACATGGCGATGCCGAAGCGGACTTCCTTGCCTTCCATGTTGCCGCCGCCGAGACCGAAGGCGTGCATCAGCGGGTTGCCCGCAGCTTCCGCCCAATAAGTGATGGCAACGCCGACGATAAACAGCAGGCCCATCGAAGCGAGGATCGCCCAGCCCTGGCGCTGGTTGCCGACCATGCGGCCGAAGACGTTGGTAAAGGCCGCGCCGATCGCGAAGATCGACAGCATCTGGATCATGTTCGAGATGTTGTCGGGGTTCTCGAAGGGATGGGCCGAGTTGGCATTGAAGAAGCCGCCGCCATTGGTGCCGAGCATCTTGATGGCAAGCTGCGAGGCGACCGGGCCGAGCGCGATCGTCTGCTTGGCGCCTTCGAGCGTCGCCGCATCGACATAGGGGCCAAGCGTTTGCGGCACGCCGAGCCAGACATAGATGAGCGTCAGCACGATGCAGAACGGCAGCAGGACGTAGAGCGTGGCGCGGATCATATCGACCCAGAAATTGCCGATCGCCTTGCCCGAAGCGCGCGAGAAGGCGCGGATCAGGCCCATGGCAATCGCCATGCCGGTTGCCGCGGACACGAAGTTCTGCACCGTGAAGCCCATCATCTGGGTCAGATACGACATGGTGCTTTCACCGCCGTAGTTCTGCCAGTTGGTGTTGGTGACGAAGCTGACGGCGCTGTTGAAGGACAGTTCCGGCCCGACGGCCGCCATGCCGGCGGGATTATAAGGCAGGACCGCCTGCAGTCGCATCAGCGCATAGAGGACGAAAACGCCGAAGAGGTTGAAGAGCAGCATCGCGAATGCATAGGAGGTCCAATGCTGTTCTTCGCGCTCGCTGGTGCCGGCAAGCGCGTAAAGTCCCCGTTCCACCGGAACGAGGACCGGCGAGAGAAGCGTGCGCTCGCCCGAGAAGACGCGGGTCATGTAGCCGCCGAGCGGTTTGACGAGCGCAATGAGGATCCCGCAGAAGACGAGGATCTGTAGCCATCCGTTGAGTGTCATGGGAGGAACTTTCGAGTACCCGGCAGCTGATCAGAAGCGCTCGGGTCGGATAAGGGCGTAGGTGAGATAGACGGTGAGGAACACGGTCACGGCGCCGCTCAGGATATAGTCGAGGGTCATAGCCATCTCTCCTGTCACAGCCGGTCGCAGACGCGCGTATAGGCAAAGCACAGTCCAAAAAAGACGATCGCAGTGCCGAGCAAAATGAGATCCATCATCGATGTTGACTCCTGATGTTCTGGTTGGAGTCAGACAAGACAAGGGCGCCAATCCGGGGGATCGGCACCTTTAGACTTTCTGGCATGGAGACGATCTTGCGATCTCTCGGGCCTGAATATCTGCCGATGCGCATAAAGGTTCGAGACGCGCGAGAAGGCGCCGATATAAAAATCTTATAAATGCCTTTATACGGTGAGACGTGAGCATTTCATCGATTGATGAGCAAAAGCTGAATTGCGGCGATTGAAATCCGCACGGCCGCAGTCTTATAGTCTGCACCAACGGCGCGGCTGAATCGTAAGCGCCACAGGGAAGGAAACTGCCATGACCAAAGTCCGTGCTCTCGTTCTGGAGCGCCAGCATGAGCTTGCGCTTCGCGATATCGATCTGCCGATGGACACCGGCCCCGGTCAGGTGAAGATCAAGATCCATACGGTCGGCGTCTGCGGTTCCGACGTCCACTATTATACGCATGGCAAGATCGGCCCCTTCGTCGTCAACGAGCCGATGGTGCTTGGCCACGAGGCGGCCGGTACGGTCATCGAGGTCGGCGAAGGCGTCACGCATCTGAAGGTCGGCGACCGCGTCTGCATGGAGCCCGGCATTCCCGATCCGAACTCCAAGGCTAGCCGCCTCGGCATGTATAATGTCGACCCGGCCGTGAGCTTCTGGGCGACGCCACCGGTTCATGGCGTGCTGACGCCCGAAGTCGTTCACCCCGCGAACTATACGTTCAAGCTCCCTGACAATGTCAGCTTCGCCGAAGGCGCAATGGTCGAGCCTTTCGCCGTCGGCATGCAGGCGGCCTCGAAGGCGAAGATTGCGCCGGGCGACACCGCTGTCGTCCTCGGCGCCGGACCGATCGGCACGATGGTGGCGATTGCGGCACTCGCCGGCGGTTGCTCGCGCGCCATCGTCGCCGATCTGGCGCAGCCGAAACTCGATATCGCCGCGCAGTATCAGGGCGTCATCCCGGTCAATATCCGCGAGAAGAACCTGGCTCAGGAAGTCGCGCGACTGACGGATGGCTGGGGTGCCGATGTGATCTTTGAATGCTCCGGCTCGCCGAAGGCCTGGGAAACGATCATGGACTTGCCACGCCCGGGCGGCGTCATCGTCGCTGTCGGTCTGCCGGTCAATCCGGTGGGTTTCGACATTTCGACCGCCTCGACCAAGGAAATTCGCATCGAGACCGTCTTCCGCTACGCGCACCAGTATGAGCGCTCCATCGCGCTGCTCGGCTCCGGCCGTGTCGACCTGAAGCCGCTGATCTCGGAAACCTTCACCTTCGAAGATTCCATCAAGGCCTTCGACCGCGCCGTCGAGGCGCGCCCTGATGATGTGAAGCTGCAGATCGTTCTCGGCTGAACGTGAAGCCGGCGGATTGCTCAGCCGTTCGCTGGAAACTCCACGATCGCCGTGCCATAGGGCGCGAGCACAATAGCGACGCCTTCGGCGACGGTCGCGGAGATATCGACGCTCAATTCCTGAGGCGTGATGTTCACGAGGCAAAGGGCGTTGCCCGCGGCCTTCTCGACGGTGAAGCCGAGAACCTGTGATGGTGCTGATGACTGGCATTCATGCCAGCGAAGCCCGGCCATGCCGGCAAGTGCCTTGACCGTGTGAAACAGCGAACGAACGGCGCCCGGTTCCGAAGGCTCGTTCTCGCCGGCGATCAGGCCGAAAGGCCCGGTGAGCGCCGAGAGCGTCAGGCATTCGAGATCCGCATCAATCACCTGCGCCGCATAGGCAAGCGCGAAGGCTTCGGCGAAGCGGCCGTTGTGGCGCGGATCGGTATTGGCCATCGGAATGCGCTTGCCGCCGGGATTGTCCATCGTCCGGCTGCCATAGGGGTTCTGGCGCATCGGGATGGTCGAGGGGCCGATGCGATAGGGTTTGTCGTCATAGATCGCACGCACCGAGCGGGTGATGAAGGGCAGCGCTTCCAGCGTCTGCATGACGCTGAGATCGTCGGCCGCATGGACGATCGGGTTGGTACAATGGGTAATGAAATCGAGATTTTCGGGCGGCACGCGCTTGCGGTTCAGCTCGGTGAAATAGCTGAGCATGCCGCCGCCGAGCCGGGCATTCGGGAAGGCGGCGAGCGCTGCGGCATAGACCTCTTCCAGCGGCGGGCATTCCGGCCACGTGCTGCCGGGCGGCGTCGATTGGCGGTCGACGGCGGGCGAGACGACGACGGCATCGGGGGAGAAGCCGGCCGCCGCCATCTCAGCCGCAATCGTGGCGGCTTCCTCTGCCGGTGACGCCGTGCAGGGCAGGGCGATTTCCAGCGTCGTGCTGCCGCGATGGATCTTTGCCAGCGCCGCAAAATCGGCGAAGGCCGCAGGGCCGTGGCCCGCGAGCGGATCGAAATGAAATAGCAGTTCCTGCGGGCCGATTTCGGCAAGGCGCGCGGCGGCCGCGAGTGTCGCCTTGGCCTCTCCGGGTGTTACGATCAGGCCGATCGAGGGCATCACTCCGGTCTTTTCGCCCTTGGCAATGGTCACCGGCTTCGCCTCGGCCGCCTGCGCTACGGCGGCTGGCCTGCTGTCGCTGATCGACAGGACGATCCGCTGGGTCTGCCGCTCGTTGGCAGGGATCTGATAGGGCCAGGGAAGGGCGAGCGGACGAACATAGGTCTTGTAGGAGGCATCGGACCAGTTGCGCTGGTCTTCCATCTCGAACGTGTCGCCCTCCATCAGGCACCTGGCGCTGACGCCGGAGGTCGCGCTATGGCTGATCGCCCGCATGTCCTTGAAAGGCTGCCAGGGGTCGATCTGATCGGGGAAGCGGGTCTCGACGATACGGCCGTCGACATGTTCGACACTTGCCGGCGTGCCCGCGATACCGACGATCGGATGGAGGATGCAGAAGCCGCAGCGGTTGGTTTCGAAGCCGGTTGGTGAGAGGGCCTCGGCGGCGAAGGTCAGCTCGCTCTCGCTTGCGTCGATCCGCACGGCAATCGCCAGCCTGCTGGCATCGGCGCCATCGCAATGGGCGGTGTAGCCGACCGAGAAGCTGTCGGCAACCTGCTTGATCGCGAGACCTTCTATCAGCGGGCTGTAGGTGCCCCAGTCGCGGTCGCGCACCAGATAGGAGATCGCCCGGAGCACCTCGATACCGTCATAGCGGATGGAGCGCAGATGGCCGTTTGCTAGGTCGGCGGTGAGCCGCCCGGCCGTCAGCGTGACGGGACGCTCTTCGGCCTCATGCGTGCCATAGAGGGCGAAGGCGTCGGTCGTCATTTCAGCATGGCCTCCACATCGACGGTCTTGCCGGTCGCAGCACTTTCATAGGCCGCCTCGACAAGCGCGAAGGTCTTGAGATTGTCGGCGCCCGATGTTGCGGGTTCGCCGCCATTCTTCAGCCGCTCGACCCAATGATCCTGGATCGCGTAGACGCTTTCCTGAATGTTGTGCCAGGGCCGAGAAGCCCAGGAGAGCAGCTGCGGTGAAGCGTCGGAAACGATGGTGCCCGCTGCATTGGTCACCTCGAGACGGTAACCGGTGGAAAGACGGATCGTACCGTCGCTGCCGTCGAGCTCAATTAGCGTCTCGGGAAAGGGCTCGGTGCCGAGCTTGGTCGCGTAGCTGACGTCTACGACCGAGGTCGCGCCGCTCTCGTGATCGAGCAGGATCGTCGCGACGTCCTCGCCCTTGATCTTCGGATTGACCCGCTTGGTGCGGGCCGTTAGCGTCTTGACGTCGCCGAGGATGAAGCGGGCGATATCCAGCGTATGGATGCCGAGATCCTCGATGATAAAGCGCTCGCCTTCGGCCAGATAGGGCTGACCGGAGAAGACGTCATAGCCCGAGCGGAAGGAGAAGCGGCCCCAGAAGGGCGTGCCGATCGCCTTGCTGTCGAGGAGGCGGCGCACCGCCTGGATCGGCGTCTGCCAGCGGAAATTCTCATGCACCATCAGCGGAATGCCGGCTTCGCGGCAGGCCGCCACCATCGCCTTGGCGTCCGCCAGCGAAAGCGCAAACGGCTTCTGGCAGATGACGGGTACCTTGTGCCTTGCGGCCATCTCGACCAGCGGACGGTGGCTCGGAACCGTGGTTGCGATATCGACGAAATCGAAGCCGCCGGCGGCGAAAAGCTCGCTGGCGTCGGAGTAGCGACGCTCTATACCGAACTGGTCGCCGACGGCCTTCAGCCGGGCCGGATCGCGGTCGCAGATCGCCACAATCCCGGCTCCTTCGACATCGCGCCATGCATGCATCTGGTTGACAGCGAAAAAGCCGCAGCCGATCAGGGCACCCTTCAATCCGGTCATATCAACCTGCCTTTGCCATCTGCATGAGGGTAACACGCTGCTGCAGGCGGCGCTGCGCCTGGTCGACGACGACGGCGATGATGATGACGAGGCCCTTGATGACCATCTGCCAGAAGGACGATACGCCCATCATCACCAGTCCGTCCGAGAGAATACCGATGACGAAGGCGCCGATGATGGTGCCGCCGATGGTGCCGCGTCCGCCCGACATCGAGGTGCCACCGAGAACGGCTGCCGCGATGGCGTTCAATTCGAAGCTTTCGCCGGTCGCCGGATGCGCCGCCATCAGTTCGGAGGAGATGACCACCCCGACGATCGCGGCGCACAGGCCGGAGAACATGTAGACGAAGATCTTCACGAGATCGACCCGGATGCCCGACATGCGCGCCGCCCGCTCATTGCCGCCGACCGCGAAGATATGGCGGCCGATCGGCGTGGAGCGCGCGACATAGGAGGCCACGAGCGCCAGCACGATCAAGATCCAGATCGACACTGGCAGGCCGAGAATGCGGCCGGCGCCGAAGAAATCGAATCCTGTCGTCGCATATTCGGGACGTCCGACGAGGTTCGGGAAGGTCTGGCCGTCGGAGGAGAGCAGCGCCAGGCCGCGGGCGATATAAAGTGTGCCGAGCGTCGCGATGAACGGCGCGACATTGAGCTTGGTGATCAGCAGGCCGTTGATCAGGCCGATGATGAGGCCGACCGCGAGGGTGATCAGCACGATCTCGAAAAGATTGAAGAAGATCGTGTAACCGATCGGCAGTTCGATGCCATAAAGGATCAGGCCGCCGGCGACCATGCCGCAGAGGCCGACGATCGAGCCGACGGAGAGATCGATGCCGCCGGTGATGATGACGAAGGTCATGCCCATCGCCAGGAAGGCGTTCAGCGCCACATGCTTCGACATCAGGATCATGTTCGCGGTCGAGGTGAAGTTCGGCGCGAAGATTGCAAAGAAGATGATGACGGCAAAGAGCGCGATGAAGGTTCTGAGCTTCATCAGCGTCAGAAGTGCGGAGCCGTTGGCGCCCTTTGGCGCGAGTGTCGTTGTTGCCGCCGTCATGACGCGATTTTCCCCTGGTGTCCGTGTCCCTTGGCCGAAGCCGCGATAATGGCATCTTCCGTCGCTTCGTCGCGGTCGAAGACCGCGATCAGCCGGCCGTTGCTCAAGACGGCGATGCGATCGGAAAGCGCCATGACCTCTTCGAGGTCAGAAGTCGAAAACAGGATGGCGAGCCCGTTGGCTGCCAGCCGCCGCATGGTTCTGAAGACATCGGCCTTGGCGCCGACATCGATACCGCGGCTCGGCTCGTCCATTAAGAGAACCCTCGGATTGGTCATCAGCGCCTTGCCGATCACCACCTTCTGCTGGTTGCCGCCGGACATCGAGGTAACCTCGAAATCCGGATTGGGTGCCTTGATCGAGAGATCCTTGATCGCCTCGGCAATGGCATTCTTCTCTGCCGTAGCGCTGATATGGAAGAAGCGGGCGAAGCGGCCCAGACTTGCGAGCGTGAGATTGCTGGCGATGGAGAGAACCTGCACCAGGCCCTCGCGCTGGCGATCCTCAGGGATCAGCGCAAGGCCGCGGCGGATGCGGCGGGTCGTATCGCGGGCGCGCACTTCCTCGCCGTCGATGAAGATCTTGCCGGTCGAATGCATGTGGCGGCCGATGACGCATTCGAAGAATTCGCTGCGTCCGGCGCCCATCAGGCCGTAGATTCCGAGAATTTCGCCTGATTTGACCGAGAGCGAGACGTGATCGACCGCAAGGCCGCCCGTCGGGCGCGGCAGCGAGATATCCTCGGCGCGGAACATCTCCTTGCCGACGGTGTGATTGACCGACTTGGCGAAATCCTTGGCATCCGAACCGATCATCGAGCGGACGATCCATCGGGTGTCGATATCCTTGACCATCGCCTGGCCGGTGATCTGGCCGTCGCGCAGAACGGTGATGTAGTCGCCGATCCGCATCAGCTCTTCGAGGCGGTGGGAGATGTAGACGATCGCCACACCCTGCGCTTTCAGCTCGGCGATGACCTTGAAGAGGATCTCGACTTCGGCCGCCGAAAGCGCCGAGGTCGGCTCGTCCATGATCAGGATGCGAGCGTCGAGCGACATCGCCTTGGCGATCTCGACCAGCTGCTGCTGGCCGATCGGCAAGTCTTCGACCATGGTTTCGGCGTCGATCCCGGCGTCGAGGCGCTTCAGGAAGCCGTTGGCCTTCTCCACCTGCGCCTTGTGATCGATGCCGAGTACGCCGCGGGTGATCTCGCGGGTCGCAAAGATGTTTTCGGCAACCGTCATGTTGGCGAAGAGGTTCAGCTCCTGGAAGATCATGCCGATGCCATGCGCCTGCGCATCGGCCGGGCTGTCGAAGGAGACCTGTTCGCCATCGAGGATGATCTTGCCGAGCGTCGGGCGCTCGACACCGGCGATGATCTTCATCAGCGTCGACTTGCCGGCGCCGTTTTCACCGACGAGCACATTGACCGCACCACGGCGCAATTCGAGATTGGCGCGCTTGACGGCGACGATACCCGAATAGACCTTCGAGACGTCGTCGAGGCGCAGGATGATATCGTTCTTGGCGGCGTCATCCGTCATGGGGCCACCGTCAGTTCCGAGGGAGTGACCAGCGGCAGGTCGCTGCCGGATGGCAACGGGAAGGCGCCGACAACGGTCACGGTCTTGCCGGTGATTCCGTCACGCGGAATGGCCGAGAGGAAGGCGGTATTGGCCTTCTCGTTGAAGGCCTTGCCGAACTGGGCCCATTCGATCTGGTTTTTGAATTCATTGAAATTGACGAAGTCCAGCGTGTCACGGAGTGCAGTGCCGCGCAGCGCCGGGCCGATCTGCACTTTTGCATCCGCCTTGCCGTCGCCATCCGCGTCGACGTCGAGTGTCGCGGCGCGCGACTGCGTGTCGGCGGCCACGACCTTGCCGGTGAATTTCACCGCATAGGTCCAAGGAGAGCTCGCCTGCTTCTTCGGGTTACCGTATTTCTCGCCGGCCTGATCGGCACCGGCAGCGACCGCCGCCACGACATCCTTCAGCTCACCGGCGCGCTTTTCGAAATAGGGCACTGCCTGCGACTGCCAGATCGCCTCGACCTTGGCATTCGGATCGAATGCATCCTTTGCAGCCGCCGCGGCCTTTTCCTCGGCAGTCGGCGTCTTGATGATCTTGCAGCCAGGCAAAGCCGCCGCCACGAGAGCGGCGATCAGGGCGCCCCTGATCCTCAACATGCTGTGAACCTCGAAATGATGTGAAATAGACCGCAGAGGGTCCGGTCTCCCGAACCCTCTGCCGCTGTTTTATGCCGATTACTTCGCCAGAGCGAAGGTTTCGAGCTTGGAAGCGTTGTCAGCGTTGATGAGAACGCAATCCATCAGCTGCTTTTCTTCCTTCGGCGTCGTCTTGTTCTTGATGTAGGCGTCAGCCTGCTCGACGGCCATCTGCGCCTGCGCGTATGCCGGCTGCAGAACGGTGGCCTTGATGCCGCCTGCCTTGATGGAGTCGCGAACGTCGTTCGAACCGTCGAAGCCGACGACGATCACGTCCTTGCGGCCGGCAGCCTGCAGAGCGGCAATCGCGCCCATGGCCATCGTGTCATTGCCGGAGATGACGCCCTTGATGTCCGGGTTGGCCTGAAGGATGGTTTCCATCTTGGCGTAGGCTTCGGTCTGGCTCCAGTTGGCCGACTGCTTGGCAACCGACTTCAGATCCGGATAGTCGTCGATGACGTCATGATATCCCTGCGAGCGGATGCCGGCATTGGTGTCGGATTCCTTGCCGACGAGCTCGACATAGTTGCCCTTCTCGCCCATCAGCTTGACGAATTCCTGCGCGCCGAGCTGCGCACCCTGATAGTTGTTGGACACGATCTGGGCGACGGCAACGCCGGTGGCGTTGATTTCCCGGTCGATGAGGAAGGACGGGATACCGGCGTCCTTGGCCTTCTTGACGGCAGCAACCGAGGCGTCGGCACCGGCGTTGTCGAGGATGATGGCCTTGGCACCGCGGCCGATCGCCGTGTCGATCATTTCCGACTGCTTGTTGGCATCGTCGTCATGGGTCATGACGAGCGCTTCGTAGCCGAGTTCCTTGGCCTTGGCTTCGGCGCCGACGGCCTCAGCCTTGAAGAACGGGTTGTCATGGGCCGGCGTGATGATGGCGATCAGATCAGCCGAAAATGCCGGCATGGCAACGCCGAGCGAAAGGGCGCCGGCGAAGGCAGCAAGGGTCAGTCTACGTGTAAAAGTCATGGTTTCTCCTCCCGAGTTTGACGCATGGGCCGGACCACCCCGGCCCGACCAGAATTCATGCGATATTCCATTGCCGGACCGTCTCTTGGACTCCCCACCGGGCCGGCGATGCGGCAAGACCTGAGCCTTGCCGCGGCATTGTCAGGTGATGCGCCGGATGCTTTCGGCGATCTCCTGAGGTTCGAAGACCTTCTTCCAGTCGTCGCGCATCAGCGCGGGGATGCCGAACTCGATCGCCTTGTTGCAGGCATCCGAGAACACGCCGTCGACTTCCTTGAAGATGACGGCGCCGAGCACGTTCATGTGGCCGAGCAGGAAGTCGCGGGCGGCTTCAGCCGGAACGCCGCGGGCAACGCATTCGTCCATCGCCTGGCGCATGACGACGAGCAGCGAGGCGCAGACGGTTTCCGAAAGGCCCGGCTCCAGCATCGCCATCTGATCGACGGTGACACGGTGCGAGCGCATGACCGGCGCCCAGATGACCTTGGCGATTTCCTCGCCGAGCGCGTAGGCGCCTTCCGGCCCCTGCATCAGCGCCGAGACGATGTGCTGCTTGGCGAACAGACCGCCGAAGTGATCCTTCTTCGCCTGCATGTCCGTCTCGTCGTTGAAGATCGGCGGATGGCAGGGATGGGTGACGAAATAGGTGAGATCGGCGCGCTCCGGCAGATGTCCGGCGAAGGGGGCGGCGGCGTCGAGAGCGACGACCATCGTGCCCGGCTTCAGCTTGTCGACGATACCGGCTGCGACCTTGCCGATCGCCGTATCGGGCACCGCGAGAATGACGACCTCTGCACCGGCAAGACCTTCATCGGGACCGACGCAATCGATACCGAGATCGTTCTTGAGGCGTGCCTTGCCGGCGTCGCTGACCTCCACATGGCGGACATCGAAGCGGGAACCTTTGAGATTTTTGGCGAGCCGGTAGCCCATTTTGCCACCAGCGCCGAAGAGGGCAATTGCAGTCATGTTTCCTCGCCTTTCGATTTTTCTATCAGCTAGCTCAACTGGTATGATGAGTCAATCACTATAGCAGTTTATATCAACATTTCAGTGGCCGTCAGGCCCTGCGTCCATCGCGAATCTGCGCGAAATAACCGTCCGAGCCGACCTGGCCGCCCTTGAGGGCGATCTGCAGGCCGTTGGTCGGTTCGTGCGCGCCGTGCGCCGTGCAGAGCGGCGAGCCCGGCGTCTGCGGCAGAGGCAGCAGCGTCGTCAGCGCCTCGACACGCAACTCACTCAGTGCGTGGCTGGACGTATCGCCGCCGGCGATGACGGCGCGCGTCAGCTTCTCGGCTTCGACAAGACGGCGCAGAATGATGCCGAGGCGGATGCCCAGGCGGTGGCGCGCTTCGGGGATGCGGTCGATCTCGGTGCCGCGATCGGCTGAGGGGCCGAGGGCGGTATGCAAGATGACGCTGCGGCCGGATTTCAGCGCCGACAGGCCCGAGGCAACGGCGCTTTCGATCGCCGCATCGCCGCTTTCGCCGACCAGCGCCAGGGGATCGACGGGAATGGCGTCGAAGCCGCTCTCCGTTGCATTGCGGATCTGCCGTTCCGTCGTCGGCGAGACACTGCCGGAGACGACGGCAAGACGCTCCACCGCGCCGGGCAGGGGAAACTCAACCTTGCCCGATGTCAGCCCTTCGCGTTCCCAGGCATGGAGCAGGGCGTATTGAATGCCCGACGATCCCGCAACGAAGAGGCCGCGATCGCCGCGCAGGCGCCAGACCTGCTCTCCGGCAATCGCCTGCGAAGCCGGTCCATCGACATCGACAAGCAGGATGCCGGGTTTGTCGGCGAGCAGCGCGTCGATACCTGCTGTTGCGTCTCCGGCGGTCATCGCCAGATCGGCAAGCCGGATCGGCAGGCTGGTCTGGGCGGCAAGATGTACGGTCAGGTCAGCCTCGGCCATCGGCGTCACCGGATGGCGGCTCATCACCGGGTGGCGGTCGATGCGGTAGACCTTGCCCTGATAGGCGGCGAAGAGATGCCCGAAGGCCGTGTAGCGCTTCAGCTGCGGCGCGCCGACGATCACGGGCACGCAGTCCTGTTCGAAGGTTTCCCGACCGATCTCGATCGCCTTGCCGATATTGCCGATTTCGGGGCTGGAATCGAAGGTCGAGCAGACCTTGTAATGGCAGATCGCCGCCTCGAGGCTCTTCAGCCAGGCGAAAGCAGGGCCGAGATTAGCGGACATCCATTGCGGCGTCTGGCTGCGGCTGGTCCCGGCGATGCCGATCGCCTGGCAATCGGCGAATTTGGCGAGCATTTCGGCACTCGGGACGCCGAGGAACAGAGCCGTCTTCACGCCATTCGAGGCGAGCGCCTCCATGACATCGGTGGAGCCGGTGAAATCGTCGCCGTAATAGCTGAGGAGCAGCTTGCTCATGACTCTCACGCGCCCTTGCCGTCAGCGAATTTGGCAATCGATGCGGCGAGTTCGGGGTGGTCCTTGGCATAGACATCGAGCGGGATATCGGCGACCGCCGCCTGCCATGCCTGCTGCACGGCGCGCACGCCGGCTGCCGGTCCGCCCGGATGGCTGACGATGCCGCCGCCGCAGAGATAGAGAAGGTCGGTCGTGCGGCCCGTCCGCTGATAGGTCTCCGGCGCCTGACCGCCCCACTGGCCGGAACCGGCGACAGGAAGCGGGCAATCGGCGGCGTCGAAAAGCGGCGTGCTGACGGCCTTGAAGGAGGCGACGAAGCTTTCGTCCGGCTCCCAATATTTGACGCGAATGCCGTTTATCTGGAACTGGTCGACGCCGAGCAGGCGCCAGAACTGCTGGTAAACCCTGAAATCCATGCCGGTCGCCGGGTTGCGGGTCAGGATATCCCAGCCGTTGCGATGCGCATGCAACACCAGACCGGAGCGCTTGCGCAGGAAGCTCATGCCGCCGAAGCCGATCGAGTTGATATTGACGACAGCGCAATTGCCGCCGGCCTTCAGGACGAGGTCGTGATTGCGCATCATCTCGTCCGGATCGGCATGCGAGATGCCGAACGCATACATCACCTTCTTGCCGGTCTTCTGCTCGTGATCGAGGATCAGCGGCATGATCGCCTCGACGCGATCCTTGAGCGGCGAGTAGGCCGGGCTCATCAGCTTCTCGTCGTCCTTGATGAAATCGACGCCAGATTGGATCAGCTCGCCGACGAGCTCTGCCGTCTCGTGTGGACGCAGACCCAGCGCCGGCTTGACGATGGTGCCGATGATCGGGCGTCCCTCGACGCCGGTCAGCCTGCGGCTGCCGGGAATGCCGAATTGCGGGCCGGGATGCGCGCCCTTGAATTCCGGGGGAAGCTTCAGATCGACGATGCGGATGCCGGTCATGCCCTTGATCGAATAGACGCCGCCGATGGCGATCGTCATCAGCGCCGAGAGATCGGTGCCGATCGCATCGAGCGGAAAGGCGATATCGACATCGGCGCGCTTGAGCGGCCCGTGCCCTTCGGCAACCTCCGGCCAGCCCGGCGCCTTCGCATCCTGAAGCGGGCGAATCGCCAGCACCCGGGCCGCGACCCGCGCCTTCAGCTCCTCCGTCTCGCCGGGAACCGGAACGAAGGTGCCCGTGGACTGGTCGCTGGCGATCTTCTCCGCCATGGCCTCGATGCTGCCAGGGGTTTCGATGCGATAGGTAAGGGTGATCATGCTCACGTCGGTAATGCTCCTCGGGCCAAGACCGGCATCTTGGCGTCACTCATTAACTGGTATAATGAGTATTCCAATTTGCGCAATCGGAAAGTTTCGATCCGAGCGCAAATGAGCCCATCGCGGCCTTTGTCGCGGCGGCGCAAAATGCTAAAGGGAGGGGAGTTTGAGCCAGCGAGACATCATGACCCAACCAATCGAGCAAATCGTTCGCCGGAAGCTTTCCGACGAGGTTTTCGACAGGCTCGAACGCATGATCACCTCGGGCGAACTGAAGCCCGGTGATGAAATGCCCTCCGAGCGCGTGCTGATGGAGCGTTTCGGCGTCGGCCGTCCGGCGATCCGCGAAGCGATGCAGTCGCTGGCGGGGATGGGGCTCGTCAACATTTCCCACGGCGAGCGCGCCAAGGTTTTGAAGCTGACGGCGAAATCGATCTTCCAACAGGTCGATCTGACGGCGAAGATCATGCTGTCGCAATCGGCGGACAGTCTGGAAAACCTGAAGAGCGCCCGTATCTTCTTCGAGCGCGGCATGGCGCGAGAGGCCGCCCAGCGGGCGAGCGAGGCCGATATCGCCGAATTGAAGCGGATCATCGAGCGCCAGCGCGAATCGCTCGGAAATGCGGAGGATTTCATCTCCGCCGACATGCAGTTCCACACCCGCATCGCGCAGATATCGGGCAACCCGATCTTCGGCGCCGTCAGCGAGGCGATGCTTGCGTGGCTGCGCGAATATCACACGGAAATGCTGATCTGGACCGGCAAGGAGAAATTCACGCTGGTCGAGCACGAAGAGATCGTCGAACGGCTTGCGGCCCACGATGCCGACGGTGCAGAATCGGCGGTGCTGAAACATCTCGAACGCTCGAGGGCGCTCTACACGAAATAGGCAGCCGTCCGCCTGGGAAGAGGGGCGGCGGCATGCATCGAAGGAGGATCGATGACGGTCAAGAAGATCATCAACAACGGCGCCGATGCCGTTGACGAAATGCTGGCGGGCATTCTCGCCGCCCATCCCAATCACCTGAAGCGCGTCGAAGGCACGGCCCGTTCGGTCGTCGCCGTCGATGGCCCGCGCCAGGGCAAGGTCGGCCTGGTGATCGGTGGGGGCTCCGGCCACGAGCCGAGCTTCGTCGGCTTCGTCGGCCGCGGCCTCGCCGATGGCGCGGCGATCGGCAATGTCTTCGCCTCGCCGCCGCCGGATCCGGTCCTCGAATGCGCCAAGGCCGTCAATGGCGGCGCCGGCGTGCTCTTCATGTACGGCAACTATGCCGGCGACGTGATGAATTTCGACATGGCGGCCGAAATGGCGGCGATGGAAGATATCGAAGTCCGCACCGTGCTGACGACCGACGACGTCGCCTCGGCTCCGCGCGACCGGAGAGCGGATCGCCGTGGCGTGGCGGGCAATGTCTTCGTCTTCAAGATCGCAGGTGCTGCCGCCGACCGGATGATGGATATCGATGCCTGCGAGGCGGCAGCCCGCAAGGCCAACGACCGCACCTTCACCATGGGCGTGGCGCTCGGCCCCTGCTCCCTGCCGCAGACGCGCAAGCCGAATTTCGAACTCGGCGAAAACGAAATGGAAATCGGCATGGGCATCCATGGCGAACCCGGCGTCGAGCGCGGTCCGTTGAAAAGCGCCAACGAGATCACCGACCAGCTGCTCGACAAGATCCTGCCGGAAATGAATGCCGCGCGTGGCGATCGCGTTGCCGTGCTGGTCAACGGCCTCGGCGCGACGCCACTGATGGAACTCTACATCATGACGGCCCGCGTCAAGGAGCGGCTGGATGGCGAAGGTCTGAGGATCCACTCGACGCTGGTCGGCAACTATTGCAGCTCGCTCGACATGATGGGCGCCTCGGTGACACTGATGCATCTCGACGACGAGCTGCAGACCCTTCTCGACCACCCCTGCGATTGCGCCATGTTCCGGAGCGGCCGCTGATGGCTGAAATCACCGCACAGGACCTGCGCGCCATGTTCTCGGCGATCGCCGTGACCATCGCCGAAAACCGCGATCGCCTCAGCGAACTCGACGGCGTCATCGGCGATGCGGACCACGGCATCACCATGGAACTCGGCTTCTCGACAGTGAAGACGGCCCTCGCCGCCAACGAGGCCGAAACCGATCTCGGCGCCATCTTCAACCTCGCCGCCAAATCCTTCCTCAACGCCGTCGGGGCCTCCTCCGGCCCGCTCTACGCGACCGCCTTCATGCGCGCCGGAGCGGTGCTGAAGGGCAAGACGGCGGCCGGCGACGAGGACATGGTCAAGACCTTCGGGGCGATGGCCAAGGGCATCGAGGACCGCGGCAAGGCGGTGCCGGGCGAGAAAACCATGGTCGACGCCTGGCGGCCTGCGGCAGATGCGGCGGAAGCCGAGTTTGCGAAGGGCGCGACGCTGGCGGCCTGCCTCAAGGCCGCGGCGGATGCGGCAAGCGCCGGGGCGGAGGCGACGAAGTCGATGCTGGCGACCAAGGGTAGGGCGTCGCGACTGGGCGAGCGGGTGCTCGGGCATGCCGACCCCGGTGCGGTTTCGGCGGCGCTGGTTGTTGCGACGATGGCGGAGAGTTTGGGGTAATGGTTCCGGGCGTGTGCCCGTGTGCCTAATGCTGCCGACGTTTGCTCCAGGCGCGCAACCGCCAACTCCTCCCTCATTCCTGTGCTTATCATAGGAAACCAGCCACGGCGCGTCTGCGCCGTGAATGAATCCATAGAGTGAGACGAGTCTTCTGCCGCGCCAACGCGCGGCTGGTGGATCCCTGTGACGGGGACAGGGATAAGGGAAGAACTGCACCCGGAGCCCCCTCATCCGGCCCCGCGGGCCACCTTCTCCCCGCCGGGGAGAAGGGAAGATGAGGGTCGGCCCACGCCAGCTTCCCCTCTCCCCTCGGGGAGAGGGTAGGGTGAGGGGGCTCCGGGCACAGCAGTCCTTTCAATTCCCGCATGGGGCCTTCGGCTTGACGATAAGCGCACGCGTCACAGGCGCGGGTGCCTCATCGCGAAGGCGCCCACCCAAAAAACTCACCGCGCGTTATACTTCGCGTCCAGCTCGTCCATCGCCTTCACATTCCCGGCAGACCGGCCGTTCTCATCGAACGTCTGGGCCAGAAACGCATCGGCAATCGACTTCGCCAGCTCGGTACCAATGACCCGGGCGCCCATGGTGATGATCTGGGCGTTGTTGGAGAGGGCCGCGCGCTCGGCCGAATAGGTGTCGTGGGTGAGTGCGGCGCGGATGCCCGGGACCTTGTTGGCCGAGATGCAGACGCCGATGCCGGTGCCGCAGACGAGGATTGCCTTGTCGTAGGTGCCGTCGAGAACGCCCGACGCGACACGGTCCGAGAGATTGGCGTAGAAGGGGTCGGCGCCGCCGTTGGTGCGCGATACTTCGTGCACCTCGAAACGGTCCTTCAGATGATCGGCCAGAACCTTGGCGAGACCTTCGCCGGCGCTGTCTCCTGCAATGGCAAGCTTCATTGTCGTTCTCCTAGAGTTTGGCGGCGCATTTTGCGAGAATGTCGAGGTAGCCTTCGACATTCCAGGCCGAACGGCCGATGAAGAGCCCGTCGATATGCGGGCTCGAGATCAGTTCTTCGCAGTTTCCGGGGTTGACCGATCCGCCGTAGAGGCAGGGGATCTTGCGGCCGAGGGCCTCTTCGGCGACCGCGATGATTTCCGCCTGACGGGCGTCGGCATAGTCGGCCGTTGCCGGGATGCCCTTTTCGCCGATCGCCCAGACGGGCTCGTAGGCGAGCAGGATCTCGGCGGATTTCTGGTCGCCCGAGAGCTTCGAAAGCGCGCCGCGCACCTGTGTGGCGAGAATGTCGGCGGCCTTGCCGCTTTCGCGGTCTGCCAGGGTTTCGCCGATGCAGATCAGCGGGATCAGGCCGTGGCGGACGGCGGCTTCGGTCTTCAGGCCGACGGTCTCGTCGGTCTCGCCGAAATGTTCGCGGCGCTCGGAATGGCCGAGTTCGACGATATCGAGGTTGCAATCCTTCAGCATCACCGGCGAGACCTCACCGGTCCAGGCGCCCTGGTCGGCCCAATGCATGTTCTGGGCGCCGACCTTGACGGAGGTCTCGGCGAGCATCGCCTTGACCTCGCGCACGGCCGTGAAGGGCGGAATGACGAAGCGCTGGATGCGCGGATCGCGGGCGGCATCGGCAGCTTCCAGGCCGCGGGCAAACTGCTGCGCCTCGGCGAGCGTCTTGTTCATCTTCCAGCTGGTGCCAACCCAGAAGCGCGGTTTTTCGGTCATGTCGGGTCCTGTTCCGATGCAATGGTGAGCGTTATGCCCGCCTGTACGAATTCCTCGATGACAGCAGCGTCCGGCGCGCTGTCGGTGATCACGGCGTCGAAATCGGCAAGATCAGCCATGACATGCAGCGCCGTGTGGCCGATGCGCTGGTGATTGACCAGCAGGCAGGACCTTGCCGAAGACGTCATCATCGCCCGCTTGGTGCGGACCACGTTGTCGTCCATGTGATAGGCGCGCCTGCCGCTGACGGCGGGCGTCGAGATGAAGGCGATATCGGCCCTGAGCTTCGACAGCGCCTCTTCGGTGACGACGCCGAGATAGGCGTTGAACTTCGCCGAATAGATGCCGCCGAGCGCGATCAGCGTGATGCCCGTTTCTGCCTTCAGCCGCTCCATGATCGCCGCGTTGTTGGTGATCACGGTCAAAGGCCGCTTCTGCAGCAGCATTTCGCCGAGCACCGCAGCCATCGATCCGTCATTGACCATCACGGTCATGCCGGGTTCGACGAGCTCCAGCGCGCTCTTGGCCATCGCAACCTTGGCCTCGTGGCCCTGGCGCTCGCGGATGCGGAAGTCGCTTTCGAACTGCGTTCCGGCGTCGATCGTCGCGCCGCCTCGCACCTTTCGAAGCACGCCCGCCTGCTCGAGATCGTCGAGGTCACGATGGATCGTCATCTTCGAGACGATGAAGCGGTCGGCAAGATCGTCGAGATCGACGGTCTTGTTCTCGACGAGCAGATTGACAATCAGCTGCTGCCGTTCCTCGCGCTTCATTCCGGTCTCCACCCATCTCCTGATGTTAAGATAACGGATAAATCGTGATAATCAACATTATTTGTGTTATTTTGCGATCAACTCTTGTTGCCAATCACATCATTTCAACAGTGTCTGCGCTGTGCGTTCATCGGTGATCAGGCCGTAAAGGCGGTGGCTTTTCAGGATGGCGCGGATGGCCGGAACCTTCGACTGCCCGCCGGCAAGCGCCACGAGCCGCTCGTCTTTGGTTTTCGGGAAGGAGGCGGAGAGCGTGCGCGCCGTCAGCGCCGTATCCAACATGTCGCCATCGGCATTGAAGAAATGCCCGAGGATTTCGCCGACGCCGCCGGCAGTCGCGATATCGTCGATCTCGCTCGGCTCGACCATACCCGAGAGCACCAGCTGCGCATCGGCATCGACAGTGCCGAGGCCGACGAGCTTCAGGTCGGCATTGTTGGCGAGGTCGAAGACCTCCTTGACGGCGCGCTGCGCTTTCAGCACCTCGCGGTCGTCGCCTGTGTTGGCGAAGAAGGGGACGGGCATGACATAGGCCTGCGTTCCCGTCTTCTCGGCGATGCGGTGCATCACGTCATAGGGATTGGCGCCGTAGTTGCGCGTCAGGCCTCCCAGCAGCGAGACGAAGCGCAGGTTCTTGGCGCCGACTCGCGGCATGTACTGGACGGCGGCCGACAGGGTGCGGCCGTGGCCAAGGCCGATTACCTTGTTGTCGCCGCGCTCGATCTCGCGCTTCAGATAGCCGGCACCGGCATGGCCAAGCGCGCGCAGCGGCAGGCCTTCCTCGCCGAGATCGGGGGCCACTTCGCAATATTGCAGGCCGTAGCGCTCCGAAAGGCGGGCCTCCAGCTCGACGCATTCGACGATGTCGCCGTCGATCGTCACCTTGACGACGCCGTCGGCGACCGCGCGGGCAATCAGCCGGTGCGCCTTGACCGAGGGCACGCCGAGACGGCGGGCGACATCGGATTGCGTCAGGCCTCCGGCGTAGTGCAGCCAGGCAGCGCGTACCGCAAGCGTATCATCGGCGTCCGTCATTGCGGCTCCCTTTGAAACAAGTCCCTGCAACTGTCACGTTGCGATATCTCCAGCCTTTTACGGATCTCTGCCTCAGATGTTCAAGTCGTCTATGCCGGTGTCGATGTAAGGCGCCCAGAAGGCGACGCTCTCGGCGATCTGCGGGATCACTTCGCGGTCGTTCGGCTCGCGTTCCTTGAAGGAAAGCTCGAGGCAGATCTCGTTGTTGACGGCCCCACCTTCTGCGAAAGCCTTCAGCAGCGGCGCCGGCTGGATCCGGCCCTTGGCGTTGAATTCGGCGGTGAACGGCCGGTGGCCGCCCTTGTCCATCAGGCTCTGCTTGATGTGGATGATCGGCGAGACCGGCGGGACGGCGCGCGCCCATGCATAGGGATCGAAATCATCAGGGTTGGCAGAGGTGACGTCGCCGTGGTCGATATCGGCCATCATCCACATCGGGATCGCCATATTGGCCGCCGTCAGCCGCTGCTGCAGCGAGAGACATGCGGCGATCGTCTCGCCGAACTCGCGGCCGATGCTCATCGGCTCCCAGAAAACATAGGAAAGACCGGCGGCGCGGCCATGGTCCGCGACTTCGGCCCAGCTGTTGATGGCGATCTTGATCAGCTCCTCGCGCTTGGCGGGATCGTCGAAATCCCGGTAGGTGAAGATCGCGAATTGCGTGCCGACGGAATCGCCGCCGAGATCGGCGGTGATATCGGCGAAGGTCTTGAACCAGTCGATGTAGTAGCGGCGGACATCGGCGTCCGGATGGCCAAAATGATTGAGGCGGCCATAGGGGCCGGTCATGCCGGAAGTGACGCGAACGCCGGTGCGCCGCAGCGCCGAATTCATGCTCCGCGTCAGGCGGCGGATGACGGGCGCCTGCCAGCTCGGATTGATGAATTCATGGGTCAGCTGCAGGTCGCGGATCTTCAGGTCGCGCGCGACGGTATCGATCAGATCGTCGGGGTCAGCGAAGCGGTTGACCAGCGGATTGGTGTTGAGCGAAAGCGTCAGCGGCATCTTGACCTCCCTCAGGCAGCGGCAAGGCGGGAGGAGGCGAACCAGTCGGCAAAGGCTGCGCGTTCCGCTTCGCTCATATGCAGGTAATGCTTGGTGCGGCGATAGAGAATGTCTTCGGCCGTTTCCGCCCATTCGGTCGCCACGAGATAGCGCGCTTCCGCCTCGTAGAACTGCCCGCCGAAATGGCGGCCAAGGCCTTCGAGGCCCGTCGCGCCGGCGACGACGTTCTTCGTCCGGGCGCCGTAGAGGCGGCCATAGTGATGGACGAGCTTGCGCGGCATCCAGGGGTAGGTATCGCGCAGGCTGTTGGCGAAGGTTTCGTAATCTGCATTGGGGATTTCGCCGCCGGGGAGCGGCGCCGACTGGGTCCAGTCCCCGCCCATGTTCGGAAAGATATGCTTGAGGCGATGCAGGCCGCGCTCGGCAAGCTCGCGGAAGGTGGTGATCTTGCCGCCGAAGACATTGAGCAGCGGCGCGCCGCCGGTTTCATCGAGATCGAAGACATAGTCGCGGGTCACGGCGGATGGATTGCCCTTGCCGTCGTCGAAGAGCGGGCGCACGCCGGAGAAGCTGTGCAGCACGTCCTGACGGCGGAGCTTCTCCTTGAAGTAGCGGTTCACGGCCTTCAGCAGGTAATCGATCTCTGTTTCGTCGGCGGAGACGTCCTCGGCGCGGCCCTCATAGGCGATATCGGTCGTGCCGATCAGCGCCTTATCGCCCTCGTAGGGGTTGATGAAGATGACGCGCTTGTCGTGGTTCTGAACGAGATAGGCATTCGAGCCGGCCCAGAATTTCGGGACGATGATGTGGCTGCCCTTGACGAGGCGCACGTTGCGGGCCGAGTTCGATCCGGCGACACGGTTGATGATGTCGGTGACCCAGGGACCGGCGCAATTGACCAGACATTTGGCCCTGAAAGTGCGCGTCTCGCCTGTCGTGCTGTTCTTGGTGACGACAGTCCACGCACCATTCTCGCGCCAGGCGGAGACGGCAGGCGAACGGGTCAGCACGATCGCACCTTTTTCGGCGGCGCTGACGGCGTTCAGAACGACGAGGCGGGCGTCATCGACCCAGCAGTCGGAATATTCGAAGCCGCGCTTGTATTGATCGAGGATCGGCGTTCCCTCGGGATCGCGCAGTAGGTTGAGGGTGCGCGTGCCCGGCAGCTTCTTGCGGCCGCCGAGGTGGTCGTAGAGGAAAAGGCCGAGCCGCACGAGCCACGCCGGGCGATCCTGCGGGCTGTGGGGCAGCACGAAGCGCATCGGCCAGATGATGTGAGGCGCGGCATTCAGCAGAACCTCGCGCTCGATCAGCGCTTCGCGCACCAGGCGGAACTCGTAATATTCGAGATAGCGCAAGCCGCCATGCACGAGCTTGCCGGAGCGCGACGACGTGCCCTGCGCCAGGTCGTCCTTTTCGCAGAGCGCCACCTTCAGTCCGCGGCCGGCCGCATCGCGGGCGATGCCCGCGCCATTGATGCCGCCGCCGATGACGAAGAGGTCGAGGGTTTCCGGTTCGGTCATGTCATGCTCCTTCGATGCTTCTGCATCAGAACTTGAGTTACGCGCCTGGCCTCGCAGCAGTGGCGAGCTTGTCCCAGGCGGGCGCCATGGCCTGGCGCACGTCCGTGTAGGCGGAGAAAAGGCGATCGAAGCGCGCGGCTTCGGCGGCATCCGGGATTTCGGGCTCGCCGAGCAGCGGCGTCACCCAGTCGGCAATGCAATCGTCCATCGTGGCGTAGACGCCGACCGCGACCGCAGCCATCATCGCCACACCGGCTGCACCGGTCTCTTCGCGCCGGGACTGGCGGATCGGCGCGTTGACGGCAGCAGAAAGCGAGCGGCGCAGTCCGAGCGAGCGGGTTGCGCCACCGGTGATGCGCAGTTCTTCAGGCATCGCCCCCATCGCCGCGTAGCAATCGCGGGTCGCAAGGCCGAGGCCCTCGACGACCGAGCGGACGAGATCCGGAAAGCCGTGACGGGTGGAAAGGCCCGTGAAGCCTGCCCGGGCATTGGCGTTGACGAAAGGCCCGCGCTCGCCGGCCTCCGAAATATAGGGGTGGTATAGCACCGACCCCGGCTTGCTTTCGGCAAACCAGCCGTCGATCCGGGCGATCAGGTCAGAGTGCGAAACGGTCTTCCCGGCGTCTGCCATCAGGTAAGCGGCAATCTCCAGAATCCAGTCGATATTGATCGTCGAGCCCATATTCGTCTGTACCTGGGTGACAATGCCGGGGATCGGCAGGGCGATGACATAGCCCGTGCCTTCGCTGTTGAGATGAACGTCGGCCACCGCCTTGGCGCGCATGTGGACGCCGGTGGAGCCGATCGTCGAGCAGGCGGCATTGCGCCCGCTGCTGCGCACACCGGCGCCAAGCGCCGTCATCACCATATCGACATAGCCGAGGCAGACGGGCGTTCCCGCAAGCAGACCGCAGGCCTTGGCGGCTTCCGCCGTCAGGGGATGGCTGACTTCCGTGCCGTCGATGATCTCAGGCAGAAGATTGCGGCGGCGCTCGAGGCCGAGCGCATCGATCACGACGCTGTCGTATTGGCGCGTCCGGAAATTGCCGAAGGTGAAGCTCGCCTCGGAGGGATCGGTGGCGCGGATGCCGGTGAGATTGAGATAGAGCCAGTCCTTGCAGTGCAGGGCGGCTTCGCTTCGGTCGAGGAGTTCAGGCGCGACCTTGTCCATATGGGCGAGCTGCGCGCCCTGCTGGCAAGTGTTGAGGCCGGTGCCGGTCGCTTCGAAGCGGGCGCGGTTGTTTACTCCGCCGGCAAGCCGGGTCACCGTCGAGGCGGCGCGGGCATCGAGCCACAGCCAGGCGTCAGCAACAGGCGCATTGTCGCGGCCGACGAGCCAGGTGCCGTCGCCCTGTCCGGTCACGGCGATCGCGGCAGTGCGCGCGGCGAGATCGGCGACCTTTTCACCTAGGCCGCGCAATGCGCTGGCGCAGTCCGTCCAGGTCTGGGCGAGGGATTGCGTCGCCGAGCCATCGTCGCCGGTCGCGTACTTGTTGCGCACGGAAGCGGTTGCGATCTGCCGGCCTGCGAGATCGAACGCCACCGCCTTGATCACGGATGTTCCGGCGTCGATCCCGATGATGATGTTCTGGGTCGATGTCATTGCAGACTATCTCGCCAATGCTGCGAACGCCGCGACGGGCAATACGCGCGTCCAATCCATCTCAAGTCCTCCCGATCGGCCTTTCACGAGGGAACAATCCCCCAGCCGCATCATTTGATCCGCATGCCGCCAGCGGCAAGCCGCGGCCTCTGCAAATGCCGGATCGAATATTTGCCGAAACCTCCCATAGGCCTCATCGCAAAACATAACATAAAGATATCACTTTGCCAGCAAGATTTTTCTGGTCATGAAAAATTTTTCAGATAAAATGGATGACATAGGAATTTAGAGCGTCGGCTCCGGCCAAGTCTCGATGAGCGCACGATCAGCCAGTACACAGCTGATGGAAATTCTTATTTTTCATTTCTATACAGATACTTACTGAACGTAACGACTTTGGGCTTTTTGTGCGCCTGCCACATCAGTTTGCTGCGATGCAGCGCGATAAAAACCATGTGAGAGTCTGGTTAGGCAAGCATGTGCTGATAAAATGGCCGTTGACATCTGTTAAAATTCATAACATTGTTTCCGGCATAAATAACACAGTTCTATCACGGAAGCTCACTTCCGGATGGAGATTGCAGGTTCCGGCGGCTGGAGGAGACAAGCGCCGGCTCTCTGTCGAGGAGGCTTCCAATGCTGATTTTCATCGCGCCCTGCGTCGTCGCAGACTGCCCGCCGGTTCTTCAGCCGGCCAGCCGTCCTGCCGCGGCACGGCTCCGATCGTAATCGCACCCAGCCCCTCCGCTTCACCATCTCCTGGACAAAGGCCGTCACGACATGAGTACACAGCCCGATTATGCAGCCCCCAAGCCCGGCAGCGGCAATCTGAAGCTCATCGTCAGCGCCGCATTCGCGGTCGTCGTCATCGGCGCCATGGCGCTCGACACCACGGTCGTGAAGATCGGCTCGGCAAACGATGTCCGGCAGCAGGCCTTTTCGCCTGAGACCTTCGGTAGCGCGCAGTTCCCGAAGATCCAGGCTAATGTCGAGCAGCGCGCTGTCGCAGCCGCCGAACTGGCAACCGCGATCGCCGCCGACAAGAAGGCCGCGAGCGAGAAATACGGCACAGCGACAAGCACCGGTCCGGTCATTCCGGTGACCCTGACCGGCACCTTCGGCGCCCGCAAGTCGAACACCAATGAAATGAAGATCGACGGATTGCCTCCCGAGACGGTGGTCCGTGTCCAGACCGGTCCCGCGGTCAACGGCACGGACCTCCGCGATGCCACCGGCGAGATCGAATTCGGCCAGTTCACCAACCAGATCCAGTATCAGGATGCCGGATCGGCCATCAACAACGAGATGAAGAAGACCGTGCTTTCCGGTCTCGATCCGGATCAGCTGGACGGTAAAACCGCGACCGTCGTCGGCGTCTTCAAGCTCATCAACCCGAAGAACTGGCTGATCACGCCGGTGAAGGTCGAGGTCAAATGAGCCAGCCGCTGCGCAATCCCGGAACCCAGGGCGAGGTCGTGCTCGCCGCCCGAAACATCGCTAAGTCCTATGGCAATGTTCACGCGCTCAAGGGCGTGAACTTCGATATCCATCGCGGCCAGGTGACGACGCTGTTCGGTGAGAACGGTGCCGGCAAGTCGACGCTGATGAAGATCCTTTCGGGCGTGGTGCAACCGACCTCCGGCGAGATCGTACTCGACGGTTCGCCGATCAGCTTCGCGTCCTCGACCCATGCCCGCGAATGCGGCATCTCGATCATCCACCAGGAACTGAGCCTGGCGCCTAATCTCAGCGTCCGCGACAACATCTTCATGGGCCGCGAGATCATCAAGGGCGGTGTCGTCGATTTCGCCGAGGAAGAGCGCCAGACCCGGGCGCTGATGGAAGAACTCGAAGAGGATATCGATCCGCTGACGCGCGTCGAGGACCTCCGCCTCGGCCAGCAGCAGATCGTTGAGATCGCCCGCGCGCTCTCGGTCAATTCCCGCATCCTGATCATGGACGAGCCGACATCTGCGCTGAGCGCCACCGAAGTCGAAGTTCTCTTCAAGGTCATCCATGACCTGACGGGCCGCGGCGTCTCGATCGTCTATATCTCGCACCACCTCGAAGAGGCGCTGCAGATCACCAATCACGCCGTCGTCCTGCGCGACGGCACGATGACTGCCTATGCCGAGCGCAAGGATATCGACCTCGAATGGATCGTCCGCAACATGGTGGGCGAGAACTTCGACCTCGGCAGCCCGCCTGAAGGACACCAGTTCGGCGAAGTGGCGCTGTCGATCGAAGGCCTGACCGTTCCCGGTCCCTCGGGCGCCGCCTATAACGCTGTCGATCGCATGTCGCTGAAGGTGCGGGCCGGCGAGGTCGTCTGCATCTACGGACTGATGGGGGCAGGGCGCACCGAGCTTCTGGAATGCGTCGCCGGACGGCTGCGCTCCAGCGGCGGCCGCGTTCTGCTCGAAGGGCAGGATGTCGGCGCCCTCAGCATTGCCGGGCGCATCGAAAGCGGCCTCGTCCTCGTTCCCGAAGACCGCCAGCGCGACGGCCTAGTGCAGACCATGACCGTCGGCTCCAATCTGTCGCTTGCCAGCATTGGCGCCTTCACCAAGGGCCTTTTCACATCCGGCCGCCGCGAGCGCGATCTCGTCACCGAGTCGATCCGACGCGTACACGTCAAGACCGACGGCGGCGAGGCGGCAATCGGCTCGCTCTCCGGCGGTAACCAGCAGAAGGTCGTCATCGGCAAGATGCTGGCGACGGAACCCAAGGTCATCCTGCTCGACGAACCGAGCCGCGGCATCGATATCGGCGCCAAGGCCGAAGTCTTCAAGCTGCTCGCCGAGCGCGCCAAGCAGGGCCTCGCGGTCATCTACTCGACGTCGGAAGTCAACGAGTGCCTGAGCATCGCGCATCGCATCATCGTCATGCACCGCGGCCGCATTTCGGCAGAGTTCGGCTCTGACGTCACCAAGGAAAAGATCATGGCCGCCTCCGGCGAGTCCATGGTCGCGCACTAGCCCGGAATTATGGAGCACTGATTATGTCAGTCACAAACGTCACCGAGAAGAAGTCAGTTTCGAACGGGCAGAAGCGGAACACCAATATCGTGCGCCTGATCCTGGAAGGACGCGCGTTCTTCGCGCTGATCGTCATCATCGCGGTCTTCTCCTTCCTGTCGCCCTACTATTTCAGCCTCAACAACTTCCTGATCATGGCCTCGCATGTGGCTATCTTCGGGATCCTGGCGATCGGCATGCTGCTGGTCATCCTGAACGGCGGCATCGACCTTTCGGTCGGCTCGACGCTCGGCCTTGCAGGCTGTATCGCCGGCTTCCTGATGCAGGGCGTCACACTCAGCTATTTCGGCGTCATTCTCTATCCGCCGGTCTGGGCCGTCGTGGTGCTGACCTGCGCGCTCGGCGCGGTGGTCGGCGCGGTCAACGGCGTGCTTGTCGCCTATCTCAAGGTGCCTGCCTTCGTCGCCTCGCTCGGTGTCCTCTATGTCGCCCGCGGCATCGCCCTCCTCATGACCAACGGCCTGACCTACAACAATCTCGGCGGCCGTCCCGAACTCGGCAATACCGGCTTCGACTGGCTCGGCTTCAACCGCCTTGGCGGTGTGCCGATCGGCGTCATCGTTCTTGCGGTCCTCGCCATCGTCTGCGGCATTGTGCTCAGCCGCACCGCCTTCGGCCGCTGGCTCTATGCATCGGGCGGCAACGAGCGCGCTGCCGACCTTTCGGGTGTTCCGGTCAAGCGCGTCAAGATCATCGTCTATGTGCTCTCGGGCGTCTGCGCCGCGATCGCCGGCCTGGTGCTGTCCTCGCAGTTGACCTCCGCCGGTCCGACGGCGGGCACCACCTACGAACTGACGGCGATCGCAGCCGTCGTCATCGGTGGCGCGGCACTGACGGGCGGACGCGGCACGGTGCGCGGCACCATGCTCGGCGCCTTCGTCATTGGCTTCCTGTCGGATGGCCTCGTGATCATCGGCGTCTCCGCCTACTGGCAGACCGTCTTTACCGGTGCGGTGATCGTTCTCGCCGTCCTGATGAACAGCATCCAATACGGCCGCCGGGTCAAATCGTCCTAACGGCTGAAACCGAACTTATCCACGACGGCAGGCCTCTGGCGCAAAGGCCGATTGGGGAAAGCACCGCCGGATCATCGGCACCAACTGAGCTCACTAATGGGAGAGAGACTATGTTTAAGAAAGGCATGCGCATTCTTCTGGCCGCCGCGGCTGTCGCACCGATCCTCGTCAGCAGCGCCTGGGCAGCAGGCCAGATGACGATCATCGTCAACGACCCGTCCAACCCCTACTGGCTGACGGAAGGCAACGTTGCCAAGGCAACCGCTGAAAAGCTCGGCTACACGGCTTCCGTCAGCGCCCACAAGGGTGACACCAACACCGAGAGCAACCTGATCGACACGGCTATCACCAACAAGTCGGTCGCGATCATTCTCGACCCGGCAAACGCTGACGGCTCCGTCGGCGCGGTGAAGAAGGCCGTTGCCGCCGGCATCCCGGTCATCCTTGTCAACGCTGAAATCAACCAAGAAGGCCTGGCGAAGGCGCAGCTCGTTTCCAACAACGCCCAGGGTGCCGCCCTTGGTGCGCAGCAGTGGGTCGAAGCTGTCGGCGACAAGGGCAACTATGCCGAACTCTTCGGCGCCCCCTCCGACAACAATGCCGCAACGCGCTCGAACGGCTATGAAACCGTGCTGTCGCAGTACCCGGACCTGAAGAAGGTTGCCAAGGAAGTTGCCGATTGGGACCGCACCAAGGGTCACAACAAGATGCAGTCCATGCTGCAGGCAAATCCTGACATTGTCGGCGTCATCTCCGGCAACGACGAAATGGCCCTCGGCGCCATCGCAGCGCTGAAGGAAGCCGGCAAGCTCGCCAACATCAAGGTCGGTGGCTTCGACGGTTCGCCGGATGCTGTTGCCGCGATCAAGGCAGGCGAACTGCAATACACCGTCCTCCAGCCGGTTGCGATCTTCTCCGAAGAAGCCGTCAAGCAGGCCGACAACGTCATCAAGAACGGCAGCACCGGCGCCAAGAGCGAAAAGCAGCTCTTCGATTGCCTGCTGATCACCAAGGACAATGTCGATAAGTACACCGGTCCGTTCGTTCTCGAGCCGTAATCGGTCGGGCGCCCGCAAGGGCGCTCTCCAAGCCGGGCGGCATCCACCCGCCCGGCTCCCCGCATGCCTGAAACGGTTGCCCGCGGGATAAGCCGCCCGTTCCGTTTCGCCATTTTGCCTTGGCACGGCAATCACTGTACGAAGCTGGTATCCAGAATTCAGCGACAGGGGTGACCCGTGACACAGAAGACCAGCCAGGGCGAAGATCTGTTGGAGCAGCTTACGAGCGACAGCCGGCAGACGCGCCAGATCGCGCGCCGCCGCATGATCGCAGAGGCCGTGATGAGTGAAGGCTCGATGCGGATTGAAGACCTGACCGACCGTTTCGGCATCAGCCTGATGACGGCGCATCGCGATGTCGATGAGCTCGTCAGCCGCGGGCTGTTTCGCAAGACGCGCGGCATCGTGACGGCCGCCGCCACCAATCTCATCGAATCCAGCGACGTCTATCGCTCCAACCGCCAGGCGAGCGAAAAGAAGCTGATCGCCGAGGCAGCAATGCAATTCGTCGAGCCCGGCCAGGCGATCTTCTTCGACGATTCCACCACCGTCCTGCAGATGGCAACGCATCTGCCGTCCAGGGTTCCCGTCACCGCGATCACCAATTCGCTGACGCTGATGAATGCGCTGACCGGCATGCACGACGTGACGCTGCTGGCGCTGGGCGGGCAATATTACAACTGGTGCAACGCCTTCATGGGCCGCATGACGATCAGCGAAATCAAAGGCTTGCGCGCGGACGTTGCCTTCATTTCGATGTCGGCGATCAGTGACGGCACCGTGCTGCACCAGTCGCCGGAGACCGTCGATACCAAGCGCGCCATGTTCGACTGTTCCGTCAAACGCATCCTGCTTGCCGATCACACCAAGTTCGAACGGCGGGCACTTCACAGTTTCGCAGCACTGGACGAGTTCGATGTCGTCATTGTCGACGACAAGACCAATCCCGTGCATATCGACCGCATGCGGTCCAAGGATATCAACGTGGTGGTTGCCCGGGGTGCCCAGGGGCGCTCGTAAGGTGGCTTGCCCGTTGCACAAACGAGGTAAGGGCGAATGCCGAGTCTGCTCGGGATCGATAGTGGCCTGACGGTCACCAAGGCCGTCATTTTCGACATCGACGGCACGCCGCTCGCAGTCAGCAGGCGCCGCGTCACCCAGTTCATGCCGAAGGCGCGCCATATCGAGCGCGATATGGAGGAGCTCTGGACGGCGACCGCCGATGCCATCCGCGAGGCGATCGCGCTGAGCGGCCGGCCGGCGAACGACATCCAGGCGATTTCCGCCACGGCGCATGGCGATGGCATCTATCTCCTCGATCACGACCAGAAGCCGCTCGGCCGCGCCATCCTCTCGCTCGACAGCCGGGCAGGAGAGATCGTCGATCGGTGGGAAGGCGAGCTGGCGGATGCCTCGATAGAGCTGACCGGCCAGATTCCGCATGTCTCGGCACCCTCGGCACTGCTCGCCTGGATTCGTGAAAACGAGCAGGAGCGGTTTCAGCAGATCGGCCACTTCATCAGCTGCAAGGACTGGCTGCGCTTCTGCCTCACCGAGATCATCGGCACCGACCGTACCGAGGCCAGCACCTCCTTCACCAATGTGCGCACGCAGGATTATAGCCAGGACGCGCTGAAGCTCTTCGGTCTCGAAGCGCTCGTTCACGCCCTGCCGCCGGCCTCCCGCTCCGACCAGATCGTCGGGCGGGTAACACGCGAGGCGGCGCTACGGACCGGCCTTGCCGAATGCACGCCGGTCGTCGCCGGATTGCATGATGTCACCGCCTCGGCGCTAGGCGCTGGGGGATACGGGCAGGGCGTCGTCGCCGTCATCGCCGGGACCTATTCGATCAACGAGACGCTGTCTTCCGAGCCGCGCGTCGACAGGCGGTGGTTCTGCCGCAACGGCATTGCGCCCGGCATCTGGAACAGCATGTCGATCTCGCCGGCCTCGACCGCGAATTACGACTGGTTTCTCGATACGCTCTGCGCCGGCGAGCGGGCACAGGGCGGCGCGATCCACGCGCTGCTGGCGCCGGAAATCGACGCGGCCTTCGAGCGCCCGTCGACCGCGCTCTTCCACCCCTATCTCTTCGGTTCGCCCTATGGCGCCGCAGCCAGCGCGAGCTTCTTCGGTCTTGGCGGCTGGCACGATCGCGGCGACATGCTGCGCGCCGTCCTCGAAGGTATCGCCTTCAATCACCGTATCCATGTCGATGCGCTGCGCGATGGTTTTTCCTTCGATCGGGCGCGGCTCGCAGGCGGCGTGTCGCGCAATCCGACCGTGGTGCAGATGTTTGCCGACGTGCTCGGCATGCCCGTGACTGTGACCGAGACCGATGAGGCAGCGGCCTGGGGTGCGGCGCTTTGCGCCGGATCGGGCGCCGGAATCTATGCCGATCCGCAAGCCGATCCCCGTGACATAGCAAGCATCGCCAGGACCTGCGAACCGGATGCGGTACGCAGCGCCGATTACGAGAAGCGCTACCAGGTATTCCGCGAAATCGCCGAGGCGATGACGCCGCTCTGGCCGAAGATTGCCGGCCTCGCACCCGCCAACTTGGCAAACTGACAAGACGAATGCCGGCGCTCCCAACCGGCGATTTAGGATACGACCATGACAGCCGACATGCAGCAGCGCTTCTCGCACCTAGGAGAGGGCGATATCGACGTCCTGATCATCGGGGCGGGTATCAATGGCGCCGGACTTTTCCGCGATCTCTCGGCGCAGGGCATCAACTGCCTGATCATCGACAAGGGCGATTTCGGATCCGGCACCAGCGCCGCGCCCTCGCGCCTTATCCACGGCGGCCTGAAATATCTCGAGACAGGCGAATTCGGCCTCGTGGCGCAATCGACGCTGGAGCGCAATCTCCTTCTCAAGAACGCGCCGCATTGCGTCGAGCCGCTGCCGACCTTCATCCCGGTCTTCTCCTGGACGCGCGGCATCTGGGCGGCCTTGCGGACGCTGTTCGGCTCGAAGACGGCGCCGCGCAGCCGCGGGGCCGTGCTGATCAAGATCGGCCTCGGCCTTTACGATTTCTTCGGCTCGCGCGACCGTGTCATGCCCAAGCACCGGCTGATCCTCAAGAGGCAGGCGCGCAAGGAAATGCCGCATGTCACACCGGCGATCGTCGCGGGCGGCATCTATTACGACGCCAAGATCAGCCGCCCGGAGCGGCTTGTCTATGAACTGGTCAAGGATGGCTGCGATGCCAATCCGAAGAGCCTGGCCGCCAATTTCGCGATACTGGATTCCGTCGAGGAGGGCCGGCTGACATTCCGGCAGGCTGACGGGTCGAGCTTCGCCGTGAAGCCGAAGCTTGTGGTCAATGCGGCTGGCCCCTGGATCGATCACGTCAATACCGCGCTCGGGGCGCCGTCACACCTGATCGGCGGCACCAAGGGCTCGCATATCCTGCTCGATCAACCCGAACTGGTACGCAGCCTGAACGGCCACATGATCTATTTCGAGGCCGACGACGGCCGCATCTGCCTCGTCTACAGCTATCTCGGTCTGGCGCTGGTCGGCTCGACCGATATCCCGGCCGATGACCCTGACAATGTCCTCTGCGAGGAGCCGGAGACGGATTATTTCCTCGAAAGCGTCCGCTCGCTGCTGCCGACGCTGCGCTTCGACCGCGACCAGATCGTTTACAGCTATAGCGGCATCCGCCCGCTGCCCGCCTCCGATGCGACGGCACCGGGCCTGATCAGCCGCGATCATTCCGCGCCGGTGAAGGAGCCGGAAGGCAACCGCCCGTTCCCGATCGTCTCGCTGGTCGGCGGCAAGTGGACGACGTTCCGCGGCTTTGCCGAAGAAGTCGCCGATACCGTTCTCTCCCGGCTGCAGCGCGACCGCCGGGAATCGACGCGCTATCTGGCGATCGGCGGCGGCAAGGGCTTTCCTGCCGATGGTGAGAAGCGCGGACACTGGATCAAGGATTTGGCCGCGAAGGGCGGCGTGACGATCGAACGCGCCGACGAATTGCTGAGCCGCTACGGCACGACGGCTGCGCCGATCCTCACATTCGCTTCGGTTCAGTCTGACGACACGAGACTGACCGGCGCGCCGCGCCACAGCTTCAGGGAGATCGACTGGATCGCCAGAAGCGAGCTTGTCGTCCACCTCGCCGATATCGTGCTTCGCCGCACGACGCTGGCGATCGAGGGGCGGCTGACGATCGAGGGGCTGAGAGAAATCGCCGGTATTGCCGCCGCAGCTCTCGGCTGGGATGCGGCGCGGACGGAAAGCGAGATCGCCGACGTCACCGGTCAATTGAGCCGCTTCCACGGCCAGACGCTGACGAGCACCGCGCCGGCTGCCGGCCGCGAGAAAACCCCGCGCCCGGCTTCAGGCTGACTTTGCTCAAGAGCCAACGCGCCGGTGCCATTTCCGGCGCGCTAGCTTGTTTCATGCGATCAGAGAGCTGTGACCGCCAGGTTGCTGCGTGCCTCGAGGATTGCCCGGCAGGCATTGGCAGCCTCCTGGCCCTTGATCACGAAGTGGTTCATGAAGAACTCGATATGGGCTTCGCTTTCCTGGAAGTGATGCGGCGTCAGAACTGCGGAGAGAACCGGGATGCTGGTGTCCAGCTGGACACGCATCAGGCCGTCGAGAACGGTGCCCGCGACGAAATCGTGCCTATAGATGCCGCCATCGACGACGAAGGCGCAGCCGAGGACTGCGGCATATTTGCCGGTGCGGGCGAGCGTCTGCGCGTGAAGCGGGATTTCAAGGGCGCCGGGAACGTCGAAAATCTCGACATCGGCGGCGTTGCCGCCTTGCGCCTGCCACGTCGAAACGAAGGAATTCACACACTGGTCGACGATACCGGCATGCCAGCGGGCACGCACGACGGCGATCTTGATGCGCTGGGGTTTGGTTGCGATAGTCATGTCTCTGCCTTTCAAGGGTGCCATTTCTGGCGGTTGCGTCGAGCCGCGAAGCGGCCCAATTCTCCCTTGGGCGAACAGCACTGCACACCTCTCGCGCGGAAAGGTGCTGCCTGCATGCTCTCTTCCATCCGGACTATACCGTCGGCTCCGGCCTCTCACCGGATCTGCTGACCTTCCATTTGCGGAAGCGCTCGCGGGCTCCGGGTTTCCCCGATACCGCCGGTGGGGAATTTCACCCCGCCCTGAGAACAGCGCGAGATAAATCCAAATCTGGCATGGATGCAAGTCCGGAAACGGCGTCAGATGACCTGTTTGGTCAAACAGGCTTGAGATCGCCGATGATGGTCGGAATGAGCTCCGACACGGTCGGATGGATCGGCACCGACCATTGCAGGACCGGGAAGGTGGTTCCGGCATTCATGGCGTCGATGATCCCGTGAATCGCCTCGTCGCCCTCGATGCCGAGGAAGGCGGCACCCAGGATTTCCTGCGTCTCCGCATCGGCGACGATCTTCATGAAGCCCTTGGTCTCGCCCCGCTCATTGGCGCGTCCCACGCGGCTCATCGGCCGTTTCGAGACGGCGATCTTGCGGCCGGAAGCACGCGCCTGCTTCTCCGTCATCCCGGCCCGGCCAAGCGGCGGGTCGATATAGAGTGCATAGGCCGGAATGCGGCTCGACACCTTGCGGTCGCCGCCATCAAGCAGATTGGCGGCTGCGATCTCGAAGTCGTTATAGGACGTATGCGTGAAGGCGCCGTGGCCGTTGCAGTCGCCGAGCGCATAGATGCCCTCGACATTGGTCATCAGCCGCTCATCGACAGTGATGAAGCCGCGTTTGTCGGTCGCGACACCTGCCTTGTCGAGACCGAGATCACCGGTATTCGGCGTGCGGCCGGTGGCGACGAGCACATGGCTTGCCTTGATATCCGGCTTGCCGGAAATCGAGACGGTGATGCCGTCACCCGCCTTGGCGAAAGCGATGTTCTCCGCTCCGGTATGAACGGCGATGCCTTCGGAAGCGATGATCTCCTCGATCGCATCGGAGACATCCTCGTCCTCGCGCGAGGCGAGTTTCGGGCCGCGCTCGATGACCGTCACCTCGGCCCCGAAGCGGCGATACATCTGTGCGAATTCGAGGCCGATATAGCTGCCGCCGATCACCACGAGATGGCGGGGCAGGGTATCGAGCTGGATGATCGAGGTGCTTGTCAGATAGTCGACATCGGCGAGGCCCGGAAAATCCGGAATGGTCGGCCGGGCGCCGACATTCAGGAAGATCTGCGGCGCAGTCAGCACCTCGCCATTGACCTCGACGGTCCTGGCGCCGGTGAATGTCGCGTGGCCATAGATCACCTCCATGCTCTTCATGCCGGAGAACCAGCCGGTCAGCCCGTTGCGGGCGTTCATCGTCACGGTTTCGGCGCGCTTGCGCACCACCTTCATGTCGATCCCGATCGGACCCGAAATCTTGACGCCATAGTCGCCGCCGGTGCGCGCCACATGTGCGGCGCGGGCGCTGGCAACCAGCGTCTTCGTCGGCATGCAGCCCGCATTGACGCAGGTGCCGCCGAGATATTTGCGCTCGATCAGCGCCACTTTCATGCCCTTCTCGGCCATGCGGGCAGCGAGGAAGGGGCCGGCCTGACCGGCCCCGATGAAGATGGCGTCGTAGGTCTTCATGCGACGGCCGATACGATGAGGACGGCGCCGACGATGGCGACTGCGTCTTCGATGAGGGCCGCCGGTGTATCCCTGCCGAAAATGGCCGCGAGCTTGCCGCGGGCAGCAGCACCGCCCAGCGTGCCCACGACCGCGCCGACCACACCGGCAATCAGGCCGCCGACGAGCGAACCGCCGGAGGCGCCGATCGTGGCGCCGGTCAGCGCCCCATGATGAGGCGGGCGCCGAACTGCATCGGCACCTTGCGGCTCGGCGTCGTCGGCAGCTGGTCGGTGATCAGCTCGACGGCGGCGAGCACCGTGAATATCCACGGCGTCCACTTGTAGCCCATGAAGGCAAGCGGGGTCTGCGATACGTCGAACCAGCCGAGAGCCGCGCCCCAGGCAACGGCGGCGGGTGCAGTCATGGCCCGAAGGCCGGCAATGATCCCAATCAAAAATGCAAGAAATAGAAGCATGCGAGGGTCCCCTTCCTCTGCGACTGCCGAAACGGCAAAGCCAGCGTGGCACAAAGCTCTACCGGTTGCAATTGGGGGTGGACGGCTCTACCGGCCGAGTGCCTGCAGCGCCTCTTCGGCGGCGCGAAGCCCGCTTTGATAGGCGCCGTGGGCCGTCGAAAAATCCGTCTGGTGCGTTGCTTCGCCGGCAAAAAATACCCTGCCGTCATAGGGCTTTGCCAGCTCGAGGCGGGCATCGGCCTGGCCGGGCAGGGCGTGGCTATAGCCGCCGCGGATCGAGGGCGTATTCGCCCATTCCGAAGCTGCGAGCGGGCGCAGCTCGTTGCGGATACCGGAGCCGAAGATCGCAGCCAGTTCATCCATCGCATGCGGGAAGGCACCGTCCGGATCGGTTGCGACGGCGCGTGCTCCGGCTCCGCCGAGAAAGACCTCGATGACGGGTTTGCCGAAGGGGCGGATATAATAGGTGCCCGTCTTCGGATCGCGCGGATTGCCGAGGACATGGCTCTCGGCTTCGAAGCTGTTGCCGCCGGTTATTTCGAAATAGAGCTTCTCGTTATTGCCGAGCGGCAGTTTTCCTGCTGCCTCGCGCCACGGATCGAGCGGCGAAGGCATCCGAATAAAGCCGTCCGCAAGCACATTGGTGGATACTGCGACGATGACCGCCTTCGGCCTCACGGCGCCCTGCGCTGTCTGCAGCGTGACACGGCTTCCATCGAGCGCAATCGACTGTACCGGTGTGCCGACATGCAGCTCCACCGACGCCGGCATGGTCGAGGCGACAAGCGCGCCGTAGCCGGTCTCGACCCGCCAGTTATACTCCGTCGAGGCCTCGTCATAGGCGGCATAGTCTTTAGTGGAAATCCGCTCCAGCTCGTCGCCGCTGATATAGCCGCTCAGCGCCTGCAGATAGGCGAGCCAGGGTTCGCCGGGCTCCACCGCGTCGATGGCGCAATCGCTTGGCGGCGGCGCATCGGCGACACGCTCGCTCCAGCGGGCAAAAGCGGCGCGGGCAGCCTCACGCTCGGCCTGCGGAAAGCCGAAGTCGCGATCCTGCCGGTGCCAGGCGCTCGGCTTGCGATCGACTGAAATCCCGGCTTCCTCGGCAATCCGCGTCCAGGGATTGCGGTCGCCGGAATGCAGCCAGCCGCAGCCGAGATCGAGCGCTGCAACAGGCGTCTGCAACGTCCAGGCACGGCCGCCGATGCGGGGCAGGGCTTCGAAGACGGAAACCGAGAGGCCGCTTGCCACAAGCCTTCTTGCTGCGCCGACGCCCGCGGCGCCCGCTCCGATGATGGCAATATCCGGTTCTGAATTCATGGGGCAAATAGACTCGAACGATGTCGCATCATGCGCCTTCTGTCAGGCAGCAGGCAAGCCGCCTGACGGCCTCGCCGGTACGCCAAACTATCAGCCGCTCTTGCGCCCGGCCTGCACGGCAAAGGGCGGAATGAATCGGGCATCCGGCCAGATGACGGCTTCGCGCAGGAAATCGATGACGGCGCGCACGCGCGGCGCCTGCTTCAGGTCCTGATGGCAGGTGATCCAGTAGCTGCGGGTCAGATCCACCTCCTCGGGCAGCACGCGCTCAAGCTCCGGATAGCGGCTGGCGAAGAAATAGGGCAGCACGCACAGCCCCAGCCCGTTACGCGTCGCCGTCAGCTGCGCGAAAATGCTGGAGCTCTGAAATTGCGGCCGGATGCGTGGATGGACATCGCCAAGATAATCCAGGCCCGGGGCAAAGATCATCTCCTCGATATAGCTGATGAACGGATGCGACAGCAGATCCTCGCGGCTGAAGACCGGGGCGCTGGCGGCGAGATAATCCCGCGATCCATAGACCTGCAGATGATAGTCGGTCAGCTTCTCGGCATAGTAGGGGCCGCCCTTCGGTTCATCGAGCACGACGCTGATATCTGCCTCCTTGCGCGACAGCGACATGATCTGCTGGATCGTGACAAGCTCGAGCGACAGATGCGGATGCCGCTCCGCAAACTGCGGCAGCACGGTCGCAAAAAAGAAATTGGCGAAGCCCTCCGGCGCGCTGAGGCGCACGACACCGCGCTGCGCCATCGCGCCAGTGGCGAGGTCGGCGCGCAGCCGCTCCGTCTCCTGCTCCATCTTTTCGGCGGTCTCGACGAACCGGTTGCCCATCGCCGTCAGCACATAGCCGCGCGGATTGCGCTCGAAGAGCTTCACCTTCAGCGCAAATTCCAGCCGGTCGATCCGCCGCGACACCGTCGCGTGACTGGTCCGCAACTGCCGCGCCGCCGTCGACAGCTGCCCGGTTCTGGCCACCGCTAGAAAAAACTGCAGGTCGTCCCAAGTAAACTGCGAGGAATTGGTCATTGGGCTCCGTGTCGGTCTTAGCCTTTGGTCTAATGCCGGTTGCTGCGGCGTGCCGCCGCGAGGCCGGATTCAGTGCTTTTGGTACGGTTCTGTGCAAAAATGAACAGATACTGTTTGGAATTATTTGTAAACGCTTGGTTGCCTCATCGGAAAAATTCCGTGATCGTGGGCGTTGAGTGGCTGTCTTGAGGAGGACGGCTCGTCAAATTTGAACAGACTCGCAATCTGCCAATCTCTGGGAGGAGAGACATATGCGAAAGAGCTTCATTGCATCCGTTGCATTTCTTCTGGCAAGCAGCACGGCCGTCTTCGCGCAGAGCGCGACGGTTTCCGACGGCAAGGTCAAGATCGGCATCCTGAACGATCAGTCCGGCGTCTATGCGGACTTCGGCGGCAAATCGTCGGTCGAGGCCGCCAAGATGGCGGTCGAGGATTTCGGCGGCAAGGTTCTCGACATGCCGATCGAGATCGTCGATGCCGACCACCAGAACAAGCCCGACGTCGCATCGAACATTGCCCGCCAGTGGTACGACACCGAGCAGGTGGATGCGATCATGGAGCTGACGACATCCTCGGTGGCGCTCGCCGTGCAGGCCGTCGCCAAGGAAAAGAAGAAGATCGATATCGTCACCGGTGCTGCGACCACCGACCTCACCGGCAAGGCCTGCAGCCCCTACGGTTTTCATTGGGCCTATGACACGCATGCTCTCGCAGTCGGCACCGGCGGTGCGCTCGTCAAGCAGGGCGGCGACAGCTGGTTCTTCCTGACGGCCGACTATGCCTTCGGCTATTCGCTGGAGCAGCAGACCGGCGATTTCGTCAAGGCGAATGGCGGCACGATCGTCGGTTCGGTGCGCCACCCGCTTTCGAGCCAGGATTTCTCGTCCTTCCTGCTGCAGGCGCAGTCTTCGGGCGCCAAGGTCATCGGCCTTGCCAATGCCGGCCTCGATACCGCAAACGCCATCAAACAGGCGGCCGAGTTCGGCATCGTCCAGGGCGGCCAGCGCCTTGCGGCTCTGCTCTTCACCCTCGCCGAAGTCCACGGCCTTGGCCTCGAAGCAGCGCAGGGCCTGACGCTGACCGAAGGCTATTACTGGAACCTCGACGACAAGAGCCGCGAATTCGGCAAGAAGTTCTTCGACCGCACCGGCAAGATGCCGAACATGATCCATACCGGCACCTATTCGGCCGTGCTGCAATATCTGAAGGCCGTGCAGAAGGCCGGCACCGACGAGACGGAAGCGGTCGCCAAGCAGCTGCATGAAATGCCCGTTGACGACGTCTTCGGCCGCGGCGGCACAGTCGGCGCCAACGGCCGCATGATCCACGACATGTATCTCCTGCAGGTCAAGAAGCCTGACGAGAGCAAGGAGCCGTGGGACTACTTCAACGTGCTCGCCACCATTCCCGGCAAGGAAGCCTATATCGATCCCGCCAAGAGCGGCTGTGATCTGGTGAAGTGATCCATGGCGGTTTCCGCACCAGTGACTGACACGAAGCCGCGGGTGGTTCTTTCCGCCCGCGGCCTGAGACGGGATTTCGGCGGCTTCACTGCGGTGAAGAATGTCGATCTCGATATCCATGATGCCAGCGTCCATGCGCTGATCGGCCCGAACGGGGCGGGCAAGACGACCGTCTTCAACCTGCTCACCAAGTTCCTGCAGCCGACGGCGGGTACGATCACGCTGATGGGCACCGATATCACCAAGACGCCGCCCGACCGGGTGGCGCGCATGGGGCTCGTGCGGTCCTTCCAGATTTCAGCGGTCTTTCCGCATCTTTCCGTGCTCGACAATGTGCGGGTCGCGCTGCAGCGGCCGAACAATCTGTCGACGCAGTTCTGGCGGCCGCTCTCGGCCCTCGATCAGCTGACCGGACGGGCCGAGCAGCTCTTGGCGAGCGTCGGCCTCTCCAAGGAGCGCGATGCGATCGCCGCCGATCTTTCCTATGGCCGCAAGCGCGTGCTGGAGATCGCCACGACGCTGGCGCTCGATCCCAAGGTGCTGCTGCTCGACGAGCCGATGGCCGGCATGGGGCAGGAGGATGTCAGCGTCGTTTCCGCCATCATCCGCGACGTCGCCCGCGATCGCGCCGTGCTGATGGTCGAGCACAATCTCTCCGTGGTCGCCAATATCTGCCAGCACGTCACCGTGCTGCAGCGGGGCGAGATCCTGGCCGAGGGCGATTACGCAACGGTCAGCCAGGATCCGCGTGTGCGCCAGGCCTATATGGGCTCGGAGGAGGGCTGATGGCGGCACTGCTCGAAATTCAGGGGCTGAACGCCTGGTATGGCGAAAGCCACATCCTTCATGGCATCGACATGACCGTCGGCGAGGGCGAGACGATCACCATCCTCGGCCGCAACGGCGTCGGCAAGACGACGACGCTGCGGACGATCACCGGCATCGTGCGCGCCCGAAAGGGAAAGATCAGCTTCGCCGGGACCGACATGATGCAGGTGCCGCTGCACAAGACGGCGCATAAGGGGATCGGCTTCGTTCCCGAGGAACGCGGCATCTTCTCGACACTGACGGTCTCGGAAAATCTGCTGCTGCCGCCCGTCGTTGCCGAAGGCGGGATGACTGTTGACGAGATCTACGAGCTCTTCCCGAACCTCTACGAGCGGCGGGCAAGCTCCGGCACCAAGCTTTCCGGCGGCGAACAGCAGATGCTGGCGATCGCCCGCGTGCTGCGCACCGGCGTGAAGATGCTGCTGCTCGATGAGCCGACGGAAGGATTGGCGCCCGTCATCGTCCAGCGCATCGGCGAGGTGCTGAAGACGCTGAAGCAACGCGGCATGACGATCCTGCTCGTCGAGCAGAACTTCCGCTTCGCCAGCCGCATCGCCGACCGCTTCTATCTGATGGATCATGGGCAGGTGGTCTCCGAATTCCCGGTCGGCGAACTGCCGCAGCGGATGGATACACTGCACAAGGTTTTGGGGGTTTAGGTTATGGTTGCGTTCCTGATCAAGACCCCTCCCCAACCCCTCCCCATCAGGGGGAGGGGCTTACTTTGCCTCACCGCTGAGATTAGATTGAGTCGAGCGTGTGCCACACGTCTTCTCCCCCTTGTGGGGGAGATGGCCGGCAGGCCAGAGAGGGCATTTCATCCCGCAGGAATGAGGAGATCGCCCCATGACCATGATCTTCGGCATCCCCCTACAGGCATTTCTCGGCCAGCTGCTGATCGGCCTGATCAACGGCTCCTTCTACGCTCTCCTGAGCCTCGGCCTCGCCATCATTTTCGGCCTGTTGCGCGTCATCAACTTTGCCCATGGCGCGCAATATATGCTCGGCGCCTTCGTCGCCTATCTCATGCTTGCCTATGGCGGTATCGGCTATTGGCCGGCGCTGATCCTGGCGCCTGTCGTCGTCGGTTTGTTCGGCGCCGTCATCGAGCGGTTGTTCCTGCGGCGGCTCTATGATCTCGATCCGCTCTATGGCCTGCTCTTCACCTTCGGCATGGCGCTGGCGATCGAGGGGACGTTTCGCTATCTCTACGGCTCCTCCGGCCAGCCCTATGCGACGCCCGCAGCACTCGCCGGCGGCACCAATCTCGGCTTCATGTTCCTGCCGATCTATCGCGGCTGGGTGGTCATCGTCTCGCTGGTGATCTGCATCGGCACTTGGCTGCTGATCGAGAAGACCAAGCTCGGCGCCTATCTGCGTGCCGCCACCGAAAACACGACGCTGGTGCAGGTCTTCGGCGTCAACGTTCCGCTGCTGCTGACGCTGACCTACGCGCTCGGCGCCGGTCTTGCGGCCTTCGCGGGCGTCTTGGCGGCGCCGATCTATCAGGTCTCGCCGCTGATGGGATCGAACATCATCATCGTCGTCTTTGCCGTCGTGGTCGTCGGCGGCATGGGCTCGATCATGGGGGCGATCGTCACGGGCTACGTGCTCGGCATTGCCGAGGGCCTCACCAAGGTGTTCTATCCTGAGGCGTCGAACATCGTGATCTTCGTGATCATGGCGATCGTGCTTCTCATCCGGCCTGCGGGCCTCTTTGGCCGGGATGCGTGACATGACTGACATCACCGAAACCATCCGCACGGAAAAGAGCCGGACCGCACTATCGGTTCAGGCCGGGTTCCTAGTCATCGGCCTGCTGCTTCTGCTACTCGCGCCGTTCTTCTTCTATCCGATCTTCCTGATGAAGCTCCTGTGCTTCGCGCTCTTTGCCTGTGCCTTCAACCTGCTGCTCGGCTATACCGGGCTGCTCTCCTTCGGCCACGCGACCTTCTTCGGCGGCGCGGCCTATTTCACCGCCTATACGGTGAAGGAATGGGGCCTGCCGCCGGAGCTCGGCATTCTCGTCGGCGTCGCGGGCGCGGCGTTCCTCGGGCTGATCATGGGCTATATCGCGATCCGCCGGCAGGGCATCTATTTCGCAATGATCACGCTGGCGCTTTCGCAGATGTTCTTCTTCTTCTGCCTGCAGGCGGAGTTCACCGAGGGCGAGGACGGCATCCAGTCCGTGCCGCGCGGCCATCTTCTCGGCTTCATCGACCTGAACGACTCCACGAACATGTATTTCTTCGTCCTCGCCGTCTTCATCATCGGTCTCCTCATCATCTGGCGCTTCATCAACTCGCCCTTCGGCATGATCCTGAAATCGATCCGCGAAAACGAGCAGCGAGCGGTATCGCTCGGCTATTCCGTCGCTCGCTACAAGCTCGGCGCCTTCGTCATGTCGGCGGCGCTTGCCGGGCTTGCGGGGGCGGTCAAATCGCTGGTCTTCCAGTTCGCGACGCTGACCGATGTCGCTTGGCAGATGTCGGGCGAAGTGATCCTGATGACGCTGCTCGGCGGCATCGGCACGCTGATCGGGCCGATCTTCGGGGCCGGGCTCGTGGTGACGCTGCAGAACTATCTCGCGACCTCGGAATTTCCTGTGACGATCATCACCGGCGTCGTCTTCATGGTCTGCGTGCTGATTTTTCGGCGTGGTATCATCGGCGAGTTCTACGCGTCGCGGATCGGCCGCAGGCTGGGCTTTGTCTATCGCCGCTGAGCGGCCGGTGCTGAAGATGGATCGCTACGACTATATCATCATCGGCGCCGGCAGCGCGGGCTGCGTGCTGGCCAACCGGCTGTCTGAGGACCGCAACAATCGCGTCCTGCTGTTGGAGGCCGGTGGCAACGACAACTACCACTGGATCCACATTCCGGTCGGCTATCTCTACTGCATCAACAACCCGCGCACCGACTGGTGCTTCACGACGGCGCCCGAGGACGGGCTGAATGGCCGGGCGCTCAACTATCCGCGCGGTAAGGTGCTCGGCGGCTGCTCGTCGATCAACGGCATGATCTATATGCGCGGCCAGGCCCGCGACTACGATCTTTGGCGGCAGATGGGATGCCCGGGCTGGAGCTGGGACGACGTGCTGCCCTTCTTCCGCAAGTCGGAGGATCACTATCGCGGCAAGGACGAGATGCACGGCGCCGGCGGCGAATGGCGGGTCGAGAAGGCGCGGGTCAAATGGGCGGTTCTCGATGCCTTCCAGCAGGCCGCGAAGGAAGCAGGCATTCCCGTCACCGAGGATTTCAATCGCGGAACGAACGAAGGCTCCGGCTATTTCGACGTCAACCAGCGCTCCGGCATCCGCTGGAATGCCACCAAGGCTTTTCTCCGCCCGGCGATGAAGCGCGGCAATCTCAAGGTCATGACCAAAGCGCAGGTGCGCCGGCTGCTGATCGAAGAGGGCGTGGTCACCGGCGTAGAGTTCCAGCATGGCGGCACGGCCAGGCAGGCCTATGCCTCGAAGGAAACGATCCTTTCGGCCGGATCGATCGGTACGCCACATATACTGGAACTGTCGGGCATCGGCCGGGGCGACGTGTTGCAGAATGCAGGCATCGACGTTGTCAGCGAAGTGAGGGGCGTCGGCGAGAACCTGCAGGATCACCTGCAGCTGCGGCTGGCCTACAAGGTAACCGGCGTTCCGACGCTGAACGAGAAGGCGACGAAGCTGATCGGCAAGGCGGCGATCGGGCTCGAATATTTGGTGCGCCGCTCCGGCCCGATGGCGATGGCACCGAGCCAGCTCGGCATCTTCACCCGCTCGGGACCGGACAAGGAGACGCCCGATCTGCAATATCATGTGCAGCCGGTCTCGCTCGACAAGTTCGGCGATCCCGTCCACGCCTTCCCGGCGATCACGGCGAGCGTCTGCAATCTGCGGCCCGAGAGCCGCGGTTCGGTGCACCTGTCGAGCCCGGATTTCGCCATGCAGCCGACGATCGCGCCAAAATACCTCTCGACGGAACGCGATCGCGACATAGCTGTCAGATCGATAAAGCTGACGCGGCGGATCGTGGCACAGCCTTCTTTCGCTCGCTTCCACCCGGAAGAGTTCAAGCCCGGCCCGTCCTACCGGAGCGATGAGGAACTGGCGCAGGCGGCGGGCGATATCGGCACGACGATCTTCCACCCCGTCGGCACCTGCCGGATGGGTGGCGATCGCGAGAGCGTCGTCGATCCGCGACTGAAGATGCGGGCGCTCGGGCGGCTCCGGATCGCCGATGCCTCGATCATGCCGTCGATCACCTCGGGAAACACCAATTCGCCTGTGATCATGATCGCCGAAAAGGCGGCGGCCATGATCCTCGAAGACAACAGATAGGAGACACCAATGGCACGGATCGCGTTCATCGGCCTCGGTAATATGGGCGGCCCGATGGCTGCCAATCTCGTCAAGGCCGGCCATCAGGTGACCGGCTTCGACCTCGCGGCAACGGTGCTGAAGGCGGCGGAAGAGAGCGGCGTGAAGCCTGCCAGCCATGCCAGCCAGGCCGTCAAGGATGCCGAGATCATCGTCACCATGCTGCCGCAGGGCAAGCATGTGCTGACCGCCTGGGCCGATATCCTGCAATCGGCGGCACAGGGTTCGCTGGTCATCGACTGCTCGACCATCGATGTCGAGAGTTCGCGCAAGGCGCATGATCTTGCGAAGGCAGCCGGCTGCCTGTCGCTCGATGCGCCGGTCTCCGGCGGCACCGGCGGAGCGACGGCGGGGACGCTGACGTTTATGGCAGGCGGATCAGATGAGAGCTTCGCCAAGGCAAAACCGATCCTTGAGGCGATGGGCAAAAAGATCGTCCATTGCGGCGAGGCGGGAGCCGGGCAGGCCGCCAAGATCTGCAACAACATGATCCTCGGCATTTCGATGATCGGCGTCTGCGAGGCCTTCGTGCTTGCCGAAAAGCTCGGTCTCTCGCATCAGGCGCTGTTCGATGTCGCATCGACGTCATCGGGCCAGTGCTGGTCGATCAATACCTATTGCCCGGTTCCGGGGCCGGTGCCGACATCGCCCGCCAACAACGAGTACAAGCCGGGCTTTGCCGCCGCTCTGATGCTCAAGGACCTGCGGCTGTCGCAGGAGGCAGCGCTCTCGAGCGGGGCATCGACACCGCTCGGCGCCGAGGCAGCGCAGCTTTATGCCTTGTTTGAAAAGCTCGGCAATGGCGGAAAGGACTTTTCCGCCATCATCGAGATGTTCCGCAACAGGGACTGATTACTGCGTCAGCGACAGGTGCATCCTGGCATCGCCGAGTGTCGTGTCGAGCTCGCCGCCCGAGGCAAGCTCGATCGCGCCGCAGAGCGAACCGGTGGTGATGACTGCGCCGGAACGCAGCGAGCTGTCCGGCCGGAACGTATCGTTGGCATAATCGACCAGCCAGGTGAGCACATCGACCTTCACATGCTGGGCCGTCGCATCATAGATCGGCTGGCCGTTCAGCGTCACCTTCAGCGGCGTGCCGGTGCAGGTATCGAGGATCGATCGCGGCAGCACCGGACCGAGCACGTAGCCGAGATTGGCAAGGCGGTCTGCGAGGAAGAGCAGCGGAGAAATCTTGTTGCCCTCGGCGACCGCCGTCCACGACAGCTCGACACCGAGATAGGCATCGGCAACGGCATCGGCGATCTCGGCGCGGGTGTATTTGCCGCCGCTGCGGATCGGCAGATCCTTGCCGAGGCGCACCGCGATCTCCGCTTCGTACTTCATGCCCGCGACCCAGGGGAGCTTCGCGCCCGATACGGCTTCGACATAGGGATGCAGCGGCGCCGTTACCGGCTGATTGTCCGCCGGCATCGCGACCTTCCAGGCATTGCTGCGAATGCCTTCCTCGGCCGAAAGAAAATTCTGCGCATCCATGGCCTGGCGATGGTCGCCGGGCAGCGGGAACTCCGCGGTGGAGGCCTGCTTGCCGGCGTTGCGAAGGCTGCGAAGCTTGGCCGCAAGGGCGCGCGGATCAAAGGCTGAATCTGTCATGGTATTTCCTCCACCTGATGTGTGCGCGCAAACTAAACGCCTGAGATAGATGGGGTAAAGCGCGCCCTTGGAAAGACTGTTATTCCGTCAGCGCATACCAGGCGGTGCGATAAACCGCGAGCCCGGCGATATCGGACGGCGCGAAACGCGTTTCCTTGGTCGGCGCCGGCTTGACGCCCGTCAGCAGCGAAGCGCCCTGACTGGTGCCGGTCGAGCCGGGAAGTGCGATGACTACGCGCTGCGTCAATGCTGCCACGAGCTTGAGATAAAGACCGTTCGTCGAGAACGGTCCCTCGACGATCACGGGCCCTTTTGCGCCGATCAGATCGAGGCAGGCTTGGCTCATCAGCGCGAGATAGAGACACGCGGCCGCGTTGCGCTCGGCAGGGCTCGCCGCATCGGCATTGATCCATTGCCTTTCGCGACCAGGGAAGGGACCGGAACCTGGCGCGACATTGGGAAGCAGCATGATCTTGCCGGAGACGACGGATGGCAGGGCAGCGATCGCGTCTTCCTCGGAAACCTTGCCGATCTCGGCCGAAAGTATCTCGAACTCACGCCCGCCCATGAAGCGGGAGGAGGGGACGGCGCGGCCATACGCATCGACATTGGCCAGCGCATCGCGCTTTGCATCGAGATGTTCCAGATCACCACCGACGCCGAAATTGACCACCCAGGTGCCGGTCGAGACGACGGCGAAGGGCGCTTCGCGGGCGACCAGATGCGGCAGCAGCGAGGCGTTGGAATCGTGGATGCCGCAATAGACCGGGACGGAGATACCGATCTCCTCGGCAATCTCCGGCAGCAGCAGGCCGAGCGCATCGAAGGCCGAGCGGATCGGCGCCATCAGATCGCGAATGCCGAGTGTATCGACAAGCGTCGAATATTGCCCGGTCTTCGGGTTCCACAGATCGGTATGGCAGCCGAGCGACGTCGCCTCGTTGGCGGCAACGCCGGTCAGCCGCGCTGCCCAATATTGCGGGTAGGTGACGATGGCGGCGACCTTTGCGAACTCCTCCGGAAAGGCCGTCTTCTGATAATGCAACTGCGCGCCGATATTCAGGCCCATCGTCTGGCGCGGCGAATAGGTCTCGGCGAAGGGCGGGCGGAGCGCGGTATAGGCGTCGCGGATTGCGGCGGGATATTCGTGTTCGTAGTCGAGCACCGGCATGGCCAGATTGCCACCGGCATCGAGAAGGGCCGCCGATGCACCATGGGTGGTGATCGAGATTGCCTCGAAACCCGGCTCCCTGGCGAAGCGCCGGAAGGCATCGAGCATGAAGGACCAGAGCGCTTCGACATCGTAATGCGGATAGACCCCGTCCTTCAGAACGGTATTCGCCATCTTGGCGGAGGCGATCTCGGCGCCGGTTTCGGCGTCGAGGACGACGACCTTGGCGTTGGTCTTGCCGATATCGAGAACGGCGATGCGGCGGTAGCTGCTCATGGCATATGGAAGACGGTGACGAGATCGCTTTGGACGGGCGAATTGTCGGGGTTACTAGCCATGATGTCGGCCATATGCGCCCACCACTTCTTCATCACCGGATGCTCCGGCAGGCTCGCCATCGTGTGATCGGCCGGGCGCGTCAGCACGCCGAACAGCGTGTTGGTCTCGCGGTCGAGATGGATCGAGTAATCGCTCGCGCCGGATTTATGCAGGAGATCAACCAGTTCCGGCCAAATCTCGTCATGCCGCTTGATGTATTCGGCTTCCATGCCCGGATTGAGCTTCATCTTGAAGGCGTGTTTCTGCATGGTCATTTGGAGCTCATCAGCTTGATGCGGCGGGCGATGATCGGGATGGCGATGGTGATGATCAGGAGCAGGCCGATGAAGATCGACATGACGATGCCGGGAACATTGAGCAAGCCAAGGCCGAAGGTCACCAGACCCATGACGAAGGCGGCGATAACGACGCCGCCGATCGTGCCGGAGCCGCCGAGGATCGATACGCCGCCGAGCACCACCATGGTCACCACTTCGAGCTCCCATCCCTGGGCGATCGAGGGGCGCGTCGAGCCGAGGCGCGAGGTCAGGCAGACGGCTGCGATGCCGCTCATCACGCCTGTCAGCACGAAAAGGATGAACTTGATGCGCTCGACCGGGATGCCGGAGAAGCGGGCGGCGAACTCGTTATTGCCGATCGTGTAGATCTGGCGGCCGAAATTCGTGGCATGCAGCAGGATCGCGAAGGCAATCGCCAGCACGATGAACAGCACGAATTCGAACGAAAACACCCAGAAGACATAGCCCTGGCCGAAATAGGCGAAATCGGCCGGATACTTGCCGTAGGCCTGGTCGCCGAGCACGATATAGGAAATGCCGCGGAACAGGCTCATCGTGCCGATGGTCACGACGATCGACGGCAGTTTCATTACCGAAACGAGGAAGCCGTTGAAGATGCCGCAGAGGAGGCCGGTTCCGATGCCGATCAGCACGATGACGGGCGTTCCGAAGCCTGCCTGAACGGCTGCGCCCATCGCCGTCGAGGCAAGCGCGATGATGGCGGCGACGGAGAGGTCGATTTCACCGGCGATGACGAGCAGCGCCATGGCAAAGGCGATCATCGCCTTTTCGGTGAAGTTGAAGGTCGCATCCGAGAGGTTCCAGGCATCGAGGAAATAGGGTGACGCCACGGAATTGAAGATGAAGATCAGCACGGCGACGCCGAAGAGCAGGACTTCCCAGCTCGACATGATGCGGCGCAATGGCGTGCCCAGACGATCGGGAATGACGCGCTTTTCAGGCGCTGCTGACGAAACGGTGCTCATGCTGCCACCTCTGCTGCTGCCTTGTCCCGCAGGATGATGCGACCGCGATTGCGTTCGCGGCGGGCGTTGAAGACGACGGCGAGGATGATGACCGTCCCCGAGATCGCCATCTGCGTGAAGGGCGAGATGCCGATAACGGGAAGGGCGTTCTTGATGACGCCGAGGAACAGCGCGCCGAGCACCGTGCCGATGACCGAGCCGACGCCACCAGCAATCGAGATGCCGCCGATGACGCAGGCCGCGACGCTGTCGAGCTCGAAACCGTTGGCGATATCGACATAGGCTACGGCATAGCGCGAGACCCAGAGATAGCTGGAAAGGCCCGCCAGCGCGCCCGAGAGCACGAAGGCGAGGAACTTCGTCCAGCCGGTATCGATCCCGGCATAGACGGCAGCCGTCGGATTGCCGCCGGTCGCATAGGCCGAGCGGCCGAACTGCGTGTATTTCAGGAGCATGTACATCAAGAGCACGATGATGATGCCGACCCAGCTCAAGACCGGCAGGCCGAGGATCGGCTCGCGCGGGACGGAGAGGAAAGTCGGCGTCATCTGATGGGCGTTCACCCAGGCGCCGCCGGAGAGGACGAAGGCCATGCCGCGATAGATCGTCAGCGTACCCAGCGTCACCACGATCGGCGGTATTTCGAGCGCCCAGACGAGGAAGCCGTTGATGGCGCCGAGTGCGGCGCCGATCGCGATCGCCGCGACGATCAGCACAATCAATGGGATGCCGGGATAGGCGGCGTTCAGCATGGCGATCGCCATGCCGGTAAAGGCAAGGTTGGCGGCGACCGAGAGGTCGATCGATTTCGTCAGGATGACGGTCATCTGCGCCAGCGCCAGGATGATCAGGATCGAAGTATCGTTGAAGATGCCGGCGAGGTTCGACGGCGTCGCGAAATCGGACGCGCGCGTCGAGAAGATGCCGATCATCACGACTATGATGACGAAAAGCAGGGTTTCGCGTTTTCTGATCAGTCTTGCCATGCTTTTACCTCACGCATTTCCGGTCGCCGCGCGCACCAGCACTTCCGGCGAGAGTTTGTCGCGGTCGTAGAGACCGGCCGAAAGGCCTTCCTTCATCACCAGCACACGATCGGACATGCCGATAATCTCCGGCAGTTCCGAAGAGATCATGATGATCGACAGGCCCTCGGCCGCAAGCTCGCTGATGAAGCCATGGACGGCGGCCTTGGAGCCGATATCGATGCCCTTGGTCGGCTCGTCGAGAATGATGACCTTCGGCATGGTGGCCAGCCACTTGCCGATGACGACCTTCTGCTGGTTGCCGCCCGAAAGCGTGCCGACGGGCACTGAGAGCGCGGCCGCGCGGAGATCCAGCCGCTCGGCATATTTGCGGGCGAGGGCGAATTCTTCCGCGGCCTTCAGGAAGCCCTTGCGCGAGGTTCGCGTCAGCGACGGCAGGGTCATGTTCTGATAGATCGGCATCGGCAGCGCCAGGCCATGGCGGCCGCGTTCTTCGGGCACATAGACGATACCGGCGCGGATCGCATCGAGCGGCGAATTGATCGACAGTTCCTTGCCTTCCAGTGTCAGGCGGCCGGAGAGCGGCTTGGTGATGCCGAACAGCGATTGGCTGAGCTCCGAGCGGCCGGCGCCGATCAGGCCGTAGACGCCGAGGATTTCGCCCTTGCGGAGCGTGAAGGAAATGTCGCGGAATTCTGTACGGTGACAGTATTTCTCGACGCTCATGACCGGAGCGCCGATCGCCACGTCGATCTTCGGGAAGGCGTTCTCGACGTCGCGGCCGACCATCATCTTGACGATCGTATCCTGCGGCGTCTCCTTGAGACGCCCGGCACCGACCGCCTTGCCGTCGCGGAAGACGGCGAAATTGTCAGCGATCTCGTAGAGCTCGTCGAATTTGTGGCTGATGAAGAGGATCGCCTTGCCCTTGGCCTTCAGGCCCTGGACGATACGGAAGAGATCGTCGATTTCCTTGCGCGAAAGGGCGGCCGTCGGCTCGTCCATGATGACGATCCGGGCCTCGATCGACAGCGCACGGGCGATCGCCACCAGATGGCGCTGCGCGATCGAGAGGTCCTTGAGGCGGATCGTCGGATCGATATTGCTTTCCAGCGAGATCAGCAGCTCCTTCGAGCGCTCGTTCATCGCCTTCCAGTCGATGGTGCGGAAGCGGGTTTTCGGCGCATGGCCGAGAAAGATGTTTTCGGCAACCGTCAGCTCGTCGAAGAGCACGGTTTCCTGGTGGATGGCGGTGACGCCTGCGTCGATCGCGGCCTGCGCGCTCGTAAAGCTGACAGTCTGCCCATCGACGATAATCTCGCCTTCGTTCGGGCGATAGATGCCGGTGAGGATCTTGACGAGCGTCGACTTGCCGGCGCCGTTTTCGCCGATCAGCGCCGTGACCTTGCCCGGATAGAGCGCAATACTGACATTATCGAGCGCCTTCACGCCCGGGAATATCTGCGAAATGCCGCGCATTTCGAGAATGGCGGGCGCGTCATCGGGCCTTGTGGCCTGGACTGGTTCTTGAAGGGCAGTCGTCATCAGCAAAACCATGAAGAAAGAGAAGCCCGGCGGCATGGAGCCGCCGGGTGTCCGGATGTTTTCGTAGGATCAGAAGACCTTGGAGAACTGGTCGATGTTCGAAGCGTTGTAGACGAACGGATCGGACATGGCGGCTTCGCCCTTGTCGTCGATCTTGATCTTGCCCATGCGGCCGGCTTCGATTTCCGTGCCCGGCTTGCCATCGGCATCACCCTTCACGAGGTGATAGGCGATCTGCGTTGCGGAGTAGCCGAGATCGATCGGGTTCCAGATCGCGAATTCCTTGGTCGCGCCAGACTTGATCGCGCCGGCCATTTCGGACGGCAGGCCGAGACCCGTCACGTAGACCTTGCCGACGAGGCCCTTGTCTTCGACAACCTTGGAAGCGGCGAGAACGCCGACCGTCGTCGGAGCGACGATGACCTTGACGTTCGGGTTGGACTTCAGGAGACCTTCAGCTTCGCGGTAGGACTTGTCCGAGAGGTCGTCGCCGTACACGGTGGTGACGAGGTTCAGACCGGCGAAGTCCTTCAGCTGCTTCTTCATCTGGTCGATCCAGATGTTCTGGTTCGTCGAGGTCGTCGTTGCCGACAGGATGGCGAAATCGCCCTTGCCGCCTTCGAGGTGATCCTTGACGAGCGTCAGGCACATCTTGCCGATCAACTCGTTGGACGACGGGTTCAGCTGGAGGATACGGCCTTCAGGTGCAACGCCGGAGTCCCAGGAGATGACCTTGATGCCGCGCTGCGCGGCCTTCTTGAGGGCCGGAACGACAGCGTCCGGATCGTTTGCCGAGATGGCGATCGCATCGACGCCCTGGGCGATCAGCGAGTTGATGACTTCGATCTGGCCTTCTGCCGTCGTCGAGGTCGGGCCGGTGTAAATCACTTCCACGCCGCCGAGTTCCTTGGCTGCTTCCTGCGCGCCCTTGTTGGCGGCGTCGAAGAAGCCGTTGCCCAGCGACTTCACGACGAGACCGATCTTGATGTCCTTGGCGCTGGCCGAGCCGGCCATCACGGCGACGGCAAATGCCACGCCGATTGCAAGTTTCTTTGCTAGTTTCATGCTTTCATCCTCCCACGTTGATTAAGTCTAACGACATCCGGCCGGCGCCCCTCAGGCGACCGACGAGGAATCCTCCCTTGCCGCCTGTGCGGCTGCGCTCGCGATCACGAGCTTGATACCTGCATCCTCGATCATGCGGACGGCCTCCTCCGGGATGCCATCGTCCGTGATGATCGTCGAAACGCGCTCGAGCGGGCACAGAATGAGGCTCGAGCGGCGGCGAAACTTGCTTGAGTCGACCATGACGACGAGCTCGTCGGCTTGATGCATCAGCTTCTGTTCGCTCTGAATGATCTGCGCATCGGCTTCCATGATGCCGTGCGGGCCGACGCCCTGGGCACCGAAGAAGAAGCGGCGTGCATAGAAATGACGGATCGCGTCATTGTCGAAAGGCGACAGGATCAGGCTCTGCTCGCGATAGATCACGCCGCCCGGAACCGTCACCGTATTCTTCGAGTGCTTTACCAGATGTTCGGCGATCGCGAAGGAATTGGTCATCACCTGCATCCGGTGGCCGGACATGAAGTGAACCATCTGGAATGTCGTCGTGCCGCCATTGATGATGATGGCGTCGCCGGGATCGCAGAGATCGACGGCTGCGCGGGCAATTGCGCGCTTCTTATCGATATTGACTGATTCTGACACCCGGAACGGACGGCCGGCAAGATTGCCCAGCTGCGGCGGGTGAACGGCCTCGGCGCCGCCGCGAACGCGACGGATCTTACCCTGCACGTGAAGGGCCGCAATGTCACGACGGATCGTGGCCTCGGAAGCCTCGGTCAGTTCAGCGATATCCTGAATCGTGACGACAGACTTTTCCTGTACCGCGCTCATGATGATGCGATGGCGTTCGCGTTCGTGCATTGGGTCCTCCGTGTCATATTTATTTCGTATCGGTTAAAAGCTGTCAATCAAAAACGATCACGAATTTTCATATTGCGCTGCACAATAATTGTTTTTGATCGTTTTCGATTGACAGCGCGCATTTTCATGAGCGATATCGGTCACGACAACAGCGTGGATTTCTCCGCGCAGAAGAACTCATATGGGAGGATGACATGGCGGCCAACGTCCGGCTTCTTGATAACCGTTGGGATGACAGCTACGCGGCGAAACTCGATGAGCCGGGCAAGCTGCTCTACCGCTCGAACCTCCTTGGCGCCGACAAGCGCATCACCAATTACGGCGGCGGCAATACCTCTGCAAAGGTGATGGAAACCGATCCGCTGAACGGCGAAAAGGTCAAGATTCTCTGGGTCAAGGGCTCCGGCGGCGACGTCGGCACCATCAAGCTCGATGGCTTCGCGACGCTTTATCAGGACAAGCTCGACTCGCTGAAGAGCATCTACAAGGGTGTCGAGGACGAAGACCGCATGGTCGGCTTCCTGCCGCATTGCACCTTCAACCTGAACTCCCGCGCCGCGTCGATCGATACGCCGCTGCACGGCTTCGTGCCGTTCACCCATGTCGACCACATGCATCCTGACGCGATCATCGCGATTGCCGCCTCCAAGAATTCCAGGGAATTGACGCAGCAGATCTTCGGCGCCGACATCGGCTGGCTGCCCTGGCGCCGCCCGGGCTTCCAGCTCGGCCTCGATCTCGAAGCCTTCGTCAAGGCCAACCCGAATGCCAAGGGCGTCGTTCTCGAAAGCCACGGCCTGTTCACCTGGGCGAACGATGCCAAGGCCTGCTACGAGCTGACGCTCGATATCATCAACAAGGCGATCGAGTGGTTCGCGCAGCAGACCGAAGGCAAGACGATCTTCGGCGGTGCAGCGACCGAGAGCCTGCCGGTTGCCGAGCGCCGCGCCATTGCCGCCCGACTGATGCCGGAAATCCGCGGCCGCATCGGCAAGCAGGAGCGCAAGCTCGGCCATTTCGACGATCAGGATGCCGTGCTCGAGTTCGTCAATTCGAAGAACCTGCGCCCGCTCGGCGCGCTCGGCACCAGCTGCCCCGACCATTTCCTGCGCACCAAGATCCGCCCGCTGATCGTCGACTTCGATCCGTCCAAGCCGGATGTCGATGCCATCATTTCCGGTCTCGATGCGGCGCTCGAAGCCTACCGCGCCGATTACGCCCGCTATTACAATGACTGCAAGCATGACAATTCGCCCGCCATGCGCGATGCGAACCCGGTCATCTTCCTGGTGCCCGGCGTCGGCATGCTCTCGTTTGCCCGCGACAAGGCGACGGCCCGCATCGCCAGCGAGTTCTACGTCAACGCCATCAACGTCATGCGCGGCGCTTCGACGGTTTCCGAATATCAGGGCCTGCCGGAGCAGGAAGCCTTCGATATCGAATATTGGCTGCTTGAAGAAGCCAAGCTGCAGCGCATGCCGAAGCCGAAGAGCCTGGCCGGCAAGGTTGCCTTCGTCACCGGCGGCGCCGGTGGCATCGGCCGTGCAACGGCCGCCCGCCTGATGGGCGAGGGTGCCTGTGTGGTGCTCGCCGATATCGATGCCGAAGCGCTCTCTGCCGCCGAAGCCGATTTCGCCAAGAAGTACAGCGCCGACGCGGTTCGCAGCGTCAAGCTCGATGTCACCCGGGAAGATGCGGTCATCTCGGCCTTCGCCGAATCCTGCGTCGAATTCGGCGGCATCGACATTCTCGTATCCAACGCCGGTATCGCATCCTCGGCGCCGATCGAAAGCACCGAGCTTTCGATGTGGAACAAGAACATCGACATCTTGGCGACCGGTTACTTCCTCGTTTCGCGCGAGGCCTTCCGCCTGTTCCGCAAGCAAAATCTCGGCGGCAACGTCGTCTTCGTCGCCTCGAAGAACGGCCTTGCCTCGTCGCCGAATGCCGCAGCCTATTGCACGGCAAAGGCTGCGGAAATCCATCTCGCACGCTGCCTGGCGCTCGAAGGCGCGGAAGCCGGCATTCGCGTCAACACGGTCAACCCGGATGCCGTTCTGCGCGGCTCGAAGATCTGGAATGGCGAGTGGCGCGAACAGCGCGCGGCCTCCTCGAAGATCGAGGTGGACGATCTCGAGGAACATTACCGCAAGCGTTCGATGCTGAAGCTCAACGTCTTCCCGGAAGACATCGCCGAAGCCATCTACTTCCTGGCGTCCGATCTCTCGGCCAAATCGACCGGCAACATCATCAACGTTGACGCCGGCAACGCGCAGAGCTTCCCGCGGTAAGGCGTGAGGTTCCCTTCTCCCCAGCGGGAGAAGATGCCCGTCAGGGCAGATGAGGGGGATGCCGAGCAACGCGAGGCGTGCCTTGAGCGAATTGCGAAAGGCCAGAAGTGACGGTGCGGGTAGCCCCCTCATCCGACCCTTCGGGCCACCTTCTCCCCGAGGGGAGAAGGGAGGAATCGAGATCGGGAGGAAATCATGACTGAACAGAAGATCGCGCGGGATGTAATCGCGCAGCAGAACGACAAGCGCGCGACCGCGCTCAAAGAAGACTACGACGCGCTCGGCGCCACGCTTTCGCGCCGCGGCATCGATATCGAAAACGTCACCCGCAAGGTGTCCGAATTCTTCGTCGCCGTTCCCTCCTGGGGCGTCGGCACGGGCGGCACGCGCTTTGCACGCTTCCCCGGAACCGGTGAGCCGCGCGGCATCTTCGACAAGCTCGACGATTGCTCAGTCATCAACGAGCTGACGCGGGCGACGCCGAATGTCTCGCTGCATATTCCGTGGGACAAGGCCGATGCCAAGGAGCTGCGCGCCAAGGGCGATGCGCTCGGCCTCGGTTTCGATGCCATGAACTCCAACACCTTCTCGGACGCGCCCGGCCAGAAGCATTCCTACAAGTACGGCTCGCTCAGCCACACCGACGCGGCAACCCGTGCTCAGGCCGTCGAGCACAATCTCGAATGCATCGAGATTGGCAAGTCGATCGGATCCAAGGCGCTGACCGTCTGGATCGGCGACGGCTCGAACTTCCCGGGCCAGAGCAACTTCACCAAGGCTTTCGAGCGCTATCTCGCTTCGATGGGCGACATCTACAAGGCGCTGCCCGACGACTGGAAGCTGTTCTCCGAGCACAAGATGTACGAGCCGGCCTTCTACTCGACCATAGTGCAGGATTGGGGCACCAACTACCTGATTGCCCAGACGCTCGGCCCCAAGGCGCAGTGCCTCGTCGACCTCGGCCACCACGCGCCGAACACCAATATCGAGATGATCGTCGCCCGGCTGATCCAGTTCGGCAAGCTCGGCGGCTTCCATTTCAACGACTCGAAATACGGCGACGACGATCTCGATGCCGGTTCGATCGAGCCCTACCGCCTGTTCCTCGTCTTCAACGAGCTCGTCGATGCCGAACAGCGCGGCGTCAACGACTTCAATCCGGCCCATATGATCGACCAGTCGCATAACGTCACCGACCCGATCGAGAGCTTGATCAACAGCGCCAACGAAATCCGACGCGCCTATGCGCAGGCTCTGCTCGTCGACCGCAAGGCGCTCGCCGGTTATCAGGATGAGAACGACGCGCTAATGGCAACCGAAACGCTAAAGCGCGCCTACCGCGCCGATGTCGAGCCGATCCTCGCCGAAGCCCGCCGCCGCGCCGGCGGCGCCATCGACCCGGTCGCAACCTACCGCGCCAGCGGCTACCGCAAGAAGGTCTCGGCCGAGCGCCCGGCTTCGGCTGCCGGTGGTGGCGGCATCATCTAAGAAAGACTGGCCTCCCAAGGCTCGGCCGCCGCAGATCGATGCGGCGGCCGGAAGATTTCTAGAGAATAAGCTCAACATATCCGTCTAAGCCATTGAATATATTTCAACAAAACTGACAAGCCTAAAGCGAATAATTTTAAACCACTCTATCAGAAACGATCGTTAAGAAGCTGTTTTTGAAAAGATTTACGCACCACCAATGGCGTACGCACTTACCCGACAGGCTGCGCCTGCGGGCAATCTTCGGGAGCGTCGCGATCTCCTGCCAGATTGCGCTGGCCGAGGCCGACGGTTGCCGCGGCTTCCAAGGCCTGCCGGCGATAGGCGATCAGTCCGGACAGGTAATGCTCGACATCGTCGATGCGCACCCGGAAGGCGTGATGGCGGATGAAGAATGAGCCTGCGATCCGTGCAGGGTTCTTCATGAACATTGCCAGTTCCGGCCAGAAGTGACCGTTCAGCAGATAGAGGGCCCGGCGTTCGAGGGCCGCGCCGAAACGACTCCGGTCGATATGTCCAAGCAGATGCGCGTGTTCTCGGTCACCCTCCAGCCGGGTCAGCACCTGCCGAGACGCCATCATCAGCTCCAGCAGAGTAGGGAAGGTGGTGACCCGGTTGGCGACGAAATCCAAGTGACCGGCGACATTGGCAATCGCGAAGCGGTAGTAGTCCTCCCGCGGGCAATGGCGGGTGAGTTCGTTGGCGGCATAAGCCAGCCAGTGATCGTGATGCCTCTCATAGCCGGCTGCGATGAAATGCGAGAAGGACCGCTGGACCGCTGCCAACAACGCCCCGTTTCCGGTGAGATCATAAAGGCGCATCAACGCGAAGGCAGCCTCGCCCTCGTAATAGATCGTCCGGAACGCATCCTTGGTGGCGACTGATGGGAAATCGAGAACGTGACGGAATGCGCCGCTCTCCGCGTCCTGCATAAAGGAGATGCCGGCTGCGAGCCGCGACATCAGCCCGTGATCAGCATCGCCGCCTTCCACCTCAGCCAGCTTGGCGAGCGCAAGGATCGCCAGCGCATTGCCACCAAGCTTGATCTCGGAATTCGCCTCGACCAGAAACGCGGCAGGGCGCCCATCCGGCAAATCCGTGCGGACGATGAAATCGTCTCTCATGCGGGTCAGAGAACGCTCGATCGCGTCGCGCAACGACTGGCTGCGCGTGACTTCGTAGGCCTCGATCATCGCGTAGGTCGCGCTGGCGTGTCTGAGCGTATTGTAGCTATCGATGCTCCGGTCGAAGCATGGATGCAGGCCGTAGACGAAACACCCGTCCGCACCGACCTGATCGGCGAGAAAATCGGATCCGGCCGCAATCAGCGAATTGAGCAACGGTATGCTCAGCGCATCGATGATCCGCCGGCCGGCATTGCGGCCCGTCGGATAGAGATCGTGCAAGGTATCGCCATCGAAGAACGCGCCCTTGCTGGTGAAGAGATGCACTCGCGTATCGTCCCCAAAGGCTGGCAGAGGAGTGATCGGGAAGCGGCTTTGAAAATAGGCGCGGAAGTTGCCCTCGTTGAATTCGGCCGTCGGGTTATGATTGCCGCCGTAGAGCATCGCATTGGCGTTCAGCTCCTGCTCAAGGAGGGCATGCTCGAAATTCTCATCGAAGCTGATGCCGAGCCGGAAATAGTTTCGCTTGGTGCCCGCGAGCATGCGGTGAAGCTCAGCGAAAGTCGTCGCCTCGACGGCCATCGGCCAATCGATGCGGAGCCAGAAGTTCTCACCCGTTTGCTGCTCCGCAAGCTCGCGTATCGCCGCGACCCCGGCCTGCCAAACGGCGTTGTACGTTGCGCCGCGCACCATCCGGACCGCCGCGCGCTCCTTGCCGGAGGAGAAGGAGATGAACAGCACGAAGGCAGGGTAGGGGTGTTGAAGCTCCTGGCAGCCTCGCCGCACCTGCTCGCGCAGCGCCGCGAGATCGGCGTCGGAGATGAACCCCATCATGCCTCAGCGCTCTCTCATCGCTTCACGCGCCTTGTTGAAGGGCTTGATCAGATAGTCGAGCACGCTCTTCTCGCCTGTATGGATGTCGACGGTTGCGATCATGCCCGGCGAAATCGGGAATTGCTTGCCGGCCGCGTTGCTCAGCGCATCCTTCTCGGTCTTCACGAAGACGCGGTAATAGTAGATTTCGGGATCCACCTCGTCCTGGATCGTATCCGGCGAGATCGTCACGACCTTGCCCTCCAGGCCGCCATAGATCGCGTAGTCATAGGCGGTGATTTTCACCGTCGCCCGCTGATCCGGGTGCACGAAGGCGATATCGCGCGGTGACATGCGCGCTTCGATCATCAACTGATCGCCGAGCGGTATGATATCCATCAGCTTGCCGTTCGGCGGCACGACGCCGCCGATTGTCGAGACCTCGATATTCTTGACGATGCCGCGCACCGGCGAGCGCAGCGTCAGGCGCGCTAGGCTGTCGGAACGGCCCTTGATCACCGAGCGCAGCGAGGCGACGTCGGCATTGGCCTTTGAAAGCTGCTCGCGGGCCTCGACGACATATTGCGTCGTCGCCTCGACCTTCTTGAGCTCGAGTTCAGCCTGCTCGCGTTTCAGCCGGATGATCTCGACGCTGCTTGCCGCTCCCATCTCGCTCAGGCCTTCGTTAACGCTGAGCTCCTGGCGGCTGAGCGCCAGGGACTCGTCCAGCCATTTCAGCGTCTGTTTCAGGTTTCCAAGCCGCGCATCGTAGAGCTTGGTTTCGGTGGCGATCAGATCGGGATCGCTTTTCAGCTCGTCGGGAAAGACAAGCGGGGTCTGATTGACCTCTGCCGTCAGCCGCGCCGAGCTTGCCAGCGCTGCACGATATTTGGCCGTCGATTCACCGACATCGGATTCGGTCAGCGTCGGGTCGAGCTGCGCCAGCAGCTGCCCGGCCTCGACGATCTGGTTCTCCTGAACCTTCAGCGTCGAGACGATACCGCCCTCCAGCGACTGGATGACCTGCTCGCGGCGGATCGGGACAACCTTGCCGTCGCCGGTCGAGACCTCGTCGAGAACAGCGAAACTCGCCCAGCCGATCGCCACGATGAGGAGCAGCAGGAAGAGCTTGACGACGCGCGTTGCCTTGGAGAGGCGGACGGCATCTTCGCCGCCGAAATGCCAGCTATCGTCGATGGCGCGGGAAAAAGAGGTGCTCATGGGCTGCTCCGCTCCTGAACAGGACGTTGCTCGAAGGCTCGCTCGAGGCGCTCGCGCTGGGCGATCGCCGTCTCCGGTGTCTGCGGCGCCGGTTCGCCTCTGAGAGCCCGCAACGCCTGCTCCTTCGGCGCGTCGAGCACGATCCGGCCCTGATCGAGCGCCACAACACGCTCGATCAGATCGAGAACCCGCATCCGGTGCGTGGCGATCACCACCGTCTTGCCGCGGCACCAGACGGAAAACCGCCGGATGAAAAGCCGCTCGGTCGCTTCGTCCATCGAGGCCGTCGGCTCGTCGAGCAGCACGACGGATGGATTACGGATCAGCAGCCGCGACAGGAGCAACGCCTGCTGCTGGCCGCCGGAAAGACCTCGCCCGCCTTCATCGATCAGGTGATCAAGGCCCTTCGGCATGATGCGGATGAAGTCGTCGGCGCCGGTCATCTGGAGGGCGTCAAGCAGCGCTTGTTGAGAGGCGCTCTGCGCACCGAGCAGGATGTTTTCGCGTATGGTGCCGTGAAACAGCCGCGAGTTCTGCGTCAGCAAACCGACTTCGCGGCGGAGATCGTTGGGATCGATCTGCTCCATGGCGAGATTGTCGATCAGCACCTCGCCGGAGGCAGGTTCGATCTGCCCTGACAAGGCCTGAAGCAGGGTCGATTTTCCCGCGCCATTCTTGCCGAGCAGGGCAATCGTCTCGCCGGCATCGATCTTCAGTTCCGCCACCGAAAGCGCCGGTTTGCCGACGGGCTGGCCGTAATAATAGAGCGTATTGCTGAGCTGGTACTGCCCGAGCAACGAGCCGACCGAGAGCCGCGTTTCCGCCGGCGGATGATCAACCGGCATCTTCATGATCGTATTGAGGCTGTGCAGACCGAGCTTGGCATGCTGAAACCGGCTCAAGACCTGCGTCAGCTGCGCCATCGGCGCCATCATCCGCGAACCGAGGATCGAGCAGGCGACCAGCGAGCCAGTGCTCATGTCGCCCTTCATGACGATCGGCGCGCCGCAGAAGACGATGACCGCAAAGACGCTGGTCTGGATGCTGTGGCCCCAGCCGGTGAGGATGCTGGTGATGTAGCGCAGCCGGACTTGGGCATCAGCGCTTGCCGTATTGAACGTATTCCACTTTTCCTGAAACACGCTTTCGGCCTGCAGCGCCTTGATATCCTCGATGCCCTGAACCGCCTCGACCAGCATCGCATTGCGCAGCGACGCCTCGCGCATCGCCTGGCCGGCGCATGCCCGCAGGCGGCGCTGGGCGAGCAATCCGGGAGCGATCATCAGCAGCAGCGCCACCGCGGGGATGACCGCAAGCCATCCGCCGATCAGCGCCATCAACGCCAGGAAGAGGAAGAAGAAGGGGAGATCGGCGATCGCCGCGACGGTCGTCGAGGTGAAGAGATCACGGACCTGCTCGAGATCGCGCAGCTGCGCGATGAAGGTTCCGGTCGCCTTCGGCCGGTTCTGGTTGCGCACCCGTAGCGCATGACCGAAGACCACGTCCGAAATCTTGATATCGGCGCGTTTTCCGAGCACGTCGATGATCAGCGTCCTGATCTTCCGCATGATGAAATCGAAGACCACGGCGAGCATGACGCCGATGAACAGCACGACCAGCGTGCTCATCGAATTGGCGGGCACGACGCGGTCATAGACCTGCATCGAGAAGATCACGCCGGTCACCGACAACGCGTTGGCGATCAGCGAGGCAAGCAGCACATAGCCGTAGGGGCGAAGATCATTGAGCGCCAGCTTGCGGAACCAGCCATGCGTATCGGGCGCGATATAGGCATCCACCCGTTCGTCGGTCCGTGTGCGGGCGTCTCGCGCGATCAGCAGATGGGCAATGCCATCCTGCAGATAGGATGTCTCGATCCATGTCCACTGGCCGTTATCCTCGGCAAAGGTGATCTTGGCCTCACCATCCCTGATCTCCGTGATCAGGCCAACCGCGCCGTCCTTCAATTCCAAAAGCAGCGGCAGGCGCCGGCCGGTGATGCCGCTGACCACCGGTTCAACCGGCTTCACATCCAGGCCGAAGCGGCGAGCGAGCTTCTCGATGCGGCGCAACGGCGACGCCGTCTCCTGCATGATCGGCAGGTAGCTGTTGGCAGACCGGGAATGCGTGATGCCGTAGTGCTGCGCGAGCCTGCCGACGATCTCGATCCAGCGCAGGCCACGCGGATCATCTGCTGTGTTCGATGCGACTGCGGCCGTGGCCCCGCTTCGCTGTTCGAATGCTGCGGGAGTGTCGTCTGCAAGAGCCATCGGCAATCTCCTAACCGTCACACGACAGGAAGCTTATGCGTGGTCAGATCGTCATCCGGCTTGATCGGCTCGAACGGATCGATCGTCACAGTCGCAGCAGTCTCGACGGGAGCCGCGACCTCGTGCGTCTCCACAGCTACCGGGGCCGCCGATCCCGTGTCCGTTGCCGGGGCATCGTGCGAGATGGCCGAAAGACCACTGAGATCGATCTCCTGGCCACCTTGATCCGGCACCAGCCCCGCCGTCTCGTCGCCGGTGGCATGGCTGGCTGAATCGCCGGTATCATGGGTGGAGCTATCAGTGCGTTCGGCCGTCGCATGCGTCGTCGCGCTGCTTGCGTCCACCGCATCGGTCTCGGCAAAAGCAAGGGTCGAGATGCTGGATGCCGCAGCCGTGGCGGACGAGGCGTCATGGATATCGACATCGATGCTCAGATCGGCGGTCAGCGCATTGCCGGTATCGGGGTCGAAGACCGTCACCGCGAAATGATCCGTACCGCCCGCCGCGACGCCGGTATCCGGCGTGTAGGTGTAGCTGCCGTCGGCATGGATCAGCAGTGTGCCGAAATCGCCGGTGACGCTGACGCTGCCATTGACCATCGCGTGCGCATGGCCGTCGAAATTGACCGAGCCGACCTGGAGGTCATCGACGCTGCCGGTCGCGGAGCTGGCGATGAAATTGCCGGTCGCCTTTTCTCCGACGCTGACATTGACCTGTTCCGTCAGATCCGTTGCCACCACGGATATGTCGCGTGTCAGGGCAACACCAATATTGACCCCGGCGTCGGGAACCAGCGTTGCGCGGTAGGTGCCGGCCGGTATGTCGTCGAGGCTGATCACGGCATGGGTGCTGCCCAGACCGAGCAGATCGAGATCGAGGATGCCGTTATGCACCTGATTGCCGAGATCGCCCGGACGCACCCAGGCGCCATTCTGGAAGCGCTCGATGATGACTGTGTAGCTGCTCAGCAGGCCGATCTGCAGCGCGCCCGATATCCCGAGATCGAGGGCGACATGGTTGTTTGCCCCACCGAGATTGAAGTTTACGACCGGCTGGTTTGCCGAGCCGAGGTTGACGCTTGCAAGATTTCCAATGTTGAGCCCGAGTAGATCGAACTGCGTATCGGATGCAGTGGAGGGCCTCGCTTCGGGGATATCCGTCACGGTGCGATCGAGCGTCGCCGTGGCGCTGGCATCGGTGAGCTGGAAGTCGAGCCCTGGCGCGAGAATGCTGCCGGGAAGCGAGATGTTGCCGGCGGTATCCCTGAGCTCGATCTCCAGAGCGCCGCCATCGACCTGCGCCGGCGACAGGCCGATACTAAAGGTGCCGTCGGCGTGAACCACGCCGGTACCGACGACATTGCCATCGGTATCAACGACGGTGACCGTGGTTCCAGCCTCGCCCGTGCCCGTCAGCTCGGTGCCCGATGCATTGACGGCAAGGCCTGTCGGCGCATCCGGTGGCAGCAGGTCCGGTGTCAGGATCGATCCGGGATCGGAGATATTGTGTGCGGCATCTTCGAGCACCACCGTCAGCGCGCCGCCATTGGCTTGTGCCGGGGACAGAGTGACGCTGAAGGCACCGCCTGCGGCCACGATCGCCGTGCCGACGGCGATGCCAAGGGCGTTATAGACCGTCGCCGTCGCACCTGCTTCGCCCTGGCCGGTGAGCAGGGTGCCGGTAGCGTTGACCGTAAGCCCGGTGGGCGCGGCCGGATCGACGAGATCGGGGTAGCCGCGGTGCCGGGATCGGAGATGTTTCCAGCGATATCCTTCTGCACCACCTGCAGGTCACCGCCATCGATCTGCGCCGGGGAGAGGCCGATCGTGAAGGCGCCACTGGCGCCGACAACGCCGGTGCCAACGACAGTGCCGGCGGCATTGGTCACGGTAACCGTTGCACCGACTTCGCCTTCGCCGGTCAGCGACGTCCCGGTCCCGTTGACGCCGAGCTCGGTCGGCGCGTCCGGGGCAGTGGTATCGGTGGTGGCTGTGCTTGCCGGATCGGAGTCGTTTCCGGCCGCATCCGAAAGCACGACGGAAAGGTTGCCGCCATCGGCCTGCGCGGGCGAGAGCGCCACATTGAAGACGCCGTTGGCGCCGACCGTGCCGGTGCCGACTTCGATACCGGCAGCATTGGTGACGGTGACGAGCGCGCCGGGCTCGCCTCTGCCCATCAGCGTTGCCCCGCCATCGTCGACGGAGAGATTGGTCGCCGCATCGGGCGGCGTCAGGTCGGGCGTCTCGGCAAAGCCCGGCTGCGATGTTCCGCCGGCTCCGGTCAGCACCACCTTGAGGTCGCTGCCATCGACCTGTGCCGGATCAAGCGGGATATTGAAGGTGCCATTGCCGCCGACCGTGCCCGTGGCGATGACCGTGCCGTCGGCACGCGAAACCGTGACCGTGCTGCCGGCGAGGCCGTCGCCAGTCAAGGCAGTTCCCTCGGCATTGACGATCAGATTGTCCGGTGCGGGCGGGGCATCAGGATCGGGCGCGAGCACCGTAGCCGCCGTGGAATCATTCCCTGCGGCATCCTCCTGCGTGACACTGAGTGTCTGCCCGTCGAGCTGTGCCTGCGAGAGCGCAACGCTGAAGGCGCCGTTGGCACCGACGAGGGCAGTGCCCAGCACGGTGCCGGAACCATTGGTCACTGTGACCGTGGCACCAACTTCGCCGACACCGGTGAGCTGCAGCCCACTGGCGCTGACCAGCAAACTGGTCGGCGGCTCCGGCGGCTGAATATCCGTCAAGGGCAAGGCCGTCGCCTGCGAGGCATTGCCCGCTGCGTCGGCCTGCACGATCTGCAGGGTGCCGCCCGCGGTTTGCGCCGGGCTGAGATTGATCGAGAAGCTGCCATCAGGCGCAACGAGCCCGGTGCCAACGGTAACCCCGTCGGCATCCTTGACGGTGATGGTCGCGCCGGCCTCGCCGTCGCCGGTCAGCACCGTCCGGGCGCCGTTGATCGCGACGTCGAGAGGAGCATCGGGAGCCGCGAGATCAGGTGTCGTTATCGAGGCTGTCTCGGACTGGTTGCCGGCGGGGTCGTCGAGCCTGACGGTGAGGTCGTCGCCATTGGCTTGCGCCGGATTGAGCGGGATTGTGAAGGTACCGTCGGTACCGACCGTACCGGTCGCCACCTCAGTGCCGGCTTCATTGGTGACGATCACCGTCGCCCCAGCTTCGCCGCGGCCAGTGAGCACAGTGCCGGTGGGATTCAGCGAGAGATTGGTCGGGGCGTCGGGCTCCAGCAGGTCGGTCGACGGCACCTGTTCGGGCGCCGAGGCATTGCCATCGGCGTCGGTCAGCGTGACGTTGAGATTGCCGCCATCCGTCTGCGGCGGCGCTAGTGCGACGGTGAAATTGCCGTCGGTGCCAACTGTTGCCGTGCCGATGGGATCACCACCGGCGTTGGTGACCGTAACGGTCGAGCCGGGCTCCCCCTTGCCGGTGAGACTGCCGCCATCGGCCGCGACGGCGAGATCGGTCGGCGCGTCAGGAGCGAGGAGATCGGGCGATGCGACGGTGGCTGCGGCGGATTGATTGCCCTGAGCATCCGTCAAACGGACTTCCAGGTCGCCGCCATCGGTCTGCGCCGGGGAGAGGCCGATCGTGAAGGATCCATCCGGCCCAACCGTCGCGGTGCCGATCACGGTACCCGCGGCATTGGTCACAGCCGCCGTTGCTCCGGGTTCGCCCTGGCCGGTGAGCACCGTGCCGGCATCATTGACATCGAGTCCGGCGACGGCTGCAGGCGGCGTTGCATCCACCGTCGCGGCAGTGCCAGGCTCTGACGTGTTGCCGGCCGTATCCTGAAGGGTGACCTCCAGTGGCCGCCCGTCGGCCTGCTGCGGGCTCAGCGGAACGGTGAAAGTGCCGCCCGCGCCGACAAGCGCGGTGCCGACGAGGACGCCGTCAGCGGTCGTGACCTTGACCGTCGTTCCGGCCTCGCCGCGGCCGGTGAGCACGGAGCCGGCGGGATTGACGACGAGATCGATCGGCGCATCGGGGGCGAGGTGATCCTGCGTCGGCGTCGAGGCGGCTGCCGACATATGGCCGGCAGCATCCGAGAGAGTGACCTGCAGATTGCCGCCATCCGCTTGGGCGGGTGCCAGCGCTATGTTGAAGGACCCATCCGGCGCCACAGTGCCGGTGCCGACGACATCACCGGCAGCATTCCTGACGCTGACAGTCGCGCCGGGCTCGCCACGGCCGGTCAGGGAGACGCCGGTGTCATCGACATGCAGATTGGTCGGAGCATCGGGCGCGATCAGATCGGGCGAGAAGACGATGCCGGGCTGCGACGTGCCATTGGCATCGGTCAGCACGACATGCAGCTCCCCGCCATTCGTCTGCGCGGGATTGAGCGTCACCGAGAAAGTGCCGTCTCCAAGAACGGTACCGGTACCGACCGTATCACCGGCGGCATTGGTCACCTTGACCTGAGCGCCCCCAGTGCCTTCGCCGGTCAAACCCGTCCCTTGCGCGTTGATGACGAGGCCGGTCGGAGCGGCCGGGGCATCCGGATCAGGTGCGAGGACCGAGCCCGGATCGGATGTGTTGCCCGCAGCATCCTTCAACACGACGCTCAGGGGCACGCCGTCGCTTTGCGCCGGGTCGATGGTCACGCTGAAGGTGCCGTCGGGATTGACCGTATTGGTACCGAGCACCGTGCCGGCGGCGTTGGTGACCGTGACGGTCGTCCCAGCCTCGCCGTGGCCGGTCACGACCGTTCCGGCATCGTTGACGAGCAGACTGGTCGGCGTACCCGGCGCCTCGGTGTCGGTGATCGTCAGGCCCTGCGGTGTGGAGGAATTGCCGGCCGCATCCTTCAGCACGACGTCGATCTCGCCACCATTTGCCTGCGGCGGCGCCAGCGATACCGTGAATGTCCCATTGTTTCCGACCGTTGCCGTGCCGATCGTGACGCCATTCGCATCGGTGACCGTGACGGTAGCGCCGGCTTCGCCGCGGCCGGTGAGCGTTGCGCCGCCATTGCTGACGGCAAGCTCGGTCGCGGCTTCCGGCGCCGCGAGATCGGGCGTCGTGACGTTTGCCGCCACCGAGACGTTATGCGCCGCATCCTCCAGGGTGACGGAGAGCGCGCTGCCATCTGTTTGCGCCGGATCGAGAGCGATGGAGAAGGCGCCGTTCGGGCCGACTGTGCCCGTCCCGACCACATCGCCATTCGCATCCTTCACCGTGACGGTGGCACCGGCTTCACCCAGCCCGCTCAGCAGCAATCCGGATGCGTTGACCGTCAGATTGGTTGCGGCTGAAGGCGGATCGGTATCCGCATCGGAGTCGGAATCTGCGTCGGCATCCGCATCCGCGTCCGCATCGGCATCAGCGTCCGCATCGGCGTCTGCGTCAGCATCCGCGTCGGCATCCGCATCTGCATCAGAATCCGCGTCGGAATCGGTGTCGTCATCCGAGCTGCCGCCACCACCACCCCCGCCGGCGGCGAGCGCGACACCGCCCGCGGCAAGAGCAAGAGGCAGCGCGATGCCGAGGAGGGATCCCGCGCCGGCACCACCAGCCGCCGCCCCGGCGCCGACGAGCTGGTCGACTGCGCCTGCGGGCGTGAAGGTGATATCGCCGGCTGCATCCGCATAGTCGCCCATCCAGACGTTTCCGGAGGAATCCTCGAGAACGAGTTCGCTCTGCTCGCCACCCTGGCTGTGATAGAAGCCCTGGACGTCGACTTCCTGGCCGTTCTGCAGATGGATGATGAGGTCGTCGCCGACGCGCGCGGTGGAGGCGATGTCACTGGGCGACAGGGCGAGCTTTACTGTGCTTGGCCCCTCGAGGACAATCTTGTCCTCCGCCACGGTTTCTGTCTTACCGCTCACCTTGTCCGAGACGATTGCGACCATCGATAGGCTCCTCAACAGCTTGGCGCCGCGTCATGCGGCCCCGATCCACCACCGCCTTGGCGGATGATGGCGTTCAAACATGTTGCCCTTGAGCGTTTTGCAGCCGCCTCCCACAGCGACGGACACCTGCTGCTCCATCGCCGCGTTGATGTCCACGTATGGTCAAAAACTGCCACAACCAGCGGAAGCTTCAACCGCGAGTCGGTGCCGGATTTCACTTAAAATTTAGGATCGGTGAAAGTTGCTGCTCAGTTTGAGAGCATTCCGTACCAAAATGGTACAATCTGCAGCCGTGTCTGCGGCGATTGTCTTGCCGCAACGACCCGCTTTGAGCCACTTTCGCCCTTGATATCAAGGCGATCGGCCGTCCGGAGCCGGATTGTTTCAAAAAAATTCGCAGGGAATTTCAATACGTCAGCTCAGATCGGCTTGGCGGAAGCGACTTTCTTAATGTTAGCGCTTTCATCACTCACTCCCGGTGGCGTGAGCCCAAAGACCTCTCTTAGTCGGCCTGATGCATAAGCACATTCTACATTCAACTTATAGAGGTCGAAACGCGTGTTGATTTCATCGAAGCGCGCCGAGTGAAGTTCCTGATCGGCATTCAGCACATCGAGCAATGTACGGGTGCCGAGATCGAGGAACTGCTTCTGATAGAGATCGCGTGTTTCGCGCATCATCGGCTGGCGCGACGCCAGCGATTTCTGCAGCGCCTCGAGGCTGATGACCTGGGCACTCGATTCATTCCAGCTCTTCTGCACATCGAAGAGCGCGGCGGCGACCGCCGCTTCCGATGACTGCGCCGCATATTTCGCGGCGTTCTGGCGGGCCTGGAACGAGCCGCCGTTATAGAGGTCGCCCTTGATCTTCAGACCGACGACGTAGTCGGGATCCTCGTTGCTGTCCCACATGTTGAATTCGCCGGATGCCTCGAGCGCCAGCGTCGGCAGCATCTCGGCACGGGCGAGCTTGACGCGGGCATCGGCCTCGCGCTTGCGGGATTTGGCAGCGACGACGGCCGGAACGATCTCGAAGATCGGCGTCGCCCCGGCGCAGGCCGTCTGCAGCTTCGAGGGCATCGATGCGCCGAGCTGCACGGGCGAGGTGGCGCCCACCAGTGCATTCAGGGCGCTGGCCCAACGCTGCTTCTGCGCGCCGATCTCGATCGCCCGCGATTCAGCCGATTGCACCCGGGCCTCGGCCTGCAGCTTGTCGGAGCGCGTGCTTGCGCCCTGATCGGTGCGTGCGGCCACAAGCTTCCCGATCGCCTGGACGTCGCCGATCTGATCGTTGGCGACGACAGCGAGCTTTTCGGCCCGTAGCACCTCGACGGATGCCAGCGCCGTTTCCCGGATGACATCGTCGACGCTCGCCAGGAACTCGGCCTTGCGCGCATCCTCAAGCGCCGATTCCGCCTCGACGCGCCCGGAGACCTTGCCGAAATCGTAGATCATCTGCGTCGCCGTCAGATTGAAGCGCGGCGCCCAGTCTCCGCGATCGTTGTTCTCGGCTCCGAGATTCACGCCGCCGCCGACCGAAGGCAGATAGCCGGACTTCGCATCGGCGATCAGCTCGCCCTGTTCCTTGATCTTGCCCGCAGCCTCGCGAATTGCAGGATGCCAGTTGATTGCGCGCCGAACAGCCGATTCCACATCCGTCACCGGCTCCAGCGAACGGCCGGTCGTGGCTGGCGGCGGCGATGACACCGTGCTGTTGCCACTCGAGATAGACCCGGTCGTACGCGGGTCCGTTGCCGGCGGCTTCTGGGCGCAGGAGGCTTGGGTAAGGGCAATCGCAGCGAGGAGGCTGAGGGCCAGCGGCCGGCGACCTGAATGCATTCCGGGAGCTCCATCAACTGGAGATCAAAATTGCAACCGGCCCACGCATTACCAACGGCTGGCGATGAATCCACGCACTTGGATGACGCAACTATAGGTGATTCGTCAATTTCTGCAAAAGCTTAGCGAAGGCCTCGTTCTGCGATCGAGCGCAACTGGCGGGCGACTGGAGCGTGCGGACCGATTTTATCCATCCGCTATCGCGCATTTTCTAATGAAACTTCCAGTCGCCGCGCCCCTATCAGAGCCAGACGGCGCGGTGCTTGTCGACGAATTCTGCGAGCGTCATCGGCGCCCGGCCGGTTATCCGCTCGACAAAATCGCTGGTGCCCGCCATCAGCCCGTCACGATGCATTTCGGCAATCGCCTTGATGTGCTGCGTCAGGAACGGGATGTCCTGGCCGGCGACTTCGAGGACCCATTGCTCGCCGGTAATTGTCTCGTAGCGCACCGTCTTGCCGAGCGTATTGCCGACGGTCTCGGCGATCTCGGGCGGCGTCAGCTCAACAGGACCGGTCAGCGGATAGGTCTTGCCAGCGTGACCGGTGGGATCGGCAAGAATGGCGGCGATGACGGCGCCCTGATCTTCGGCGGCGATCGGTGCGAAGCGGCCCGTTGGCTGGAAGGCGACGGCGTAGCGGCCCTCGCGGATCATCTTGCGCATGTAGAGCAGCCATTCGCAGAAGGCGGTCGGATGCAGGTGGGCGACCGGCGTTCCCGCCCGATCGAAGATGCGTTCCGCCAGCCAGTGCTGCTGCGCCGAGTCGCTCGGCGCGTCGGAGCGCGCAGTCTTCTGTGACATGTTGACGATGAATTCCGCGCTGGCTTCCAACGCGGCCTGTGCGAAATGCGCCGTGGCCTGCACCAGGCCCGGCCGCATCGGATAGACGAAATAGGCACGCTTGATCCCGTCAAAAGCCCGGCGGACAGCACGGAAATCCAGAAGATCAGCGACGAAGACTTCAGCGCCAAGAGCCTTGAGCTGCCCAGATCGGCCATCTTCCTTGTGCGCCAAGGCCCTGACGCCGAAGCCTTTCTCCAGGAGGATTTTCGCGGCGGCGCTGCCCGTCGCGCCGGTAGCACCGCCGATCAGGATGGTGGGTTGCATGAAATTGATCTCCGTAAGTGAAATGATGCCGGCTCGTCTGCCTGCGCACCAACCTAACTCCTGGCGAACACGTGGCTATGGGCGTAAATGCCAACTTTGATATGATTCACGCCAATGCGCCTCGGCGATCGTGCCAGTCGGGCAGGGGAGGGTTGCGCGGCCTCTAGCCATTTCCAGCGAAAGCGCATAGTGTCGTAAAAGATAGTATCGAGGTCATTCACGCCATGCGCATTGCCGTCCTCGCCCTGGAAGGGCTGTTCGATTCCGGGCTCACGGTCACGCTCGACGCCTTTGCCACCGCAAACTCGCTGTCGGGAAAGCTGCTCGGCGGGACGCCGCGTTTCGATGTCACCGTCGTCGGCGTACGCAAGAAGGTCACCTCGGCGCAGGGGCTGATCATTCCGGTGAAGCCGATCACACCGGATCTGAAACCCGACTGGATCATCGTGCCCGCCCTCAGGGCAACGACGCCCGAGACATTGCTGCCATCGCTGCAGCGGCCGGACGTTCGCCAGGCCAAGGCCCAACTTCTGCAATGGCATCAGGAAGGTGCGCAGGTCGGCTCGTCCTGCATCGGAACGTTCCTGATTGCGGATGCCGGTCTTCTCGACGGGCGGGAAGCGACGACATCGTGGTCGCTCGCGCCGTTCTTTCGCCAGCGCTATCCGAAGGTTCTGCTCGATGAGACCCGTATGCTCGTTCCCTCGGCAATCGGCGTCACGGCCGGTGCCGCCATGGGGCATCTCGATCTCGCCCTTTGGCTGATCCGCAAGGCCAGCCCGGAATTGGCGTCGCTGGTATCGCGCTATCTTCTCGCAGATATCCGCTCGTCACAGGCCTTCTACATCATTCCCAATCATCTGGCGCAGGCCGACCCGCTGATTTCGCATTTCGAGCGATGGTCGCGCGATCACCTACAGGAAGGCTTCTCGCTGCAGGAGGCCGCCAAGGCGCTCGGCACCAGCACCCGTTCGCTTCAGCGGCGCTGCCAGGCGGTGCTCGGCAAGTCGCCGCTCGCCTATTTCCAGGATCTCCGGGTCGAGCGGGCACAGGCGCTCCTTCATGGCAGCGGTATGGATGTGGAAGCCATCGCCACCGAGGTCGGCTATGTCGACGGCGCTACGTTGCGTACACTGCTGCGAGACCGGTTGGGGCGAGGGGTCCGTGAACTCCGGGCCGATCTGCGCTGAGTTTGCGGCTCACATTTAAAGCCGGAAAAGGCAACGATTGGCCGGGCCCAGCTCAACAATCACGAAATGCTTATCGGCAAAGATGCGCCCGCCCGGTTGCGAAAAAGCCATAATTGTTCCACCTACATCATTGTTTCGAAACGCGGCACCCAGAGTTGGATCAGAGCGGAATGCGCATACACTACGGAATATTCGGTCTTTTCCTTGCAGTTGCGCCGTCCGCGTATGCCCTGGAAGCTGCCCCGCCTGTCCTTGAGCCGCTGAAGCAGCAGGGCCAGGCAGCCCAGATGAGCGCGCAATTTCTGACGCGCTACAGCTACCGGCCGGTTCCGCTCGACGATGATCTCTCGGCCAAGATCATGGATAGCTACATCAAGGCGCTCGATCCCGACCGGACGATTTTCCTGCAGACGGACATCGATAAATTCATGGCCGACAAGGGCAAGATCGATGATGCGATCGCCCAGCAGAACCTGCAGATCCCGTTCTCGATCTTCAATACCTATGAGAAGCGGGTCGTCGACCGCATGAATTATGCGCGCGGCCTCCTCAAGCAGAATTTCGATTTCAACGCGCACGAGGATTTCGCCGTGCTGCGCGACAAGGCGCCGTGGCCGAAATCCGAGGCGGAGGCCGATGATCTCTGGCGCAAGCGCGTCAAGAGCGACTGGCTGCGCCTTAAGCTCGGCGGCAAGGATGACGCGGCGATCCGCGATACGCTCGACAAGCGCTACGAGAATACGCTGGAGCGCGCCTACAAATACAAGAGCGAAGACGTCTTCCAGACGTTCATGGACGCCTATGCGACCTCGGTCGATCCGCACACCGATTATTTCGGCGCGGCGGCTTCCGCCGATTTCGATATTTCGATGAAGCTTTCCCTGGTCGGCATCGGCGCCGTGCTGCAGGAGCGCGACGACTATACGACGATCCGCGAGCTCGTTCCCGGCGGTCCGGCACAACTGTCCGGCAAGCTTGCCGTCGGCGACCGTATCGTCGGCGTAGGGCAGGGGGAAAAGGGTCCGATCAAGGACGTGATGGGCACGCGCCTCGACGAGGTCGTGCAGATGATCCGCGGCGAGAAGGATTCCGTCGTGCGGCTCGATATCCTGCCGGCTGAGGCCGGCGCGGAGGGCAGCCATCACATCATCAGCCTGGTGCGCGACAAGATCAGTCTCGAAAAGCAGGCTGCCCGCAAGGACATTCTCACAGTCAAGGACGGCGACGCCACGCGCAAGGTCGGCGTCATCACGCTGCCGGCCTTCTATGAGGATTTCGAAGCGCGCCGGAAGGGCGACAAGGATTACAAGAGCGCCAGCCGCGATGTCGCGAAGCTTCTGCTTGAGCTGAAGCAGGAGGGCGTCGACAGCGTCCTGCTCGACATCCGCAACAATGGCGGCGGCTCGCTCAGCGAAGCGATCGACCTGACGGGCCTGTTCATCGGCAACGGCCCGGTCGTGCAGCAGCGCGGCAGCGACGGCAAGGTGGCCGTGCAGAAGGCAGACTTCAAGGCTCCGGTCTGGAGCGGCCCGCTTGGCGTGCTGATCAATCGCGGCTCGGCTTCGGCTTCCGAAATCTTTGCAGCGGCCATCCAGGATTACGGCCGTGGCGTGATCATCGGCGAGCAGAGCTTCGGCAAGGGCACGGTGCAGACCGTCGTCGACCTCGACGAAATGGCCAATAACAGCAAGCCGAAGTTCGGCGAACTGAAGGTCACCATCGCGCAGTTCTTCCGCATCAATGGCGGCACGACGCAGCTGCGTGGCGTAACCCCCGATATCAGCCTGCCTGGTCTTTCGGACCCGTCGACCTTCGGCGAGACGAGCTATGACAACGCGCTGCCCTGGACGCAGATCAAGGCCGCGAAATATTCGCCGGAAGGCGACGTCACGGCGATGCTGCCGGAATTGCTGAGCCGACACGACGCGCGCGTGAAGAACGATCCTGATTACAAGAGCCTGCTGGAAGACATTGCCGACCTGAAGGCGCAGCGCGAGAAGGGCACCATTTCGCTGAACGAGGCCGAGCGCCGCAAGGAGTTGGCAGCCCGTGAGGCCCGGCTGAAGTCCCGCGCAGCGGTGACCGGTGGCGACGACCCCGATGCCGACGACGGCCTGCAGTCGAACGAACGCAGTCTGAGCGCCGATCTCGCGATCGAAAATGCCCGCAAGAAGGCAAAGGACGTGCTCTTGACCGAAGCTGCCGCCATCGTCTCCGACGAAGCGGATCTGCTGCAGGCGTCGCCGAAGGCCGCTCAGAAGTAAATGAAATGGCGCGCCGGTGGAAAGCCACCGGCGCCGCTTCCAACTCAGACGCCGAGCGCCTCGCATGCCACCTTGGCAATCGTCTCGGCGCCGATTCTCAGCGCGGCTTCATCGACCCGGAATTGCGGATGGTGCAGCGGGTATATCGAGCCCTCGGTCTCGTTGCGAATGCCGAGCCTGAAATAAACCGATGGCTGCTTCTCGCTGTAGAAGCCGAAATCATCAGCCGCAGTCCAGCCGGGCGCCGCAATCGACGTGCCCGCCCCGAAAAGCTGATCAGCCGCCGACGAGACGAGCTGCGCCAGCGCCGCGTCATTGACGACAGGCGGCTCTCCCTCGATCAGCTTGAACTCGACCGTTGCGCGGTGGGCGGCGGCAAGCCCCTGCAGGATTTCATGAACCCGCTCGCGGGCCCGAAGCCGGGTAGCCGGGCTGCCGCTGCGGATCGTTCCCTTCAGCCGCACGGTATCGGCAATGACGTTATAGGCGCCACCTCCCTCGATACCGGTGATCGACACCACCAGGGGATCATAGGCATCAGTTTCCCGAGCAACGATCTTCTGCAGTTCCGAGACCATGGCGCAGGCCGCGGCAATCGCATCGACTCCTTCCGCCGGTTTCGCGGCATGCGCGGAGGTGCCCCTGACGATGACATCGAAAATATCGCTCGCCAGCGTATAGGGTCCGCCAGAGACCGAGATCTTGCCGGTCTCGGTATAGGGATCGACATGGATGCCGATCGCCGCGTCGATATCATCAAGCAGGCCTTCCTCCACGATACGCCGCCCGCCGAGCGGCTCGGCTTCCTCAGCCGGCTGGAAGATGAAGCGGACCGTCCCGGCAAAGCTGTCACGATGCCGGTGCAGGTGAGTGGCCGCGGCAAAGACCATCGCCGCATGCGCATCGTGCCCGCAGGCGTGCATGACACCGGATTTCGCCGAAGAGAACGCAACGCCCGAGCGCTCCTCGATCGGCAGCGCGTCGATATCGGCGCGCACCGCGACCTTGCGGTTGGAGAAGCCGCCGGTACCTGCAATGTCGACCGAAAGGCCGTAACCCGCGACATCACGGATATCAGCCAGTCCCTCGGCCTCAAGCTGTGCTCGAAGATAGGCCTGGGTTTCGGCCTCCTCGTTGGAAAGCTCGGGATTGACGTGGAGGTGCCGGCGCACGGCAATCATCCGCGCGACAAGCTCGGCAGCCAGCTGATCAGGCCTTGGCATGGATTTCTCTCGGCAGGTTGGTCAGCGTCTCAGCGCCGGTCGCGGTCACCAGAATGGTCTCGCTGACCTCGATGCCCCATCCATCCATCCACATGCCCAGAATGGAGTGGATGACATTGCCGGGCTGCAGCACGCTCTTGTCGCCGGGGCGAAGGCTGATCGTGTGCTCGCCCCAATCCGGCGGGTAGGCGACGCCAATCGAATAGCCGATGCGCGACTCCTTCTTCAGACCATAGCGCTCGATGACCCCGCGCCAGGCGAGCTCGACATCTTCAGCCAGCACACCCGGCCAGATTGACGCGAGAACGGCTTCCATGCCCTCAAGCACCGCCTTTGCCGTCTCGGTCACCTGAGGAGACGCCTTGCCGAGCTGCATGGTGCGCGCCAGACCCGCCGTATAGCGGCGGCAGACACCGGCAAGCTCAAGCGCAATGGTCTCGTCCTTGCCGAAACGGCGGTCGCTCCACATGATGTGCGGCGCCGAGGCGTTCTCACCGCCGAGGATGGTCGGGGGCAGGGCAGTGATATCGCCTGCATAGTCGGCACTTCCGGCCACCTGCGCGGTCTGGATCTTGGCGATTGCATCGCATTCGCGCACACCCGGCGCAATCGCATCATAGGCCGCCGTCACCGCCGCTTCCGCCAGACGCGATGCCTTCCTGAGATAGCCGATTTCGGCCGGGCTCTTCACCGAGCGTATCCAGTTGACGAGGAGATCGGCATCGACGAACGTCGCGTTCGGCAACCCGGCGACAAGGCGCGCATGCGCCTTCGGCGAATAGTAATAGGCCTCCAGCTCGATGCCGATCCGGCGTCCACCCCAGCCTTTCGAGACGATCCATTGCGCGATCCAGTCCATCGGATGGCGATCGGCCTGTTGCACATAAGGTTCGGGGAAGCCGACGACATTTTCGGGCTTCATCCAGGCCGTCAGCAAGCCGCCCGCCGCATCCATGGCACGCCCGAGCCAGACCGGCTCGGCGCCATCTTCGACCGGCACCAGCACCGTCTGCGGCGTATAAAAAGACCAGCCGTCGTAACCGGTTATGTAATGCTGGTTCGCGACGTCGTTGATCACCAGAAGCTCAAGCTCGCGCCTGCGCATCTCGACGCGGATCTTTGTGAGCCGCTCCTGGTATTCCTGCCGTTCGAACGGTAGCTGGATCATTCTTGCCCCTCTCTATGACTGCCGTTGCGCTGCCTCGCGCACCATACCCGATGACAAGAGCTTGGCACCTGAGCCGCAAACTTTTGGTCTAAAATAGTGGCGCCGCATAGACGATCTCTCTTTTCGCGCCGGCGCTTCTTGAGAAGGCGGAGACCAAAGGCTACCGTTCGAGACCTTCAAGACGCAGAGAGAATCTCCCATGGAAAACCGCTCCTACTATTCCCCGCCAGGCGGACTTCCGCCGCAGACCGATCTGCTCTCCGGCAAGGCCGTGTTCACGACGGCATATGCGGTTATCCCGAAGGGCGTGATGACCGATATCGTCACCAGCTATCTGCCGCACTGGACGAAGACCCGCGCCTGGATCATCGCCCGCCCGATGACCGGTTTCTCCGAGACCTTCTCGCAATATATCATGGAAGTGGAACCCGGCGGCGGCAGCGCAAAGCCGGAATCCGAACCGCGCGCCGAAACGGCAATCTTCGTCGTGGCGGGCACGCTGGCGATCGGCCATGAAGGACGAGTCCATCACCTCAACGCCGGCTCCTTCGCCTTCCTGCCTGCCGGAAGCGCCTGGACGCTGCAGAACAACGGCGCCGATGCCGCGACCTTCCACTGGATCCGCAAGGCCTTCCAACCCGTCGAGGGACTGGAGCCGCCGCCCGCGATCTTTACCCACGAAGACGAACACCCGCCGGGCGCCATGCCGGGCACCGAAGGCAAGTGGGCAACGACCCGCTTCATCGACCCCGCCGATATCCGCTACGACATGCATGTCACCATCGTGACCTTCGAGCCGGGCGCCGTGATACCCTTCATGGAAACCCACGTCATGGAACACGGCCTCTACGTCCTCGAAGGCCGCGCCGTCTACCGCCTCAACCAGGACTGGGTGGAAGTCGAAGCCGGCGACTTCATGTGGCTGCGCGCCTTCTGCCCGCAAGCTTGCTACGCTGGCGGTCCGGGCAAGTTCAGGTACTTGCTCTACAAGGACGTCAACCGGCATGCGCCGCTTTGGTAGGGGTGAAGCTTCAAGGGTTTAGGGCCATTTGATGAGTGAGGTGAATGTGGGCCTCTAAGCACATACCGCAGTTGATGTTTTTGAATATCGGCTCAATCCGTCAGGTGGTTCCATAACGTATATTATGCGACACTACGGAACAAAGCGTGAACACGCTCTACCTTTACGCGAGCTATTGAACGTGTGAGAGCTAAGAGTGGTTTACCCGCGACCACTCAGGAACGAACAACGTCTAGGGACTTTTCTTGTCCTACGGACCGGCAGCCTTAATGCCGCCCCTGCTCTCACGTAACGAGCGATGCACTGATTTGCCCGCTCTTGCCAAGGGGGTACGCAATACTTCCCCTTGGACTTTTTTTGGTGTTTTACCGTTTGCGGTCGCACCACGGTACAAACGACCTACTGCCGCCACTTCCACGATTATGTTCTGGCCTTGGTTTACACGTAGGAGCTTCGCGCACCTTTTCTTCGTTTGGTGACCTTCTTGCGTCGGGCTCAGCGTATTTGTTTTTGGCCGTCACTTTTTGGAGGCTCATAGAGCCTAGATCGCTGAACCGGACCTGATTAGGTCGCGGTTTTTGTGGCGCAGTTACCGCCGCCATATGGGCGTCGTTTAGCCGCCCAAGGGCGTCTCTTTTCCGATCAAGGAATGCATCCATACGGGCTTGCTGTCGCCGCCGCGCTGAATCCTCGACATCGCGAGCTTCCAGCGTCCGCGAAACTCTGTCGAGCTTGATCGTATCCAGACCACCTTTGATCGGTCGAGCCGATCTAGCTCCGATCGCAGTTGCTCCCTTTGCGATCGGGTCATGGGTGGTCTTTCGGTCGGGCCGAGCGGTGTCCGCCACGGCCTTCCCTCGGGTACGGGACCTATGTCTTGCCATCTCGTTTTCTCCTCTTTGCCAAGCATTGACGGGATGCGCACATAGCGCCCCCTGCCCTGATATTCATAGTCGCCGCTTTCCTCACGGAGGC